>JAUPKI010000446.1 GCA_030837545.1 Thermodesulfobacteriota bacterium | reverse complement strand
GGGCTTCCCTTCCGGCCACGGTGACCGTGACCCCTTTCTGGGCCATGGTTGTCGGATCGAACATAAGGAATGAAAATGATTCCCCTGCCTTCAATGGCCGACCCCTGAAAAAGAGCGACATAGCGGCGCCCGTCACTGGGGGACCAGCCAACGGAATCAGATGGGTCTTTCTTTCCTTCCCCTCGCCGGTCTCTATCCGCATCCGCTCGCTGTCCACCTTTCCCGACATCTGAAACCGGACAATCCCAGACTCGATTCTGAGGGAAAAATGCTTCAACCGAAACCCGCGATCCACAAGAGACCGGATGTTGGTTCGCATGGCGCTCGCCTGGCCCATGAGGTTGAGGTTCAGGACCACCTCTTCCCATATCAGGTAATCGTCCCCCAGGGGATCTATCTGGGTCATGGAATAGCCGACCTTTGAATCCTTGAGATAGATCTCCATCCAGTCACGTCCTGCTTCCTTGACCGTAACTGTTTTAGATGATATTTTATCAGGTTGTTCAGATTTCTGAAAGTGAGTTTTCTGGATCAGGAACCCGACTGTCAGCACCCACAGGAGGACAACAGCCCCTCCGATCCAGTTGAACATCTGTCTTCTGGGAAAAGGTTTCATCGTCGGTGGGACCTGTCCATTTGAGTGGCCTGGCCATGGCATAGACCCAGCCAGACAAAAAGACCGCCCCGCCCTTGGCCGGAGAACATGATTGAATCGTTGAATTGGAGAACGCGTTATAATGGATTGCGAACGCAGAAAAGAAACTGCGGGATTGCAAACTCAGGAATTAAGGAATTAGATGGCCGATTCGTCTTTAATTCCTGAATTCCTCATTCCCGAATTCGCAATGACCTGTAAAAAGGGTCCGTTACAGGGTGCGGTTACATCTTGTATTTTCCGAAATCTTCCGGGTTAAGGCTTTCCAGAATCTCCTGCCACTTTTTCCCTTTTTCCGATTTATCCTGGGGTTCAGCCTTCAGGTCAATTCGGCTGGACTTGCTGATGACCTCCTCGGCCACGAAGATCGGCGCCTTCAGCCTGAGGGAAAGGGCAATCGCATCGCTCGGTCTGGCATCGATCGACATCTCTTTCCCATTGAATTTGAAGTGGATAAGAGCATAATAGGTGTTGTCCCTGAGATCGCATACCTCAATCCTGCTGACCTCCACATTCACCATTTCCATCATATTCTTGAGCAGGTCATGGGTCATAGGCCTCGAAAATTTGACGCCCTCCAATTCACTGGCAATGGCCGTGGCCTCTAACAATCCAATCCAAATGGGCAGTGTGGCATCCCCGTCAATCGCCTTGAGGATGACAATAGGGCTGTTTGTGATGGGATCCACCGTCAGCCCGGATATGATCATAGGTGTATACATGATTACCCCCTCAATCTATCAAGCGCATCCTGTGTGCGTATTCTGCTATTTTTAACCATACAATCCTTTTTGTCAACCGCCATGAATCGTCCATCGCCCCATTCGCCAGAATGCCTCACAAATAGCCCCGCCTATGGCAAAGCGGCGCTCATATCGGGATTATGAAACTGCTGACCCATGAACTGAAGGTTATCCCCCTCTGAACCTATTAACGATTGCTCCTTGTCAGTCATGCCTGACTGTTGTAGAATGTCTTGGTTGCTCAATAGTGATCTTCAGCACGCCACGAAAATCGCTCCCGAGGTAAAAACCCATGTCAGATGAAAGGCCCCTTTATCCATTTATTCTCGACCATAAGCCTGGCCTTTTCTTAGACAGGCTGCTCTACCAGCTTTTCAAGCGCGTTCAGTTCAATACGAACATGACGGAATCTCTGAAGCAGATGCACCGGCAGGGAACCGTTGTCTATGCCATCAAATACAGGGGACAGTTGGATTATCTTCTCTACCATTACCGGTTCCGGAAAAGCCGTCTCCCCTACCCCAAAATCGCCTTTAATCTGAACATGTCCCTCATTCTGCCCCTCTCCCAGCTCTTCAGGATCTTGAAATTTCAGATGGCCTATCTCTTTAGACATGGCTCGCTGCCGGACCCCTATAGCACCGGCTTTCTTGAAAGGGCCATTGTGGAGGGCACCCCTGCGCTGATCTGCCTGGTGGACCCCAAGGGGTTTACCAGACACTTCATTCACGCAGAAAAGGACCCGCTTCAGTTCCTTATCGAAACCCAAAAAAAATCCGAGCGGCCCATCTACCTGGTGCCTCAGCTCATTCTCTACAAGAAGACCCCGGAAAAGGACCATCCGAACCTCTTCGACATATTTTTTGGATTCAAAGACAAGCCCGGGGCCGTCAGAAAGATCATCCTCTTCTTCAGGCACAACCGTCAGGCCTTCATCGATTTCGGGACCCCTCTCGATTTGCAGAGCCACCTGAAGGCCCATGACCCAGATGATCCCCCGGAAGGGATCGCCATGCAGGTCAGACAGATACTCCTTGAAAGCATTGACCAGCAGAAGCGGGTGATCCTGGGACCGGTCATTAAGTCAAAACAGCAATTCAAGGAAAAAGTTCTTAAAGACCCAATCGTTATGGAGGCTATTCAAACCAAATCCTCTGGGAATTCGGCCCGGCGGAAGCACGTGAGAAAAGAGGCCGCCGCCTACTTTGACGAGATCGCTGCCGATTACAATATCGCCTACATCCAATTTGCCAACATCGTGTTGACATGGCTCTGGAAGAAGATGTTTCAGGGGATTGACGTGGATCCAAACGAACTGGCCACCGTAAGGGAATGCGGGAGGAAAGGCCCGGTCATCTATGTCCCGTCCCACAAAAGCCACATCGATTACCTGGTCCTCAATCATACCCTATACCAGCACCACATGCACATACCCCGGATCGCGGCGGGCAAAAACCTCTCCTTCTGGCCCATGGGGCCTTTTTTCAGAAAATCGGGCGCCTTTTTCATTCGGAGGAGTTTCAAGGGCGCCAGACTCTATGCAACGGTGTTCACAAGATACATCACGGCCCTCCTCGAGGAGAGGCATCCCCTGGAATTCTTCATTGAAGGGGGCCGCAGCCGAAGCGGCAAGCTGGTCCTTCCCAAGATCGGCTTTCTGTCTATCCTGATTCAGGCGTTTAAGGAAGGGCACTGCGACGATCTGGTCTTTGTCCCCGCTTCCATCACATACGATCGCATCATCGAGGAACAGTCCTATCTCAAGGAAATGGGGGGGAGCGAGAAGAAAAAGGAAAGCTTTCAACAGGTGATCCGGACCCGGCATTTCCTGAAAAAGAAGTATGGAAAAATATATATCCGGTTCGGCCAGCCCCTCCTGCTCAAAGAGTATCTGGAGAGACATGGCGACATGGGGGACAAGGCCCACAAGCGTCTGGCCTTTCATCTCATCCGCGCCATCAACCGTGCGAGCCTGGTAACCCCCATGGCCCTCCTGGCATCCGCCGTCCTCACCCGACACCGTCGCGGGTTTCACCTTCAGGAGTTGATGAATACGGTTGCCATCCTCATGCGCTTTCTTGAGAAATATCAGATCCCCATGGCCACAAGCCTCTCTAACTGCGACAAGGCCATCGAAGAGATCCTTGCCCTTTTGGTCAAGAGCAGCGTGGTCAACGCCCTGGAGGACACCGGCGGGTCAGAGGTCTTCTATTATGTGGATGATGAAAAAAAGAGAGAACTCGAATACTACAAGAACAACATCGTCCACTCTTTCATGTCCCATGCATTTGTGGCCCTCTCCCTCCTAACCGGAAAAGACGAGATCAAGAGCGCCGGGTCGCTCCTCAGCGATTACGAGTTCTTCAAAAAGCTCTTTCGTTATGAGTTTATTTATGATGGAGGGATCACCGTCAAGGACAAGATCGACGAGGCGACCGGCTATTTTATGGAGGCCTCGTATATTGCCGCAAGCGCTTTCCCTGATGGGTTCAGGGTAACTCGATCCGGTTTTGATCAGTTGCCCATCTGGGCGTCCTTTACAAAGACCTTCATCGAATCCTACTGGATCGCCACACGTGCGGTTATCTCCAACGATAAACGCGGCGGGAATAAAACCGAACTGTTGAAGAATATGAATTACTTAGGCCAGAGATTTCACAAACAGGGCGTCATCAACCACCTGGAAGCCGTCTCCCGTCTCAGCTTTGAGAATGCCCTCCGCATCATCAACCAAGACATCCTTGTACATTCCAGTAAATCAGAAGCAGATCTCTCCCAGGCGAGCGAAAGGCTGACCAGGTTCAGTCAGCGGCTCCACGAGCTCTCTCATTACACCGAATGACCGCCGAACCCCTGGATGCCAACGGAATCGAAAAACGTGCCCGCAGACCTTCCCATATAGCCATGTCGTGGATAGGGAAACATGCTGGGGCAGCTCGGAATTTTCAAAGTGTCCCAGAAGACCCTGCCTGACGGGTCCCGGGTCCTGGATATCCTGTATCCAGAACCCGGCATCCCGTATCTTGCCTTAACGGACTTCGGCTCAAGCCTGGTTTGGAATCTGCATCATGACGGGCGAAGGGCCGCCTGCCAACAATGCATGTCCATTCCCCCTTCGCATCTCTAAAATGGCGCCGCAGCATTGAAACCTATAGCCCACGCTTATCTTGGCGGCGGGGGCGGCGGAGGAGGAGGTGGAGGAGGTGGAGGAGGAGGCGGCGGCACGAACAGCACCCCTGGCGGCGGAGGAGGAGGGGGCGGCGGCCACGGGCACCCGGTGAAAGACAAGAAAGAAATCAGCAATACTGCCGTGATCAGGATTTTTTTCATATTTCAGCCTCCTTTTAAGGAACCGGGACAGCAAAACGCGTGCCGATCCAACCGAAACTGCCGTCCGGCAGCATCACATACAGCCAACCCGGCGCATCGCCATGCAATGCCAGGACAGTGCCCCTATAAATGCGCCCGATCACAGCGTAGTTTCGCCCTGGGCCTGATCGGACTTTTAATGACTCTGCAGTAATAGACACCCTCCCGCTTATGACCCCAGGCGGAGGAACGATTACAACAACCGGCGGCGGGGGCGGAGGCGGAGGATAAAGGGGTGGAGGAGGCGGAGGCGGAGGCACCAAAGGTGGCGGAGGAGGCGGCCCAGGAATGTATGGCGGCGGTGGAGGGGGTGGGACCGGACGCCTCGCCAAACTCAGATTCGGCAGCGCTATCATTACGGATAAACATACAATGATGAAACACGAAAACAGCTTTTTCATCTCTTCCTCCTAAGGCGGCATAGCCGCAACCAATCCCGCCAATATAGGCGGGACTCACACAAAGCCAGAGCCACAAAGAGCACCAGATTTCCTGTTTTTTGTGACACAAAACCAGAGAATAAGGGCTAACATACTGATTGCGCCGTTTAATATTATAACCACAGCGATTCAGGTATCAGATTAAGACCTCTTATTGAAAAGAACACTGTGAAGGTGATTATACCACCTCGAAACGCCTTTTCAAAGATATTTTTGACGCTGTCCAATTCCAGAACCCCGCAGCAAGCTGCGGAGAATCTCCCAAATTTCAGGAAAGTTCCTTACAGGTCAAGTTCGCTTGCTAACCCCGCTGCAAGCAACGAGAAATTCGCTCGCTGTAAATTTTCAATCTCCACCGTGCGGTTTCGGTATACTTCTGCGCCATTCTGCCATTCACACCAGGAATCCAGGTATCAGGACTGCGATTCTCTATTGCAAAAACCATGACTTCTGATATATGTGAGTAATGGATCATGGCAAGGGACTTCTCCCCCTTCCCATGGAAACATAGGGCAAAGCAAGAACAGGAAGCCCGAGCATCCAGTGGCTAACTGATAGCTCAAGCTTTAACCCCTGAACCTCTTTCTATGGCCACGGCACAGACAGCCGTGAGACCATGAATGGACCAATGGCATGACCCAAACGTACAGAAATCTCGAAACCAAACTCATTCAGTAACCGTTCAGAGGTTCAAGGGTTCAGGGTTCAGATTTGGCATCCGCAGTGTCGTTTTGCACCGCAAGCATGCCATTGCGATCCCAACTTCGGCACTCAAAACAAATAAATCCTGCGAACCGCAGG
>JAUPKI010000445.1 GCA_030837545.1 Thermodesulfobacteriota bacterium | reverse complement strand
GTATCTCTCGGAGGTGGGTCTTCCCGGTGATTATCCGTTCACCAGGGGGGTCCAGCCCACCATGTACCGGGGCCGGCATTGGACCATGCGCCAGTATGCCGGGTTTGCCACGGCCGAGGAATCCAACCGGCGGTACCGGTTCCTGCTGGACCAGGGCCAGACAGGCCTGTCCGTGGCCTTCGACCTTCCCACCCAGATCGGATATGATTCGGACAATGAGATGGCCATCGGCGAGGTGGGGAAGGTGGGCGTGGCCATCGACTCGCTCAAAGACATGGAGATCCTTTTCAACCAGATCCCCCTGGACAAGGTCAGCACCTCCATGACCATTAATGCCCCTGCGGCCGTACTTATGGCCATGTACATGGCCGTGGCCGAAAAACAGGGCGTCTCGGCCGACAAACTGAGGGGCACCATCCAGAACGACATCCTGAAGGAATATTCATCCCGGGGCACCTATATCTTTCCGCCCAAACCGTCCATGCGGATCATTACGGACATCTTTTCCTATTGCGGGGATCATGTCCCCATGTGGAACACCATCAGCATCAGCGGGTATCATATTCGGGAGGCGGGCTCCACGGCCGTGCAGGAGGTGGCCTTCACCCTGGCGAACGGGATCGCTTATGTCCAGGCCGCCCTGGATGCCGGTCTGGGCGTGGATACCTTTGGGCCGAGGCTTTCGTTCTTCTTCAACGCCCACCTGGATTTCTTAGAAGAGATCGCCAAGTACCGGGCCGCGCGGCGATTGTGGGCCGAGATCATGAGGGATCGGTTCAAGGCCAAAAACCCCAAGTCCATGATGATCCGATTTCACACCCAGACCGCCGGCTGCACCCTCACGGCCCAGCAGCCCAAGAACAATATCGTGCGGGTGGCGTTCCAGGCCCTCTCTGCGGTCCTGGGGGGCACCCAGTCGCTCCATACCAATTCCATGGACGAGGCCCTCTGTCTCCCTTCGGAAGAGGCCGTTCAGATCGCCCTTCGAACCCAGCAGGTGATCGCCTATGAAACGGGCGTCGCCGACACGGTCGATCCCTTGGGCGGGTCCTACTATCTGGAAGAGCTGACCCGCGAGATCTATGAGCGGGCCGGGGATTATATCCGGAAGATCGACGAGCTGGGGGGCGCTGCGGAGGCTATTGAAAAGGGCTTTGTGCAGCGGGAGATCCAGGACAGCGCCTACCGATACCAGCGGGAGATCGAAAAGAAGGAACGGATCGTCGTGGGGCTGAACCGGTTTCAGGTCACAGAAGCGCGGCCGGGGAATCTCCTGAGGGTGAATCCGGCGGTTCGAACATCCCAGGTGGAGAGGCTCAAACGGCTTCGATCGGAACGGGATGCCGCCCAGGTGGACAGATGTCTAACCGATCTGAAGCAGGGGGCCGAAGGCGATGAAAACCTGATGCCCCTCATCCTGGAGGCGGTGAAGGCCTATGCCACCCTCGGGGAGATCTGCGACGTATTGAGGGGCGTCTTCGGAGAATATCAGCCGGTCAACACCCTTGGATAGGGGGAGGCTGGATGCTGGATGACGGATACTGGAAAATAGCGGGGATAGGGCGTGGTTTGATGGCGTGTGGCAATAATCTGTGAAAATCTGCGGAATCTGCGGATCAGGGAGCGGGAGAGATCGGACATGACAAAAGACAAAAAGATACGGGTATTGGCGGCAAAGCCCGGACTCGACGGGCATGACAGGGGGATCAAGGTGGTGGCCTCGGCCCTGATGGACGCTGGCATGGAGGTGGTTTACACCGGCCTGAGGCAAACGCCCTCGCAGATTGTCGCCTCCGCCATTCAGGAGGATGTGGACGTGATTGCCATGAGCATCCTTTCCGGGGCCCATGATTATCTCTTTCCAAAGGTCATGGAACTCTTGCAGGAGAGGGACGTCACGGACATGCTGGTGGTGGGCGGCGGGATTATACCGGATGAGGACATCCCTCCTTTGAAGGCAGCAGGCATTGCCGAGATCTTCGGCCCGGGGACGACCACCACGCAGATCATCGACTATATAAACGCCAACGTGAAGACCCGGAACTGACATCAAGAAGAGGCCTGATGACCCGGCGTCATCAAGGCCTCTCCATCTTCACTCATTTTTCCAATCAGGTTTCCGCTTTTCCAGAAAGGCCTTGAGCCCCTCCTGGGCGTCGGCGGTCTTCATGAGTTCATCCAAGTAGATCCCTTCGATAACCTTGAGGGACGGTTCCAGATCGTCCAGGAGACCGGCCATGATGGCCTTTCGAGTCTTTCTCAGGACCTCGGCGCTCAGCTTGAGATAGGGCTTGAGAAATTCCCGGGTACCGGCCTCCAGTTCTCCCTTTCCGACGACCTTGTTGATGAGTCCCATGGTCAGGGCGTCTTGAGCGGAGATGATTCTCCCCGAGAGGATCAGGTCCATGGCCGCCTTTCTGCCGATGATGCGGGGCATAATCTGCGCGGCAATGGGGGGGAAGACCCCCACCTGGATCTCCGGCTGGCCGTACTTGGCGTCGTCCGAAGAGATGACCAG
>JAUPKI010000444.1 GCA_030837545.1 Thermodesulfobacteriota bacterium | reverse complement strand
TTCAATACCCCATTCAGGTTACGAATCCGGGTGCTTCGCTTCTAAATACGAACCCGGAATGGGATCCGGAGACAAAAAGCAACCCTGAACCCCTGAACCTTTGAACCCGTGAACGGTTACGATCGTTCATTCCTTCAATACCGCCCGGGCGATGTTCAGATCATAGGCCTGCTGAGGGCTGAAATCATTTTTCTGCTGATACATGGCCTGGGCCTGTATAATGGCATCGTAGGGTACCCACCCGTGCTGTGTCCACAGCTCAGGGTCGTCGGCGTTCCAGAGCCTGAAATAGACCATGCCTTCACTTTCCTGAACATACATCCGCACGCGCCTGTTCTGTGGAAAGGGGCAATAATATTTCCCCTGCTCATCTTTCATTTTTTTCTCCATTTTCCCTTGTTACCATGTCCGGGCTAAGGAGAACCTCTGAAACCTCCTGATCTCCAAATCCGGCTGTTAAACCAGAGAAACCCTGAAAGGTTCAAGGAGGCATTCCTTCCTCAACGTCTTTCCTGGGGGGGTCTCCATCTAAACAGGGCCGCCATACTCTCCACGGTTCGGTAAAGCTCTCCATAGACGGGAATCCCATGGCGCCGGGCCGCCTCTTTGAACTCCTGGGCCTCCTTATTTCGTCCCAGGAGCCAGCAGAAGAGGGGCTTTCCAGCCACGCGGGCCGTTTCCGATGCCTCTGCCAGGTCCAGGTAGGAGATGACGCCCCCTACGAAGGTATGCAGAAGGACCCCATCCACATTGGGATCGGCACAGACCGCCTTCAGTGCAACGCTCAAGGCCTTCAGGGGCCCCTGTCGTTCCATGGCCGGCCAGAGATCCAGGGGATTGCCCGGCGGCATCCAGGGCGGGTAAATGGCCTTCAGGGCCTCCATGGCGCCGGGCGACAGGTTCGCCAGGATTAGCCCCGTCCCTTCCATGAAATCTGCAGAGAGGATCCCGCCGGCCCCGGTATAGGTGACCACGGCAATGCGGGCCCCATGGCCGGCCTTCCACCGAGAGGTCCCGGCAAGCGCCGTGCAGAGGTCAATCATTTGTTTGAAGTCCGTCGCCTCTATTACCCCGGCCTGGGCCAGGGCGCCGCTGACCACCCATTGATTCCCGGCAAGGCTGGCCGTGTGACTCATGGCGGCGCGGGAGCCGCCTGCGCTTTTCCCCCCTTTCAGCACCACCACCGGCTTGTCCGAGGCGGCGCAGATCTCCATGAAGCGGCGCCCGTCCACAAAGGATTCCAGATAGAGCCCCACGCTCTTTGTGTCCGGGTCGTCGAGGAGACAGGGAAGGATGTCGCATTCGTTCACATCGACCTTGTTGCCTAAAGAGCAGACCTTGCTGAAGCCCGCATCGCCGTGGGTCATGGCATCCATCAGGAATCCGCCCGAGAGCATGCCGCTCTGAACCACCAGCGAGACGCCCCCCCGCACCAGGCCGTCTTCCCAGATGGAAGGGGACACAAAGGAAAAGACGGTTTTCGTGGCCGTATCGATCAGCCCCATGCAATTGGGACCCCACACACGGAGTCCGGTGTCCGCGGCGATGCGGCGCAATGCCTCCTGGCAAGATTGTCCCTCGGGTCCCACCTCGGAAAAACCGCCGGACTCCACAATAACGCCCCGGATCCCCCGTCGAGCGCACTGGGCCGCCAGGTCCGGGACTGCGGGGGCCGGGACAAAGAGGATGGCCATGTCTACCGGGTCCGGGACATCCATAATGGATGGAAAACAGGGAAGCCCGTCGATCTCCCGGTAACGGGGGTTCACGGGATAGATGCGGCCCGTGAATCCCTGTCTGGCATTGTACACGATATGATAGCCCCCCCTTTCCCGGTTGGCGGTGGCGCCGACAATAGCTACGCCGCGGGGCCTGAAAAAAAACTCCATGGGTGTTTCTCCATAACCATAGCGGCATCGTTCCCCGGTCCACAGTTTTGCCGCTGAATAAACGAGATTCAGAGATCGTTTGGTCTTTCGATTTGCGGGAAAGATATCCTAAAACGGCCTACAGTTCAACGGGATATTTGAATACATGCTGAACAATGGTTATGGATCGATGCTTTGGTATGGGGTAGGGCACACGGATCGATCTTATGGAGACTCTGGAGCACATGGACCATTGCTTTTGATGTTGCAGGTCTTTTGATATCCGTGTAGGCTGATGCGGTTTTCATAGAGGTCTGGCTGAGCGGTGCGATCAAAAGACCTTGAATGGATCAGCGGACCGCGTACTGGGTCCTCAAGTTGAATCCTTGCATCTCCGACGGGAAAGCAGGTAGTCATACCTGATTGTTATAGAAAAAGGCCGTGAATATGAAACCTGCCGGGACCTGGCGGTCCAAGTTATGGGGCGTGTGCCTGGTCAATCTGGCCACCCTGAGCTGGGCGAGCAACGCGGTGCTGGGTCGCTGGCTGCGGGACGATGTGGGACCGTTGACCCTGACGGCCCTTCGATTTACCGTGGCCACGGCCTTTTTCGGGTTTCTGCTCCGAGGTCGTTCTCCCGAGGAGTGGCGTTACGGTCGCGACCGGTGGTGGCTTCTGGCCATGGGCCTGGCCGGGGTGGTCTGTTTCAGCCCGCTCCTCTATCTGGGGCTCCGGTATTCGACCGCAGTCAACTGCTCGTTGATCCAGGGCTTTTCGCCGCTGATTACTGCGCTCATCGCCGGTCTCATTATCCAGGAGCCGGTGACCCGGAGGCAGATGGGAGGCGCGGTCCTGGGCCTGATCGGGGTCATGGGATTGATCTCAGGCGGCTCGCTTTCGTTTCTGATCCACCTCCATTTCAATGGGGGGGACCTGATCCTATTGGCGGCCGCAATCCTCTGGGCCTTTTATTCGGTCTTTGGACGGCGCGTCATGCGGCAGCGTTCTCCAGTTTCAGCGACAGCCCTGTCCAGTTTTCTGGGGCTTCCTCTCTTGATTGCGGCCGCCTTTTTCGAATACCGGCACATCCCCCTAAACCTGAGGCCCGAGACCATCGCCGCCATCCTCCACATCTGTGTGGTCCCGACCATCATCGGCTACTGGTGCTGGAACCGGGCGGTTCAGACCCTGGGGGCAGGGGGGGCCATGGTCTTTTACAACACCCTGCCGCTCTACGGCGTGGTGATGGGGGCGCTCTTTTTGCAGGAATCCCTTGGCCTGGTTCACCTTGTTTTCGGCGGTCTTATACTTGCAGGGGGACTGTGGGGCACCCTGGGCCGTAGGGTTTAAAGTACATCATTTCATTACTTTTTTGGCTCAATCTCAAGCAGCCCAGCCCTGCAACTGGCATTCTCTATCACACACACAGATGCGCTGCTCTATCATGACGCGTGACCACCAGATATAGTGGCATTTTCTGGTCTTTCAGGCTTTCGAGATGTTGGACCTTGTGGCTTATCTCGCAGCCTTTAGATGCCATAGATTTTTCCAGGTGCTGTCAAGATATGTCAAGTTGTTGAAATCGTGAGATATCATTTGGATGTGTCCAGTTCAAAGGCAGCGGTTTGTCATCAATATCCATCATCATTTTCTTCAGTCATTTGCTCAGTATCTGAGCTGAAGCACTCGGGGCATCGATCATAGGATTCGCCTATGAACAGGTGGCCGCAGGAGAGGCATTTCATCCTCGTTTTGCCACTTCCGCTGATCTCATCCTGGGCATCGTCGCTGAGGAATAGGTAGGCACTGGCCGGGTTGGAAATGTCCATCGGATCGAGCCCTCCCACAGAGTCTTCCCCAGGCATGGAATTATCACGGTGAGGATTATAGGCCATCTCCCCATATTCATTATCAAATTCATCGTCCCAGTCCATACGATGTCCCTCATTCCTATTACCAACAACCCATGCCTATCCGGTTAGCGCAGAATCGTCTGATTACGCAGGGTTCGAGGAATCACCGACCTGACCAACAACTACAGGAAGGGCATTCGAATACCCATAGGAGGGTCACCGGATACGCTCCAGATGCCGGGCGCAGGCCATCAGCGAAAAGACGCTGAAAATCCAACAGAGTCCGGGGGCAATCTGATATGCGCGGGATCATGCCCTAAGCACCAATCTGTGTTAACCGGATAGGCATGCAACAACCTATATCACTTCATTGTACGCAGCAGCTATTCGAGTTAGTTATTTTCTTATGACCGTCCCTAAGATCCCTTGTGATTTGCGTCATTTCATCCCCGTCCCGCATCTGGCCCAAACATCCAATGACAAGTTATTTGATTATTTAAGGACGTCCCCCTGTCCTCCCCTGTCCTCAGCCGCCGAATCAGGCACGCGGTTTCCGCACCCTGTGCGCCCGTAAAGGTATGGGCCTCGTCAAACACCAGATAGTCCAGACGGGCATGGGTAAAGAGTTCCACATCGGTCTGGCGCGTCAGGAGGAGTTCCAGTTGCTTGACATTGGTCAGCAGTATCCGCGGTTGTCGGCCCGGGGTCCGCATGATCTCTCTTGAGCAGATTTCTTCAAAGGGATAGACGGTTTCGCCAAGCTTTTCCCGGCGCGCCCGTTCCAGTCTGGCTTCATAGTCGGCCCGGGAAGCCGGCGCGGTAAAGCGGATGCCTGTGACCTGGCTCTCCCGCTCCGGGGTCTTCCCCACATACATGCCAAAGGGGATCCCTGTTCCGGCCAGGAGGGACCGTAGCCGGATGAGCTGATCCTCGGCCAGAGCGTTCATGGGATAGACGATCACTGCGCTGATGCCGGAGGCCGCCCCTTGGTCCCGTAGTTCGAGACACCGGCTCACAATGGGATACAGGAAGCATTCGGTCTTTCCCGAGCCTGTGCCTGTGGAAACGAGCGTAGTCTTACCTTGCTGTATGGCCCGAATCGCCTTCTCCTGGTGCCCATAGACGTGATGGATCTCGGACGGAATGCGCTGCCGTATATGCGGGTGTAGAATCCCCTCACGAACCAGGTCTTCCACTGCGGCGCCCTGGGAAAAGGGCCGCGACAGGCTGATGTATGGCCCTTTCATCAGGGGCGACCGGCGGGTCTGGTCCAAAGAGAGGAGTTGCCGCATCTGCCCCAGGAGGTTTTCGTCGGCAAAGGGATAGGCCGCAAGCTGGTATCGCAGGAAGCTGCGAACCACCTTTTCGGTGAATGCGATTGGGTTGAGCGCCATGCCGTATTCCTCTTCAGGCCACGCCGCACGTGGTCTCGCTTATCCCTTGTGTAATGGATGACGGATGCGTATTCGGGTTTCTTCGATGACGAGGATGGTGCCGGGAAAAATATCCAGACCCTGACTAAAAAGCTGTTGGCAGACACGAGCGACCTTGTCAGGTTTCAAATCGTTGAGCCGCAAATAGAGGATGCCGTAGAAAGGTCTCCCCTCATTGATGGCCAATGTTCCGAAGTCAGAGTCGTGGGTGAGGACAAACCGTTGGCCCTGCAACGCCATATCGAGGATCTCCTGGTCCTCTTTCCCATACCAGCGCTCTTCTTTGACATCGAGCACGTCGAGGCCTCGCTCCCGCAGGCATTTCACCACCTTTGGCGAAATGTTTTCGTCTGTAAGGACATGGATGGAATCAAGTTTCATGCGGCAACCGTCTCCAGCACCACATATATCTCATTCTTGCAGGAACGTGCGGCATAACGAAGGCACGCCTGAATATCTTCCCTTGTCAGGTGTGGATAATCTTCAAGGATTTCTCCCTCTGACACATTGGAAGCCAGCAAATCGAGAATGAATTCAACAGAGATACGCGTTCCTCGTATAATCGGTTTTCCCCCCAGTATCCTTGGGTTTGCTGTTATTCGTTCGATCATGGTACTCCTCCCCCTATAAGTTCTATAAGTCCAGCAGCCGTGCTCTGCCTTCCCGGACCGCGGTCATGCGGTCCTCAGCCTCCGCAACCCAAGCCTGTCGAATTTCCTCATGTTCATGATCGATACTGGCCAGAATCAGCTCCGCAAACTCCACCCTCTCATTGGGCGACATCTTCAACGCTTCTTCCAACAGTCTACTTTCCATAATGATCACTCCTTTTGACTAAAGCGCCATCGAAACCACATGCTGCAGCCGGAAATAGCTTTGAGTCGTTATAATACATCAAATCTACATATATTTTCATCCCAAATCCGCGTCAATCGAACAGCCGCCTTTGAGTCATTTTGGAGACATCGTAGGCCGTGGATGGTTCTGACACCCTGACCGGTTCTTTTCCCGAAGCTTCGGTTAGAAGGGCGCGGTAATCGCTAAGATCCAGCGATTCTCGAAGGAGTGTGTGCCAGGGGCCGTCCGGGGTGGTTGGCTCCAGGGCGAGAAGGCGTGTCATGACGGTTCGGAGGCCGTCCCTGTCTAAAAGCTCTCCGCACGTCTTCAAGGCCGCTTGACGTACGCCCTCCCGCAACCGCCTTGTCGCGCCAAACAGGATCTGGATCCGGTCATCCGGGTCCAGTGTGAATCCGCGCCCGGCCAAGATGGTCCGGGCCTCATCCAGACGGTTGCGCCACGACGGGGGCGGGAGCGCCCCCATTGCCGCCTTAAAAACGTAAAGGAGATTCTCCTTTTTGGAAAGCTCAAAGCTAAAGGTCAGGGGCTCTTTCCACTCCCCTTCTCCAGCATTGGTCAGCACCTCCCCGAGCAGACCCAGATACCCGCCTTCACCCAGGAGGTTTCGCGCATGAAGATGGCACTCGCGCCAGGATTTCTCGGGCGTCTGGGCAAGCTGCCAGTTCCCCTGCGGCCAGTTCCAACAGGCTGCTCTGAAAATACCCGGCGATCCGATGGTAGCGCCTGGCCCCGGTCAGCCGCTTCTTGAGGAATTCCTCATAGAGGCTGGCCCGGCGGGGGAGCTGTAGCGGCTGATCATTTCGGTGCTCCTCACTCACCTGCTTCACTTGCGAGAAGTTGCACCACAGCATCGGACATCCAGAGTGCCGAATCTTTGAGTCGCTGGAGCCCATCAGTTACTGAAGGGATTAAATCTCTCCGCCTTGCAAGAACAAGCAGACCGCCACTTGCTATGGTCCGGACCCCAATGCATTACTTTCTAAAAAGCTGTAATATCCCTTGTGGCTGAAAATGATGTGGTCGAGGACCTTGATACCGAGGGTTTCGCCGGCGGCCTTGAGCTTTTGGGTGATTTCCACGTCGTCTTTGCTGGGCGTGACATTGCCTGCGGGATGGTTGTGGGCAATGATGACCGCGGTAGCGCGGTCGGTGATGGGATCGGCAAAGACCTCCCGGGGATGAACCTGGGTCTTGTTCACCAGACCTACCGAGATGGTCCGGGTGGCGATCACCTCGTTGGCGCCGTTCAGGGAAATGCACAGAAAATGCTCCTGTTTCCGGTCGGCCATGTGGCGGATCAGGGGAAGAACGTCGGTGGGGAAGGTGATCTTGAAGCCCTCGGGCCGGATGCGGCGGCGGGCGAATTCCAGGGCGGCCGAGATCAGCGTGGCTTTGGCCAATCCGATCCCATCAATGCCCGTCAAATCCTCCAGCGTGGGATTGGCGCTGGTTTCATCCAGGACCTTCAGGATCCGCCTGGCCAGGGTCATGACATCATGGGTTCGGGTCCCGCTGCCCAACAGAATGGCCAGAAGTTCATGATCGGACAGGGCCTGCGCGCCTTTTTGCTGGAGCTTTTCCCGGGGGCGGTCTTGTAGGGGAATGTCAGATATTTTCTTCATGGCGATTTCATCAAGGGTATGCAGGCGACGCCCATGTGAGTTTTATCTTCAAGTCGTTACAATGCGTTACGGGTAAGTGCTTGTCGTGTTGAAGACGGCCTATGACTATTCCAGGAGCAACTCCAAGGTGTGAGGCAAAGCCGCGTATATTGATCTTTGAGAAGGAACCCCCTTTCACAAAACGAACATATTCCTGCTTTGGGATC
>JAUPKI010000059.1 GCA_030837545.1 Thermodesulfobacteriota bacterium | reverse complement strand
GATGAAATATGCATCCCTCAGGGGCGGGTGATTTGAGGCGACTTGATCGGGTTTTCGATCCATTTCCACGGAGGTGGGGGAAGGCGCGACTGGACGTCGCGCCTTCCTGTCTTTGGCGGGTGTCGGAAAGAGATTATCGTCGAGGGCTTACTCGACAGAACAACCGGTCTTTTCCCAGTCCATCCCACTCCACTTGCCAGGCATCATTGAAGGGGTGGGGTCGAGATTACTTTTTGGGCTGCGGAATCTCCACCGGTTGGGGTTCATGCTTCTTGGCCATGTTGGCCAGTTGCTCCTGACTCAGAGGAGTTCCATAGCCCACGTACTGTACTGGCGGTTTGGGTGGATTTTCGATGGGAACCCACTTGCCGTCCACGAAATCGTCGTAAGCGCAACCGTAGTCCACCCCGTCAACCACCGGGATGACGCCCTTGAGACTGGAAAGCTTGCCGTCTGTCAGCCAGGTGAGTTTCAGCGCACCCTTACGCACCTGGTCGACGATCTCAGTGGCGTGGCAGGTCTCGCAGTCCCGACCCTTCTTCATGATCGAGTGGCTCATGTGGGGGGCGAACATGAGGAAGGTCTTGTTTTCGCCGACCAGGAAGGTCTGCATGGTGGCCGAGGACACCTTGCCCTCGTAGTTCATCAGAAACACCCAGCCGGAAACCGGCCGGGCCTTGCGCTCGCCGGTTTTGGCCATGTGGTCGAAATGGCAGTTGGTGCACGATACCACGTGGCGCACGTGGCAAGCCTTGCAGTCGAGTCGATCCTTGTGCACGGTGTGGGCCTCGGTCGGCTTGAGGTCGTCGTGGCAGTTCTCGCACTGGGTCTGCATGGCGCCCGGCTGTTTCATGGAAACATACGGCGTCCCGTCCCCGTGCATCTCGCGGGTCGAATGACAGTCGGTGCATACCATTCCCTGGGCGGTGTGCACATCCTCCTGTTGGGCCTTGTGGTCGATGCCGATCATGGATTTCTCGCGGGCGTGGCACTTCAGGCACATGGCCTGCTTGGTGGCCGCCTCTTTGGTATAAGCGGCAATCTTACAGTCCTTCTGCTCGGTTTCGGCCTTGTGGCAGACATCGCAGCCGCCATTGTGACAGCCCTTGCAGCCGAGCTTGTCGTAAGGCACTTTGGTGAGGGTCTCCAGCCCCCCCTGTTTGGTTTCGTACCAGTATGACATCCCCCGGGCCGTGTAATGGAGGCTTTTCAGATAGAAGCAATCCGTGATCTCCTGGGCCCCGGCGATTCCGAACCCCAGGACGGCGACGATGACGGCGAACGTTCCGACAATGATCCGACGCGTTTGCACATTCGCCCCTTCGTTTTTTTGATGGACAGGGGAAACCGTGCATGCCAATAGCCTACCGATTGCAGATCTGATTGATTTCATGGTTCGACTCCTGCTTTGGGTTGTGGGGGCATTAGGAAAATGAAAGGCACAATTTAATCTGATTGAGCAATTCTTATGCCAAAGACATCGGCGAGAGGAGGCTGCTTATAATCTATTGATTTATCATATAAAAGTTTTCTTCTCCCATCGGGTGCGTAACCATGGGCACTCAAGATGGAAACCAAGTGAACCCCCAGAGCGGTAATAATGGGAACAGAACGCACCCATTGCAGAGGATTTTCCGTTGACGCGACAGGGGCTTTTTGGTACATTTTTATTATCCAGCACGGACTTGGGATGGTCGTCGAACAACCTTTCTCGAAAGGGTGGCGAGGCCTTCGCTCGGCGCCCTTACCACTTTCCTGGCACATGGGTGTGCGTGGCTCGGCAGTTTCAGCGCGTAGGGAAAAAGACTCCCTTAAGGAGGACCCGTGGAATCGGTCAGAAGACATTACCGAATTATACTCGACAGTATTGATAACGGCGTCTTTACCGTAGATCTGGACTGGCGGATTACCTCCTTCAACAGGGCGGCGGAGAAGATCACCGGCATCTCAAGAGAAGAGGCGGTCGGCAGACCCTGTTTTGATGTTTTCAGGGCCGATGTGTGCAAGACCGACTGCACCCTTAGACACACCATGCAGACGCAGTTGCCGGTACGCCATATGCCGGTCCACATTGTCCGCGCGGATCAAAAGGTGATCCCCATCAGCGTGAGCACGAATCTCCTGAAGGACGATACAGGCCAGGTGATCGGGGGTGTTGAAACCTTTCGGGACCTGACAGTGGTCCATCGACTCCGCAGGGAACTCCTCAAACAGCACTCCTATGAAGATATCGTCAGCAAAAACGGAGAGATGCTGAGGGTCTTTTCCATTCTTCCCCAGATTGCTGCCAGTAACAGCACCGTTCTCATCGAAGGTGCGAGCGGCACCGGAAAGGAGCTGATTGCAAGGGCCATACACAATAACAGCCCCAAGAGGAACGGCCCTTTTATTGCCGTTAACTGCGGCGCCCTTCCGGAGACTTTGTGTGAATCGGAGCTGTTCGGATATATGGCCGGCGCATTCACCGATGCCAAAAGAGATAAGCCGGGGAGATTTGCCCTGGCGCAGAACGGTACGATCCTCTTGGATGAGATCGGCGACGTATCGCCGACCGTTCAGGTTCGTCTCCTGCGGGTCCTGGAAGACAAAATCTTTGAACCGTTGGGCTCCACAAAGGCGACCGAAACCAACGCCCGGGTAATTGCAGCGACTCATCGAAACTTGGAAGAATTGACAAAGCAGGGCCGGTTCCGGGAGGATCTGTATTACCGCATTAATGTCATCCGAGTCCAGTTGCCCGAGTTATCTAAAAGGAAAGAGGATATCCCGATCCTCGTGGATCACTTCATTGAGCGGTTCAACCAATTGAACGGCAAAAGGATTGTGGGCATCAGCCAGGAGGCGATGGCCGCCCTGATGCTCTACGATTGGCCGGGGAATATTCGGGAGCTGGAAAATGCCATCGAGCATGCCTTTGTGCTGTCTCAAGGCGATATGATCCTCTTGCAGCATCTCCCGGACCATCTGATTCCCCAGGATCACTCCATGTTGGTTCCCGCAGGGTTGACCCTTCAGGAGATTGAAAAGCGCACGATCGAACAGGCCCTTCAGAAGAACCATTGGAAGAAGATGGCCGTAGCCCGTGAACTGGGTATCGACAAAAACACCTTGAGGCGAAAGATCCGGCGCCACGGGATCACCCCGTGACGCCCGGCGGGTTAGAAGTGGATCTTGTGAGGCAACTTCATGGAGATTCAGACCCCCTGAGCGAACAGGTTCGACGCCTCGTTTGAGTCATACCCTTTGGCCTGCCATGGGCGTGAGGGTTGCCGT
>JAUPKI010000058.1 GCA_030837545.1 Thermodesulfobacteriota bacterium | reverse complement strand
TTTCTAATCTCAATGGTAAAAGAACTGGTCAATTGACTTTATTACCTGCTTTACCTCCACAATTGAAAAAACAAATCAAGCCGCCAACTAAAACAACAACAATTTTCGACAGAGAGCTGGGGTATCTGTAAGGCCGCAATAAAAAACCGAACAAAATCTTCAAATCTGGGTAACACTTTCTGCCGTGGTTTTGGTATTCAGGAACTGCTCCACGAGTTCCCAAACCCTGGTTTTTTGATCGATACTCAGATCCTTGACTTTCCCCAGTGCATCTGAGATTCGTCTTTTCAGGGGTCCTGGAGAAGGATAAGATGACATAAGTTCCAACGTCCATTCCCGGGCCTTTCTGATAGCCACTTCTCTGACAAATTGAAAAGATGCTTTTACGGCCTGTACAAGCAGGTTGACGATGTGTTCAGCCGTCGGGCTCTGCCTATCTTCCTCCTGTTGACGCTTCAAGTCCAACATCACCTCTTCATTGTACCTCTGGCAACAGTATCGCCTGTACGCTTCATCATCCCTTTCCTGCTGAATGCGTTTGAGGATTCCAAAGAAGTAAGCCAGATTCTTTCTCTCCGCCTTTCTGTTGACCGCCTTGGTGAAGGCCTCCTCAGCGGCTGCAATAGCCTCTTTTTCAAAGGCTATAATGGATCTCTCAGCCCGTTTAAGCGCTTCAGGCTCCACCTTGATATCATGGTAGCGGACAAGCCCATAAAGCCGATCCACCTTCAGTTGATCATCTTGCGGCCTTGCCTTGGCTGCCATATGATCCCGGAGGCGTTGTCGTTCCGCATCCCGCTGCGCCTGGGAAGTGGGAACGGTCATCCCGTGATCTGGGCTCAGAACCCTCCCCTTTACAGGATTGCGGTTTCGCATGGCGATATACAGGGAGATCAGCTTCTCCAAAACACTCCTGGCAAGGACCTTTGGCGACGACAAATTGAGCTCAATCACTCCCAACGCCCGTTTCATCTGGCTGAAGGCCCCTTCGTCCGTTCCATTCCCCTTCGGGTTTCCAGGACCGGCAGAGACCAAATCGATATCATGGTCTTTCAGGTAGCTCCGGGTTCTTTCGCTGAGATTGGAACTCCCCGAATCACAAAGCACCCCCAGGGGATTGCCCCATGCGTTGCGGTGGGCTTCCAACACCTTGATCACCTCATCTGAACTCTCTGAGGCCCCTATGCTGAAGGCCGTATGGTGGAACGTGCTCACATCGACACTCAGCTCTACGTTGAACTTATGGGGTTCCCCGTCAATAAGAACGACCATCTCACTGCCGTCCAGGCTCAACAGACCGTTGGGAATCTCCTTTCGAAGACTCTGGTAGAACCGCGGTCGTCTCTTTCTCGTATTCGCTTGAAAAAGGTCATTCGCAATGAGAACTTCCTTGACCTTCTTGCGACTCAGCACAATGCCTTCCTTCTGTTTTAGATCTCTGGTAAAACCCTGAAGCCTGATGCGTTTCCCTTTGCCTTTCAGGTCGTTAGCCGCCTTGACAATCGCCTTGACCGTTTCCACAGTGATCGGGCCATCTCTCCCCCGCTGATCCGGAACACGGTAAGGCTTCATGTCTGGATCAAAGCCCTGGTTCCAATGGCTTAACACACTGAGAGATATGTTCAGGACCCACGCCGCCTCACGCAGGGGGGACCCCCTGTCCCTCAAAAACGTTACCGCTTTTTCTTGTTGGGCTTCGGTATGGTGTTTTTTTTAGCGGCCAACAGAGCGTCTACCTCATGGATCTCCCATGCAATCTTCCGGCCCTCATTCTCAAAATCCACCCGGTCAAACCGCTTTTTCAGCTCCTCATGTTCCGCCTTGATCCGGGCCAGTTCATCTTTTAGACCCCTATCCTCATCATTGACCTTCAGGTCCCTGGCCCACTGATACCCTGTCTTGCGGGAGATCCCTCCCGCTTCACAGATGCTCGTTATGTCCGAATCCGTATCCAATCCTTTGGCCTTCAGAATCTGTCGGGCCTTAATGAGAAGGGCCACTTCCTGTGGGTCTAACTGCTCTGCCATCAGCGCCTTCCTATTTCAGTTTCAAGGGCCGGCCCAGAAGATAAAGGGTTGCGCCTTCCGGTCCTAACGCCAGGTTGATGATGCTCCGCTCCATATCACCGGCAGTATATCCATGAAACGTTCCCGGGTCGATCCCTTTCTCCAACTTGGCAACCACCTGGTCCGCCAATCCGTGAAACCGATCCGAGGGGACCAGGAGCCCTCCCAACCCCTGGTGCGTCCGCTCATAGTTGTAGTGAAACACCCATTCCGAAATGGATTGCACAGCATCTCCAATCCCGGAAAAATGTTCCTGGTTGATCAGCTCCCGCGTCAAATGGCCGTTTAATGCCTCAACCTTTCCCAGGGTCTGAGGATGGTGAGGCCTGGCATGGATGTGATCGATTTTCTCTAATTCCAAATACTGTTCAAACCGGTTCGCCCCTTTCCATGAATAAAACACAAACCCACGATCCGTTAACAGCTCCCCCATTTTTCCGTACCGATCAATGGATTCCTGAACCAACCCTATCACTTCATCAATGGACGTCTCGGTCAACAGACGCCACCCCAGGATAAACCGAGAAAAATCGTCTATCAGTATCAGCAGGTATACCTTCAGCTTGTTGATGAAAAATTCCAGAATGTCCATCTGGGCCAACTCAAGAGGTCGCCGCGCTTCAAACCGGGACCACGACCTCTCTTTCTCCGGCTTCTTACGCCGATCCTTGTATCCATTGGCCACCATGATCTTGCGGATGGTGCCTATCGATATGGTTATCCCCTGCCGCCGAAGCTGATTCCTCACCTGCCCAGGACCAAACCCGGGATATCGCTCCCAGGTCGAAAGCACCGCCGCCTCTTGCGTATCGGAAATCTCTTTGACCCCACGCCCGGGGTGCCTTGTCTCGTAGGCCAAAAATCCTTCTTCACCCAGCGCGTCTAACTGGTGCTTCCATTCATAAACTGTGCTATAGTGGACCTCCGCCAGCCGGGCAGCTTCCTTTATCCCTACCGTACTGGCACCTTTTAACACCGACAACTTTTGTTCCTGACTGAATTGCTTTTTACCCATAACACTCCCTCCTTTTCTCGGAGAAAGTGTTACCCTTTTTCAGACCGTTTTGTTCGGTTTCTTAGTACCAGAAACATGTATCCTGTTTTTGTATTTGTAGCCTGAAATTTGCCTTGTACCAATTATTCTCAAACAAAATAGGGAAAATCCATGGGGCAGATCCCCCGTATTTGATTCGGATGTTATGTATCCATGATCATCGCATCGCTTCAAATGCGTCGCGCACGGGCGACTCCCTTGTCTCTTCAGGAACTGACTCTGAGGGAGTGGCTAATTATTGCCGCATCAAGACCAGTCTTCTGCTGCTATAATATCACTTGAAATCATTTAACTGTATCAACAGACCGGTGGCAAAGCCTGCCTCGTCAGGAATTCGTATCAACCGTCATCAGCAACCAGTTAGTTGCAGGGGTTCTTGCCAAAGCTGCCTTGTGAGTCCTTTGCGCCACCTTCACATTCAGATACAATCTCTGCATGAGGATTTAACTCT
>JAUPKI010000443.1 GCA_030837545.1 Thermodesulfobacteriota bacterium | reverse complement strand
TTACGCAACACTCATTCCAGCCGAAAAATCCGCCGAATACTTCGGATTTTACAACATGATAGGGAAATTCTCCGCCATCATCGGCCCGGGTTTCATGGGCGGGGTGGGGCTTGCAGTCAGATCGATGGGATATTCCAGCAACACGGCGTCGCGCATCAGCATCACAGCAGTCTCCCTCTTTTTCCTGGCCGGGGGCGTCCTCCTCTTTTTTGTCAATCAGGAAAAGGGGAGGCAGGAACTCAGATACCTGTCCACAAGAAGTGCCTAAAATGTTTAAAGTGAGCTAAAATGCCTAATAAAGTTAAAGGAAGGCCATGGGGCCATGATAATCCGTTCATTTCAAAACCCACTGGTGGACCACTGCTGCGCTTAGCCACGCTCCAAAACTTGAGATAAGGACGATGGGCAGAGGAAGATGCTTCCTGAAGCAGAAGAAGGCTACGACGAAGAAAAGGATGCTTGGCAGGATCCCCCAGAGCGCTCCTTTGGCGAAGTCCTGCATGACGTGAGGGTCGCCCCTGTTTTCCAAATACACCCACACAAGAATGAGTGCACCGGTAAGGGGCATAACGCCGATCAGACCGGCCGTGGACGGCAGCCTCTTTCCGATTGCCGTGGCCGCAAGAATCACCGCTACGCTGATCACGATTTTGACTATTGTCTGCATGTGTTCTCCACTTCCCCAACGGCCCTCGTCAGCCGGCGTGAGCGGTCTTAGCCTCTTACGGGCGCCGCCTTCGATTTAATCCCCTCCCCTTTTCCGGCAAGCCGCAGTTTCAAAAAGATCCAGGGGCTCACGAAGCCGATCCAGAAGCCGATGATCAGATAGCGGCAAAAGCGGAAAGGAGCAGCAGGCCCCATGAACGAAAAGGCATATTTGAGTCCGGCGTGAATGGCAATAAGCAGGATCGCGCCCACGAGAAATCGAACAACCTTGCTGCTCACGGTCCCATCAGCCTCGAACCCGAGCCATTTCCGCTCCAGGGCAATGCCGACCCCGAGACCCATCAGGGTACCTGCAGGGATGAGGATGTATGTGTTCCAGGCTATAAATAGGAGGATGAGGAACAATGGGCCGCCCACAGCCGCTCCCAACTGCCACACAAAACCTCTTTGGGCCAGCCATTCCTCGACAGGCGGTTCCAGCCGAAACCACAACAGGAGAAGAACCGCGCCGATGACATAACCGCCCAAAAGGTCTGTGGGGAAGTGAACGCCAAGATAGACCCTCGAAAGGGGTACAAACACCAGCATGATGGCGCCAACCACCCAGAGCCAGTGCCTTCTGAATTGATGTATCAAATACCCCCAGATCACCACAGTCCCCTGGGTGTGACCGCTCGGGAAACCGCCTCCCTTGGCATCCACGATCTTCTTCACGGCCGGATCGTACTCAAAAGGCCTCGGCTGATGGGCCAGGGTCTTTGTCACAGCATTCACGTAGGTTGAAAAGAGAAGCAGTACAGCCAGTCTGGCCCCCTGCCTGCGGTCAATGCACCAGTACACGAGCGGAAGAAAAAGGAGATAAAACCCCTCATTTCCGAGAAAGGTGAAGGCCTCAAAAAAAAGATCCAGCTCCGGGCTGAATCGCTGTTGAAGCCACAAAATCGGGACCACGCCCCAGTCCAAAATGGTTTCCATAGCCATCCGCATGCCAACAATTTGTGTTTATGAGTCGGGACATCCTTAACTGCTTCAATACTCGGCTTGCCAAACAGGATGTCACCCGTGATTCAATCCAATTCTCTTGCAGCCCAAAAGCTCAGGAGACTTCTTACCTTTACTTTCCTACCCCAGCGCTCCTTTGAAGAAACCTCATCCGGCTTCATCCCCAATAGTTCTTAAATCCTCTCGCTATACGATCGAGATCATATCTCTTCCTCAATTAGATCATCAAAAAATGCCCCACTGGGCTGTCTGGTTGCCTTCAGAAACTTGTGCAATTTCCTACACGTTGCGTCGTATGAGGTCTGGTGTGCCTCTGAATGAAGGTGGCGGCAATACGGCCCTCCCTCTTCATCAACACTCCGCCGAAGGTTCTCCTCCGGCGGAATGCCGTACTCGTCGAACGTGCTCACCGACCGGATGATTTCGCCGCCGAGCAACCACAGGTTGTCCATGTGGTTCCGAATCGTCTTCTCCTTCAGTCCGCGCGACATCAAATGGACAACAAAGGGCCGCATGGCGTCAATTAGGCCCTGTCCGTACCTTATGTCCTCCTTGACTCCGCACCACCAATCAGGCCACTCGGGGAAGTCGGCAGAAATATCTTCGGGTGTTTGCATTATTCTCCTAGCCAACGTGTTTGCGCTTGACCTGCAAACCGAGGCCGAGCATCGGCCTCGGTGAGAGCGCAGCTCCCAAGGCCGAGCTTTTTCAGGTCGAAGCGCGGGTTAGACGAACGTGGCCGGGTCCTATTCGCCCGGCGACACATCGGGCACAGACCGCGCAGTGCTCGAACTCTCCAGCTTCGCCTTGAGCACGTCAATGAACGCCCGCTCCCAGAACCGCAGCCCCATCCAACTCATGAGGGGCCTGGCCAGCACACGCAGCCAGGCGCGCTGGATCGTGACCCGATACGAGTAGTCGATGAGGGTGCCCTCGGGAGCGTCCTGGAGTCTGAACTCCTCATGACCATACGTCCCGAGGGTGTCGTTGACGTTGTCGGATATGAAGCCTCTCGACGGCAGGAGATCTGTCATCATGACCACGCTGATCTCAGGGAATATCGAGCCGAACGACTTCGCCTTGGCGTGGATCTTCAGGTGATTGCCCTCTCGCTCCATTATGCGCAGGGACAGGGCTACCTTCGGGAAATTGAAGGGCATGGCCTCGAAGTCTGAAACCAGTGCGTACACCTCTTCGCGAGGCGCTCTGATCAGCCACGATCCAGTCAGGTGGATCTCCCTCACGATTGGAGTCCCTTCAACCACACGTTTCGTCTAACGCTGCTAATCAGCCGCGCGGTTTTTTTGCGTCGGCTGAATTAGCCTTGTTCGGTCATTTATTCCGCATTGAGATTCTTCAAAATTTTCTTTGCTAATGGTTCTTTGATGTCAGTATGCCTTGGTATAGCTTCAATCGAACCGTTCTTTGGATTTATCCAAAGTGAATGTGAGGCTCCTTCTCGTTTCAGATAGCAACCCGCGATTCTTAACCTTCGTTCCAAATCCCGTCGCTTCATCCGACCATCACCTTTTCTTGAATGGCGTCATCGGGAAGCCCTCGAAGAATATCAGCCTTCCGGTCATCTAAAATCAACTCAATCGCCTCGCGAAGATTATTCTTTGCTTCCTCGATTGTTTCGCCCTGGCCATTGGCTCCAGGAACCTCCGGACAGATAGCCCAGTAGCCACCCTCGGGTGCCAGTTCGATTATTGCTGTAAATTCTGCCCTCATTATAATCTCCTATTTTTTGTTTTTGACCGAACATGCGGCTCACTGGGAGCCGGCTTTTTCGGCGATCCAGTGCAGCGCCGGGTTATGCAGTCTCTTTCTCTTTCACATGATAGTGGTTCCAGGCTGGACTTAGACAATTACAGCCCTTATCCTA
The DNA here is from genome assembly GCA_030837545.1 of Thermodesulfobacteriota bacterium. Lineage (GTDB taxonomy): Bacteria > Desulfobacterota > DSM-4660 > Desulfatiglandales > Desulfatiglandaceae > AUK324. The sequence goes on along the minus strand of JAUPKI010000443.1, from coordinate 172 downwards.
TTCTCCAACTTCTTCTTGAACTCGTCGAGCTTGTCAGGTTCCCATTCTATTCGGTTTCTGTGGGCAAGGTCGAAGTGCACGCCTTCCTTCCTGATGGCGATTTCTCTGCTGCCACTGTCAAGAAGGAAAGGGACTTGATTCCCGGACGTATCCGTCAAAACTTCTTCCTTGG
>JAUPKI010000442.1 GCA_030837545.1 Thermodesulfobacteriota bacterium | reverse complement strand
TTCGGAAATCCCTCTCATAAGTCGACCACTCCCCTTTTTTCTTCTTGAAGCGGTCCATGACCTCCTGCGTCGGGGCCAGCTCAGGCAGGTGGATATAGTCGATCCCGCAAATGGCCTTCAGGAAAAAACGAAAGTCATCGCGCTTGGCAAACCCGGCGAGCTGCGATACATTGTTGAGGCGTATGTCGATAACGCGTTTCACCCCGGCCTTGGACAATCTGTTGAAAAACGCCTCGGCCGGTTTCTGTGTAAACCCTATGGTAAACAGTTTTTTGGTACTCATTATGTTTCCCTTCCACGCTCCTGCGAGGTCTTGTCGTTCTCCTGGACATACGCGATCCGATCGCCTTGGATATCATACGCTCGTTCCACCATTTCTTCCGGCGAAGTGAACAGGTCGATTTCGGGCAGTTTCAACAGGTTCTTGAGCCTTCTGATCGTGAGATCATTCTCCTCCACAGAACCATCTTCCAGGATATGCCGGATTCGTGTGTCTTTATCTCTCAGGCGCCTGCACACCAGGATGGTCCGATGGCAGGTCGCGGGGTCTTTTTCCGAACACATCAGGGCAACCCGGTAAGACGCCATCCCCTGCCGGACCCTTCGAAGCCCTTCCTGAAACAGCTTCATCTGGGCCAGCCGATCGTATTGGACCTTTCCATTCTCGTAACACCCCGGGTCATCGCTCCGGGGACCCAGTTCCTTTCCCAGAAAGACATAAGCGATGCCGTGCCGCTTCAGTTCCGCTTGCAGGGTCTCTCTATTGAACTGCGGGTTGTATCGGCTGTACGGGGAAGACCGCACATCGCATACGGCATCGATATGATGCCTCTGAATCAGTTCAATGAATCTTTCGATGGAGTGTGTCGAGTGACCGATGGTGTACAGATCATTCATTCTGATTTATCCCTCATCAGGGAGACCGATGATCCCGGCTACCAGCTTGTAGCAGAAGCCTTCATAGGGCTCGCCGATGCTGATGGTGAAATAGAGATTGCCTGTCGCAAGAGGGTACCGGCCAATGGGTTCAGCGATATACCGGTTTTCAACAGCCGGATCAGTAATCGGAAGCCGGTATTCTTCTCCGACAAAATAGAAGTTTGCCCGAAGCCGCTTCAGGAGATTCGGGCCTTCTTCGACACTGATCATGGCCCTTTCAGGCCGGATAAAGAGGAGGGATGTCCGGATCTGTTCCCGTGTGATCGATTCGGGGACCCTGTCGTTCAGGCCGTTGGCGCTGCTGTACCCGTTTAGCCACAGGGAATCCACGGGGTCGCATAGCTTCAGCAGGTCCGCAACCGGGAAAGAACGCTTTCTGAGCCACGTATCTTCATCCACGAGGTAGTTCTCTTTCTGGTAGGAATAAGGTTCGTGTCTTGCCAGCGGGACGGCCATCACATCCAAAAGGCGGGGCACATTTCCGTCCCTGTAACAGATCTCCTTTACTGACAGTTCGCCTGTTTCGCTATGCCCCACTGGCCGGATCCATTCGCCGATCCGGCCCGCCGTGATCTCCTTTCCTGCGATGCATCGGCCCGAGTATTTCCGGGAGTTGGCCAGACAGACGATCTCCCTGGTACGTGGCAGGTAAAGCGGGGTCCCGGCATCGCCTCCTGAAAAGTCCTTTCGGGTGACATGATGAAGACGAAGGATCTTGAGCTCTTCATAATCGGCCTCTCCCTCAAGGGCGTCAAATACCGGCTTGAGACGTTCGACGCCGAGGGACTCAAACCGGTTGAGAATAGTTTCCTTCTGTTGATCAGAAAGCGACGAAAGGGAAATAAATCCGTCGGTTTGGATGAGGCGATGTCCTTCCTGGAAATAGGTGAACAAATGATTCAGGACCGTATCCCGCCTGATATTGAATCTCTCCATGATGCTGCCGACAGTCTCACCTGCATTGAAAAGCTGTCCCACGATCACATGCCGTTTTCCCCCGATCGAATCGGTAATGGCAGCGGGTCGTTTTCGCGTCCCTTTCACGACCTCCTCGATTCCGCGGGGGTTGCAGTAATTCCGGATCATATCCAGGAACAGGGGGCCGTAGGTCTTCTGCTTGGCCGTCCCAACCCCGTGAATATCCATCAGTCGCATCTCGCTCTGCGGGAAAAAGGTCGCCATCTCCATCAGGGTCCGATCCGGGAAGATCACATAGGGGGGGACCCCAGCCCTGTCGGCCAGGCGCTTTCGCTCCTTTCGCAGGATGTCGAACAGGGCCCTGTCAACCTCCCTGTCCTTCTGGGCTTCCTGATCCACCGGTCTCGCTTCAAGCCTCCCCAGGACCTTTTCTTCACCCCGCATGACCTTCCATGCCTTTTCAGTCAGGCTCAGGCCCCCATATTCCATGTCCTGTACAAGGAGCCTTTTTTGGAGAAACTGGCGTGAGAGATGAAACCACTGCTTTTTTGAATGTTCTTCTCCAATCCCGTAGGTGGAGAGCTGCTGATGCCCGAGACTGAGGATTTTTTTGGCCTGTGATCCCCGCAGGACATCGATAACGTGGCCGGCCCCGAAGCGCTCGCCGGTCCGCTTGACGCAGGACAGAAATTTCTGTGCGGCAATGGTGATATCCGTCAGGTCCTTTTCATCCGTCAGGCAGTTGTCGCAGGCCCCGCAGTTTTTTGTGGAATACGCCTCACCGAAATAGTTCAGTAGGGGGATGCGACGGCACGCTTCCGTTTCTACGAAGCCTAAGAATGCGTTCAGATGGATGTTGGCCACCCGCTGCTCATGGTCCGGTTTCATGTCGATGAAGTGCTTGACCTTCTGGATATCGCCATAACTGAAGAGGAGCAGGCAGTGGGCCGGAAGACCGTCGCGACCGGCCCTGCCGATCTCCTGGTAATAACTCTCCATGTTTTTGGGGAGATCGTAGTGGAGCACAAACCGCACATTGGGTTTGTCGATCCCCATGCCGAAGGCGATGGTGGCCACCATGATCTGAACATCATCTCTGATAAAAAGTTCCTGGTTTCTGTTCCGGTCGGCATCCGACATGCCCGCATGATAGGGCCGGACCGAATACCCCCGGTGATGAAGGGCCGCGGAGAGGTCATCCACCTGCCGGCGGGAGAAGCAGTAGATGATCCCGGACTGATCTGGAAATTCTTCGATAAACTCGACGGTCTGCACAAAAGGGTCTTGTTTGTGGGCCACCCGGATAAAGAGATTTTCCCGGTTGAAACTCCCCACAAATTCATCCGAGGACTTGAACCCGAGACTGGCCTTGATGTCTTCCCGGACCCTCGGCGTGGCCGTGGCGGTCAGAGCCATGCACACCGCATCCGGGAACCGGCCTCTGGCCTCGGCCATCTGCCGGTATTCGGGACGGAAGTCATGTCCCCACTCGGAAATGCAGTGGGCCTCGTCAATGGTGAGGCAGTCCACTTCGAGCGAGGAGAGGAGGGTGAGCATGTTGGGCCGCAAGAGGGCCTCGGGCGCCATATAGAGGAGCTTGACGGCCCCTTCCTTCACGGCCTTCACATTGCATCGGAATTGCTCCGTCGTCAATGAACTGTTCAGGAATGCGGCCGGCGCCCCCGCTTGAACCAGTTGCTCCACCTGATCTTTCATGAGGGAGATGAGCGGGGATACGACGATGGTCAGCCCCGGAAAGATGAGGGCAGGTATCTGGTAGCACAACGACTTGCCTCCGCCTGTGGGCATGATGACGAGGGTGTCGCGCCTCCTCATGACGTTGTCGATGACCTCCGCCTGAAGGGGCCGGAATTCGTCATAGCCAAATACCGTTTTGAGGATATGCCTTGACGTGGTTACCACGGCGACCTTTCTGATATATTCAACCCGTTTTCGGGATTCCGGGTGTGCATCATTTTGTTCTCAAGGCGTTATTCAATCAATCCCGCTTTCAAGCGGGACAAATCGACAATCATCAATCCTGTATCACTGAGTCCCCACATATATAGGCCTGAACATTTCCTCACCCATTTGAAGTGCATCTTCAATGGTCGCCAGCATCTTGTCACGGTCCGAAGGCATCGTGCCGTGGACATCGGCATAGTTGGTGTAATGGTCGCTGGCGAGCTGGGAGGTGAC
>JAUPKI010000057.1 GCA_030837545.1 Thermodesulfobacteriota bacterium | reverse complement strand
CTATGTCGGCGGAACCGAGATCACGTGCTGCATTTTGGGAAACGACCTGCTGGAGGCCCTCCCTATTGTGGAAATTGTTCCCACGGAGGAGTATGCCTTTTTTGACTACAAGGCCAAATATACGCCGGGCGCCACTCAAGAGATCTGTCCGGCCCCTATCCCGGCTCCTGTGGCCGAAGCCGCCGGAGAATGCGCAAAGAAGGCCCACAGGGCATTGGGATGTCGCGTCTGGAGCCGGAGCGACATGATCATTCGGGATGAGACCCTCTGTCTTTTGGAGACCAACACCATCCCCGGCATGACGGAGACCAGCCTTTTTCCGTTGGCGGCCCGGGCCGCAGGGATGTCCCTTTCCGACCTGCTGGACAGGATGATCAGCCTTTCGCTTGAGAGCCGCTCATAAGCATCTGGATTCCCAGTCTCCAGCATCTCAATAACGACAGCCCTCTCAGGGAGACCTTCAGTGGTGTTACATCCCGCGCTAAAAAGGCGGCGGCTTCGGTCCCGCCGACATTCTTCATGTGCCCCTTTCTCACTCAGTCATACCACGAAACGGTCTTGAGTCGATTCCTGTCCCCGGCGGTTCGGGTCACCACGCCGTACCTCAGATAGACGAAAAAGACCAGTTCTTCTTGCGGCTGGATGTCGCCGACCATGACTGCATATCCCCACCTCTCTTCATCGCCCTGGCGCGAAATGGCATCCGGGATCCCCAGGGCGGTCCGCGCCATGTCGGCGGTCATTCCCGGTTCCACCTCCCGGTTGGCTACTTTCCGGATCGTGGCGTCGTCCCATTTGGGATTCTGGTATCGGATCTTGGACTCACGATACGGCGTTTCCGCACACCCCCCGAGTAGAAATGCCCCCAAGAGAATCATTAGGGTTGCTCTTTTCATTTGTCTTGACCTCGTTTCATATTATAACGCATCAGATTGAATTGGACGGGCAATGGGCCGCGATAACGCAATGGTCATGGTCCGGCTTTCTGGCCTTGCAGACCGCCCTTCCGTGGTAGATGAGAAGGTCTGAGAATCGACGCCACCGGTCCTGGGGAAGGAGTTTCTGAAGGTCCATTTCGATCTTGTCAGGATGTTCGTTGCGGGTGAGCCCCAACCGAAGGGAAAGCCGTTTCACATGGGTGTCCACCACCACGCCGGGGATGTCAAAGGCCGCCCCCAGGACGCAGTTGGCCGTTTTCCTCCCCACGCCCGGCAGCCGGATCAGCTCCTCCATGCTTGCAGGGACCTTTCCCCCGTAGAGATCCAGCAGCCCCTGACAGCACCCTTTCAGGGATTTGGCCTTGTTCTTGTAGAAGCCGGTCGGCCGGATATCCGCTTCCAGCTCGGCAATGGGGGCGGAGACGTAGTCCCGGGGGGATTTGTATTTTTTGAACAGGTCCTTTGTCACCCTATTCACCTGCTTGTCCGTGCACTGGGCCGACAGGATGGTGGAGACCAGGAGTTGAAACGGGGTCTTGAACGTAAGGGCCGTCTTCTCGTGGGTATACAAAGGGTCCAGAACCTCGTAGACCGCCCCGACCCTTTTCTTCATGTTAGTCATACGTTCCATAATCCCTCAATCCCTCAATCCCTCAATTCCCGAATTCCTGAATTCCTCAATCAAAGATCTCTCTCAGGACCTTCTTCGCCTCCTGGTACTGGGGATCGCTCAAGGCCATGGAGCCATCTTCCCTGTACAAGGGGGGCGTCTCGACACGGTATATTCGCTCCTTCAGGGTTGCCTGTTTGGCGATCCGTTCAGGGACATCGGGCGTGATGCCGATGGCCTTTTCCACATCATCGGGGAACTTCCCCGGGTCCGCTGTCTCATAGATCACTGCAAGCCGGTCATGGCGGTGTTCGAGAAAGGTGTCCAGGGCCCGCCAGCCGACGGCCCCGTGGGGCTCGATGATGATGCCGAACCGTTCGTAGACCTCGCGGATAGCCGCGTAGTGATCCGGGTTGCCGACGCTGATGGAATAGAAATCCTTTCTCATGGCCTCCATGTCCGGCCTTAGATCCAGCATCCCTTCCTGAATCACATTGCCTTCCGGATCCCGTTTGTCGTAGACGTGCCCGCCATATAGATCCACCAGCCTGGCGAAGTTGCTCGGATTGGAGACGATCATGGCAGACGACGGGGATTTTCTGGAGGGCTTGACCCGGTAATCCTGGGTTTGCAGGAACAGGGGGAACTCGTCGTTCTCGTTGACGCCGCAGATGATTTTTGCGATGGGAAGTCCCATGGCCTTGGCGATGACGGTCCCCATCATGTCCCCGAAATTCCCGGAAGGCACGCTGGCGATCACCGGTTCGTCATGGTTAGCAATGCGGGAATAGGCAAAAAAGGGATAAACCGCCTGGGGAAGGAGTCGCCCCACGCTGATGGAATTGGCAGAGGTGAACCGTGCAGGGTCGCCAAACAGGTCCGCTGCAAAGGCCTTGTCGCCCAAAAGGCGTTTGGCAAGGGCCTGGCACACATCAAAATCCCCATTAACCTCAAAGGCATGCACATTGCCGGCCAGGGTCGTCATCTGTCTCCGCTGCCTTTCGGTGACCGATCCTTTTGGAAAAAAGACAACATTGTCGATCTGTTCCAGGCCATGAAGGGCATCGGCCACGGCCCCCCCCGTATCCCCGCTCGTGGCAACGGCCACTACCCTTCGGGACCCTGACCGGGTGAGAAAATAGTTGAGGGCCCTTCCGAAAAACCGGGCGGCATAGTCTTTAAAGGAATAGGTCGGCCCCCGGGTCAGCCACATAATGTAGGTCTTCCCCGTGACATGGACCACCTGTGTCGGGATGACCTCATCATCATAGGCATCCTCGAGCATGGCCCTCAGGTCAGCGCTCCCCATCTCGCCCTTTAAGAAGGGATGAAGAACCTGAAAGGCAATCTGGGCGTAGGACTGCTCCCGCATTGCGCGAATGGCAGCAGGGTCCTGGACGGGAATATCTTCCCTCGCGATCATATAGAGGCCATAGTTGGAGGCGAGCCCGTTCATGAGAGCGGTTTCGAACGTCGCGCGCTCTGAGGCGTTATTGGTGCTGTAGTAGGTAATCCGGCCCATGTACGTCTCCGATGGTGGAGCGGCAGTAAACAGCAGGGGAAAAGCCCGCGTGCCCCCTCCCAGCTCCCAACTTCTAACTCCAAATTCCAAACTTGGGACGGGAGTATATCCTGCACGATTTTCCCTGTCAAAGGGTAAAAAACAGACCTCAAATCTGTGATTTCGATTTTTCTTGACATCAAAATAGGTTTTCATTTAGATTGGCTTTGTAACTATATTGTAACTACAATGTGATTATATTTGTCAGGGTCCATCAGGGCCTCAAATCTTTAATTCCGCTTCAGCAGCGGGCCTGATGATGAGGGTTAACTTATGAGATTGAAAGACAAAGTTGCTTTGGTGACCGGCAGCAGCAGGGGTGTGGGAAGGGCCGTTGCCCTCGGTTTTGCTAAGGAGGGTGCAAATGTCGTCATCAACTACACTTCCAACCAAACAGCGGCCAACGAGGTCGTTGACGCCATTCAGGCCATGGGGAGCAAGGCCATTGCCGTCAAAGCCGATGTGGCGAAGAAAAAGGATGCGGAAGACCTGGTGGGGGCGGCCGTCGAGACATTCGGAAAAATCAACATCCTGGTCAATAACGCGGGATTTACCAGGCCGGCCCTCCTCCTCAAGATGACGGAAGACCAGTGGGATCAGGTGCTGGACATCCATCTGAAAGGGGCCTTTCTCTGCTCGCAGGCGGCCGGAGTGCACATGTCAGAGCAGAAGACCGGCAAGATCATCAATGTCATGTCGGTAGCCGGACTGGTGGGCACGGTGGGTCAGGTCAACTACAGCGCCGCCAAGGGGGGCATCCTCAGCATGACCAAGTCCATTGCCCGCGAGTTGGCCCGCTATAACATCTGCTGCAATGTCATCTCGCTCGGCATTGTGGCCACCGACATGACGGAGAAGATCCGGAGTGATGAAAAGCTCAGGGATATCTACATGAACCGGATCCTCCTGAAGCGTTTTGCCGAACCCGATGATATCTCTCCGGCCTTTGTGTTTCTGGCCTCGGACGAAAGCAATTACATCACCGGCCAGCTCCTATGCGTGGATGGGGGGTATGGGATGATTTAAGCCTTATGTCGCCGCAAAAGGCAGGCCGGGTTGGACCTGTAAGGCCTCGATCGCTCCGGCGTGGAAGGTCGCCATTATCAAGAGGGGCATCAATAATTCAAACCAATCAAATGCAGTGAATCTAAAATAAGGAGGATGTCATGACAGCACCAAAGACAATTCAGACCTGGCAGATGGTTCAGCCGACGACCTTTAACCGGGAAACCAAGGAGAGCACGCCCGGCAAGCTCCAGAAGACCGAGATCCCTGTTCCCGAATTGCAGGCCGGAGAGGTCCTGGTGGAGGTGGCAGGGTGCGGCGTATGCCACACGGACCTGGGCTATTTCTATGACGGCGTCCCCACTGTCTCAAAGCCGCCTTTGACATTGGGCCACGAGATCTCAGGAACCGTGGTGGCGGGAGATGAAGCCTGGATCGGTAAAGAGGTGATCATCCCTGCGGTGATGCCCTGCCGAAAGTGCATCCTCTGCAAGACCGGCCGTGGAAACCGGTGTCTTGACCAGAAGATGCCGGGCAACAGCCTCGGTCTCTATGGGGGCTTCTCAAGCCATATCCCTGTACCGAGCATCGACCTGTGCGAGGTCAAGAACCGGGGCGATGTGCCCCTGGCCCATCTGGCGGTGGTAGCCGACGCGGCCACCACGCCCTATCAGGCGGCCAAGCGGGCCGACCTCCAGCCGGGCGATAATGTGGTGGTAGTGGGGATCACCGGCGGGGTAGGCCAGTACGTGGGTCAGATCACCAAGGCCCTGGGCGCCAGGACGGTGATCGGGATCGCCCGCAATCAGGAAAAACTGGACCGGGCCTTGAAATACGGGGCCGACTTTGCAATCAATTCCACAGGCAAGGACGCCGGGGCCGTCTCCAAGGAATTCAGGGCCCTCTGCAAGGAAAACGGGCTCCCCAATTTCGGGTGGAAGATCTTTGAGGTTACGGGCGCAAAAGCGGGCCAGGAAATCGCATTGGCCCTCCTGGGCTTTACCGGCAAGCTGATCGTCGTGGGATTCGGACTTGCCAAGACAGAATACGCCATCGGTCGATTGATGGCCTTTGATGCCGAGGTGATCGGGACCTGGGGATGCCTCCCCGAATATTATCCCATTGTCCTGGATATGGTCTTGAAGGGCAAGATCAACATGGCCAACTTCGTGGAAACCCGGCCCATGAGCACCATTGCCGAGACCTTTGCCGAGGCCCACAAGACGCCGCCCATGAAACGGATCGTCCTGACGCCAGATTTTTAGGCATTCAGGGTTTCTTGAGTTTATTGGGTTTTTGCTTTTGCGCCTGATCTGCTCTTGAATTATGTGAGGCTGTTTAGCCGCTGTTAAGACCGCTGTGAGAGCGGCTTTCCCGCCGCGATAACCGCGAGGTCATCTATCGGTCAGATGCAAAGCCGCTTTCACAAAAAGCAGCTAACGACGACAAAGAAGAACAGAGAATCACTAAAACAGATAAAAGGAGGAGACATTATGGCTTTAGAATGGATGCCGAGAGAAGATGAAAAGAAAGATCACCTGTTGCACACCGACGGACACTGGGGAGCCCAGGACCCGTGCGTGGTCTTCGAGAATAGACCCTTGAAAGACCCGCAGGGCAAGGTGGTGGACGGGCTCTATGTGGCGTGGATCCGTCTCAACAACCCGAACCAGTACAATTCCTACACCACAGAGATGGTGAAAGGCGTGATCGCCGGGTTTGAAAACGCCTCTCTGGACCGGGGCGTGGTGGCGGTGGTCTTTACGGGCACCGGACCCTATGCCTTCTGCACTGGCGGAAACACCAAGGAATACAGCGAATACTATAGCCGGAGACCGGATGAATACGGTCAGTATATGGAGCTTTTCAACCACATGGTGGATTCCATCCTGGCCTGCAAAAAGCCTGTCATCTGCAGGGTCAACGGCATGCGAGTGGCTGGCGGTCAGGAGATCGGCATGGCATGCGACCTGGCCCTTGCCTCGGACCTGGCCATCTTTGGACAGGCCGGGCCGAGACACGGGTCCGCCCCTGTGGGCGGGGCCTCGGATTTCCTCCCCTGGTATCTCAGCATCGAAGACGCCATGTGGAACTGCGTCTCGTGCGAGATGTGGTCCGCCTACAAGATGAAGGCCAAGAACCTGATCAGCAAGGTGGTCCCCGTCCTGAAGGTGGACGGCAAATGGGTCCGAAACCCGATGATCATCACGGATCAGTATGTCAAGGACGGCGAGATCGTCTATGGCGAATACAAGACAGGTCCTGAGGCCAAAGAGGCCCGGGCCTTTGTCAAGGAACATCAGCCCAATGCGGATTTTGAACTCTTAGACAAGGAAGTGGATCGAATGATATGGACCTTCGCCAACCTCTTCCCCGGCTGTCTCATCGAATCCATCGACAGCGTTCGCCAGAAGAAGAAATTCTTCTGGGATACCATGAAGAATGCCCACAGGCACTGGCTGGCAGCCAACATGGGCGGCGAGGCATTCCTGGGCTTTGGTGCATTCAATACCAAGAAGATCACCGGCAAGGATACCATCGACTTCATTAAATTCCGTCAGAACATTGCGGAAACCAAGGGTTGGGATATGGATATGTTTGCGGAAGTTCTTGGAAAGCCCCAGAAATAGTCGCCGGATGGAAGGTGCGAACAGATATGGCAGGAAGGGCGGCACGATCAACCCCTCCTGCCATTTTTTTGAAGGGAAAGGAGG
>JAUPKI010000441.1 GCA_030837545.1 Thermodesulfobacteriota bacterium | reverse complement strand
GTGGTGACCGCAGAAGACGGGCTGTCGGCCTTGGATGTCCTCGAAAGCTTCACACCCGATGTCATATTCGTCGATATGGTCATGCCTAATATCGACGGAAAGCGGCTGTGCCGACTGCTGCGCAAGATGGAGGGCCTGAAAGAAACCTATATCATCAGCCTCTCCGCAACGGCCATGGAAGATGTCGGCGAGATCGAGGCGTTAGGCGTCAATGCGACCGTTGCGAAAGGGCCTCTCAAGGAGATGGGCGAAGAGATCCTCGGCCTGCTGGAACACTCCTTTGACAGGTCCTCGCCCCTGCTGACCCTAAAAACCCTGGGGTCGGACGAGATCAGAGGGCGCGGCATCACCAGGGAGCTTCTTTCCGGCATGAGGCATTTTGAGGTCATTTTGGAGCAGATGGATGAGGGTATCTTTGAGATTGCCCCGGACGGACGGATTGTCTATGCCAACCGGGGTGCATCCTTTTTGACCCACCTGCCTGAGGAGGATATGCTGGGCCGTCATTTTCCCGCGCTGTTCGCCACAGCCGATCGGGAACGGATCAGGGGATATTTTGAAAAGGAGCGTGACGCGGCCAAGCGCCTATCTCAGGATCGCCCTGTGATGCTGAACGGCTATCAGGTGACAATGGACGTGCACCCTATTCCCGGCAGCGACGGAAAGGCCATTGTTATCCTCGATAATGTCACCGAACAGAAAAGGGCTGAGGACTCCCTGAGAAAGAGCGAGGAGCGGTATCGGCTTCTTTTTGAAAACGCCAATGATGCCATATTCGTGTTGCAGGACGATCGCATCAGATTCCCCAACAGGCGTGCCGCTGAGATGTTTGGATTCAGTGCGGACCAGTTGCCGGAGTCTCCCTTTTTCGACCTTGTCCATGAGGAAGACAGGGATTCCGTCCGTGAAAGATGTCAACGGAGCCTGGAGGGGGAGGACTTTTCCGAGGCCTGTTCCTTTAGGATGCTGAATCGGTCCGACGAGGAGTTGTGGGTGGAATTGAATGCCGTCCCGATTCAATGGGACGGGAGGCCTGCCGTCCTGAATTTTGTGAGAGACATCACCGAGAAGAGACGGCTTGAGGCCCATTTTCAGCAGTCCCAGCGGATGGCGTCCATCGGTACCCTGGCCGGGGGGATTGCCCATGAGTTCAATAATCTGCTGATGGTCATTCAGGCGAATGCCTCGCTGGTCCTGTACGGAAAGGATCAGGAAAACCCTGATTACGAGCGATTGAAGAACATCGAGATGGTGGTGCAGAAAGGAGCGGAACTGACCCGGCACATCCTGAGCTTCGCAAGGGAGAGAACGTATCGCCCTGAACCGACGGATATCAATCAATTGATCACGCAAACCGAAGACTTGTTTGCCCGCACCCGGAAGGGGATTACCCTGCATGCTGCCTACCAGGAAGAGATTCCGACGGTGGAAGCGGATCCGATACAGATTGAGCAGGTCCTGATGAGTCTCTATATCAACGCCATGCAGGCCATGCCTGAGGGCGGGGAGGTCTTTTTAGAGACGAGCGTCACACAGCTCAAGAGTGAGTTTGTCCGTTCCTATGGGCTTGAACCCGGAAGATATGTGAAGATATGCGTCAGGGACACGGGTGTGGGGATGGACGCCATGACCCGAGATAGGATATTCGACCCGTTTTTTACCACCAAAGGGGTAGGACAGGGGATAGGGCTGGGCCTGGCTGCTGCCTATGGGATCATTCGAAATCATGGCGGGATCATGGACGTGAGCAGTGAGAGCGACAAGGGAAGCACATTCAACATCTATCTGCCGACATCGAAGCACAGGACCCCGTGAGAAAGGGGTGAGCATCGTGAGACTGGATACTGGATGCCGGTTTCTATAAGTTTGAAGTTAAGAGTTTGGAGTGCCTAAAGTTGAAAATTCCGATTTAAACTCCTAACTCTACACTCCTAACTCCACACTTTAGTCACTTTAGTCACTTGCAATAGTCTCTATCTGATCTGACTGGCCCCCGGCCAGAGGCTGCGCTCATGACTGATTCTAAGCAGTATCCACCTGCCTATCTTTCCTGGCTCATCTGGGGCTTAGGGGCGGCCTTTTATCTGAGCGGGTTTTACCAGAGGGTGGCGCCGGCCGTCATGACGGACTACCTGATGGCCGATTTTCATATCGGCGCTGCAGCCCTGGGGAACCTCTCTGCATTCTATTTCTACAGCTATGTGGCCATGCAGATCCCGACGGGGATTCTTGCCGATTCCTGGGGGCCCAAAAAACTTCTCACTGCCGGGGCGTTTACCGCCTGTTTAGGGGCATTTCTCTTTGCTGCGGCCCCCGCCATCATCCTCGCCAACGTGGGGCGTCTGTTGATAGGGGGGGCGGTCGGCGTTGCCTGGGTTGCCCTGCTCAAGCTCTCCATGCACTGGTTTCCGCCCCGGCGGTTTGCCATGACCACGGGTCTGGGCCTCTTTTGCGGCGTTGCCGGGGCCGTTTCTGCAGGTGTGCCGCTGCGGATCATGGTGGACCACTTCGGCTGGCGACCGGTGATGCTGGCCTCAGCGGGCGTGTCCCTTGCCATCGCTGTCGCACTCTGGATGGTGGTAAAGGATGATCCGTCCGAACGGGGCTATTCCAGTTTCATCCCCCCTGTGCATATCAGGCCGGATGCCTCCCGGTCGTTGTTTGCCGGTTTATGGAGGGTGTTCGATTATAAGAACACCTGGCTCCTGTCCATTGCGCCGTCCGGCATGGCCGGACCTGTTCTGGCCTTTTCGGGCCTGTGGGGAGTGCCATTTCTGTCGACCCATTATGGGCTCTCTCCCGCAAAGAGCGCCGCCCTGACCTCTGTTCTGTTGATCGCCTGGGCCTTCGGGGGGCCGGTGTTAGGGGCGATGTCGGACAGGATCGGCCGGAGAAAGCCCCTCTATGTGGCAGGCTGTTTTGTGGCCTGTGCTGGCTGGAGCCTGATCCTGTTTATGCCGCAGTGGCCGGTGTGGGTGTTGAGTGTGCTGGTCTCTATTGTCGGATTCGCCTCGGGCGCCATGATTATCGGTTTTGCCTTTGTCAAGGAATCGGTGCCCCCTTCGCTGACAGGGACCGTGTCCGGCGTCTGCAACATGGGGGTCATGATCGGGCCCATGGTGCTGCAGCCGGTCATGGGGTGGGTCCTGGACAGGAATTGGAACGGGATGATGGAAGGGGGCGTCAAGGTCTATCAGCTTGGGGCGTATCAGTCCGCATTCAGCCTGATGATGATCGGGTCGATTCTCTCAGCCGTTCTTATCTGTTTCACTACAGAGACACACTGCACCCAGATGGTAGAGTGATTTGAAATTGACGATTGACGATTGAGAGACCCCGAAACGGTGAACCTCTGAATCTTTGGCTGTCTGAATGCTTGCAATTATTTTGCCCTAAATTATTTTGCCGAAAACCGTAAACCTTTAATCATCGAGGATAGCTTTATGCGCCCATTAGACGGGATCAAAGTAATCGAGATGGCCGGTCTGGCCCCTTCTCCCTACTGTGGTATGCTGTTGGCCGATTTTGGGGCCGACGTTACCGTGGTTGATCGACTCTCAAAAGGGGCCCCCGAGATCCCCAACATCATGGAGAAAAACCCCTTTGACCGGGGAAAACGGTCCATACGGATCAATCTGAAGAGGGATCAGGGGTGTGACGTTGTCAGGAGAATGATCCACACCACCGATGTGTTGGTCGAGCCGTACCGGCCCGGCGTGATGGAGGCCCTGGGCTTGGGCCCGAATGATGCGCTGGGAATGAACCCAAGTCTGGTCTATGCCCGGCTCACAGGCTGGGGACAGAATGGCGCCTACGCCAGTATGGCAGGGCATGATATCGATTATATCGCCCTGTCAGGGGCCCTCTCTCTCTTCCGGAGAAAAGGGGAGCGGCCCCTCCCGCCCTGCAATCTCTTAGGCGATTTTGCCGGGGGCGGCATGCTGTGCGCCATGGGCATCCTCCTGGCTCTCATTGAAAGGAACCGTTCCGGGAAAGGCCAGGTGGTGGATGCGGCTATGGTGGACGGCGCGGCCAACCTGTCGGTCCTGTTTTACGGCATGCTGGCGCACCACCTCATGACCCTCGATATCGGGACCAACGTATTGGACGGCGGGGCCCCGTTCTATCAGACCTATGAGACCTCTGACCATCAATTCATGGCCGTGGGCGCCATCGAGGGGAGGTTTTATGCCGAGCTGCTCAAAGGTCTCGGGATAGAGCCGGCGTCTCTTCCCCACCAGATGGATATGGGAAGATGGCCTGAGGTAACCGAGCGCTTTGCCGCCGTGTTCAAGACGAAGACCCGCGATGCATGGACACGGATATTTGAGGGCAAGGATGCCTGTGTGGCTCCGGTCCTCGAATTGAATGAGGTGGATCAGCACCCCCATAACAGAGAAAGAGAGATCATCCTGACCCTTGACGGCGTTCCCCAGCCGGCGCCGGCCCCCAGGCTCTCCCGGACGCCAGGACGGGCCACACCCGCAAGAGGCCGTCGGGGCGGCAACACAGAAGAGATATTGACCGATCTGGGGTATTCAGAGGAGCAAATCAAGGGATTGTTTGAAGACCAGGTTGTGGCTAAGGTGTGAAGATGCCACCTTTTTTATGATGAGAGCATCGGCAGAATTATTTAGGGGGTTGAACGGTCTTGGCCAAAAGACGGATTAAGAGGATTAGCAATTTCTCAGCTTTCTGACAGAAGGTATCGCAACATGACCGGCCTTTTGCACATGCCTAAAGTGTTAGGAGGATTCTTATCATTTGCCTGGCACGCTACACACCAGTTCACTCTTCTTGATGTTCCCGGAGGCTGTCTTTGGTAGTTCATCGAAACCGTTCCGGGAAGCAAGGTCAAACAGATCTTTTTCCGGCAAATCATCGATCCGTGAGATTGATTTGCCATGGAAGAAACCATATGAGACCTAACTGCTACGCCGTTGATTCGCGCTTTCATATAGTGCACTTCGATTTTCCTTGACACCCAATAAGAATTGCGTAATTCTTTTCTCCTAATAAAAGCGAATTCCTGCCAATTATATGAAACGCCAGGTAAAAAAGAAAGCAAGTCCGGAAAAAGGATCGCCCTGCGGCATTCCTCACAATATCCTTTTTCATTACCTCAACAATCCTTATGAGTCTTTGATCATCATAGATGATGAAGGCAAAATTGTCTTTATGAGCCAGAGTTTTGAACCTTACTGTTCATTTTCTGCCAAAGATGCAGCCGGCCGGCACGTGAAGGAGGTATTTCCCAAAGAGGAGATTACCAATGTATTGGTCACTGGCCGTGCTGAAATCGGTTACGCCTATCTTTATTCCGGAAAACCCTGCATTTCCGCCCGAATTCCAATCGTCGAAAAAGGAAAAGTGCTGGGCGCCGTAACCAAAGTCCTCTTTTGGCATGCTGAGAAACTGAACGAACTATATCAAACAATCAACGGCCTGAAAGGAAAACTGAAGCTCTACGAGAAAAAGCTGAATCAAATTTACATGAGCCGTTACAGCTTTGAAAATATCCTGGGAGAATCCCCTCTGATAGCCAAGGCAAAGGAAATTGCCCAAGAAACGGCAAAGACCGATTCGCCCGTATTGCTGATCGGGGAATCCGGAACCGGGAAAGAGCTTTTTGCCCATGCGATTCATGGGGGAAGCAGCCGGAAGAAAGGACCATTTGTCCGCATCAACTGCACCAGCATCCCCACGGAATTGATTGAAGCGGAACTGTTTGGATATGAACCGGGCTCCTTTACAGGCGCAGACCGAAAAGGCAAGATCGGTAAATTTGAAAGGGCCGGCGGCGGAACCATATTTCTCGATGAGATCGGCGATATGCCGATTCAATTGCAGACAAAGCTGTTGCGGGTGCTGGAAGAAAATGAGATCGAAAAAATTGGCGGGGCGCCAAAACGGGTCGATTTCAGGAGCATATTTGCAACAAACAGGGATATTGAAAAAATGGTTGGGGATAAAGAGTTTCGGCTCGACCTCTACTATCGAATGAACGTAATGAAAATTATACTGCCCTCCCTGAGGAATATGAAAGAAGACATCCCTCGACTCGTCTCTCATTTTCTCCACAGTCTTAAAAGGGAAATGCCCAAAAGGGTGAACTCCATATCTCCGGAAGCCATGGACTGCTTGACCAGATACCCGTGGCCCGGTAACATCCGGGAACTCAGAAATGTCATTGAAAGGGTATTGATAACCTGCAAGGGAACTTGCATTGAGGTGAGCGATTTGCCGGAGAACATCATCCGACGATTTGGCAGCCTCTTTTTACCGGCAAATGCCTCTCTCCTACTGGAGGATAGGCTGGCATCGGCTGAAAAGGAAATCATTGTCGATACGCTCAAGCGCGCCGGTGAAAACCGAACCGAAGCCGCCAAGATTCTGGGAATTCATCGGACCGGCCTTCACAAGAAACTGAAAAGGTACGGGTTGAACTGAATTGACCGGCTTGCTTTCCTCACGCTCGAATCGATCATGGATCCGGGATCCAGGTCACCTATGATGCAGGCAAAGCAGCCTTAAAATAGCCTATTCTGTGATGGGCAGTCAAATTCCAGAAGTCCCTCCGCAGATCCTGGGGTTAGTTTTAAGAGCAATCAGTTTTAATCAAACCGCTTGCCAGAAAAGTCCGTCTACCGCTTGTCCCGGGATACGATGCTGAAATACCCATGGCAATCCCGCCTTACGGGATTCGCCCTTGTTGGGAACATGGGAACACATGGCGGGCAACCAATCACCGCAGCCACCGCCATTTCACCTCCTTTCAAAGCAGCTTTTTTAGTTCGCCTTTCATCAGCTTGCCGAATCCGGAAACGGGAAGCTGATCCAGGATGATCACCTTTCTGACTTTCTTATATCCCGCGACCCGCTGGTTGACGAAATCCATAATCTCCGATTCAGTTATAGTGATACCCTCCTTCAGACTTACAAAGGCAACCGGTATCTCGCCTGCAACTTCATCCTTTTTGCCCACAACCGCACATTGAAAAACCCCAGGAAGTTGATAGATGACCTCTTCCAGCATTCTGGGCGCGATGTTGTAACCTTTATAAATGATGATATCTTTTAGCCTTCCCGTAATGAAGATATAGCCTTCTTCATCCATCCGTGCGAGGTCGCCGGTAAAGACCCATCCATTTTTAAACGTCTGGCGGCTTTCCTCGGGTCTGTTCAGATACCCCACCGCGACCTGCGGGCCGTTGTGGATGAGTTCACCATCCTCACCCATGGGCATCTCCTGGGTACCGGTTTCGGGGTCCACGATTTTGACCTCGGTAAACGGCAAGGGTATGCCGATCGATCCCCACTTGCGCTTTGCCGATCGATTGGCCGGGTTCTTTGTCGATGACATGACCGCTTCCGTCAGGGAGTATCCTTCGGTGATGATTCCTCCGATGCGTTCTTCAAATGCTGTGCCCACTGCCACCGGGCAGGGCGCTCCACCCGTGGTCCAGACGCGAATGGAGGATAAGTCCTGTTCGTCGATGTCCTGCATGGAAAGGAGCATCGACATCATCTGCGGCGCCCCGCCGGCAAAGGAAATTTTCCATTTCCGGATCAGGTCGAGAAATTTGTCGACTTTAAAATCCGGAAGCGGAAAGATCGTCACCGCCGCCATGATCGAAGAATTCAGGTGGGCAATGAATCCCATCATGTGCGTCCACGGGGCTGCCGCCAAGGCCGAATCGATTCCGTAGCGCATGGGGTACTCCCAATGACCGGTCAGGTCCTCCTTGTGGTTTCTGCAAATCAGGGTCCCGTCTTCCGCCAGCTCCGGAAATTTGCCTGTATAGGCCGAGTAGTAAAGGATGCTGCTGGAAACGGCATTATAGTGGGACACCATTACGCCTTTAGGCTGCCCGGTGGTACCGGCAGTATAAATAACTGCGGCCAGATCGCTTTTGGGGTCGATGTGTGGGCTTTCAAAAGGGCTATCGCAAAAGGTCTCCATGAACGGGTAAAAAGGCGGCTCGGTCGGCGTGGATATGCCGCCGAGATATTTAGCCTTCAGGCCGGCGTCCCTGCTGAATACGATGACCTGACTGAGTCGGGTACTATTGTCCTTTAGAATTTCCTTTAGCACGGGGAGATGATCATCCGAAATGATGGCGAGCCGGCACCCCGCGTCTGACATCTGATATTCGACTTCGTGCTTTAAGAGAAGCGGGTTGCAGGCCACGTAAGTTGCTCCTGCCATCAGGATGCCATACATGGCGATCAAGAATTCGGGGTAATTTCTGGAATAGATCGCCACCCGGTCTCCTTTTGAAACACCAAACTGATGGATCAGCCCCGCGGAGAACCACCCGCAGAGCCGATAAAGATCTGCGTAGGAAACGATGAAATTGGCTGGCTCGTAAACAACGGCGGTTGATTGGGGATAGTAATTGGCGCTGGATTCCAACAGCCGGTAAAGTGGGACTTCGGGCAAGTTGTAATTTTCCAGGGCGGACCTGATCTGGCGAGGATAATGCGGATACCAAGGCATCTGGGCCAACTTTTTCCGATCCGTCACATTTGTCATGCTGAACACCTCGATTTTATGCGGCAATAGCGCTTTTGCTCGCCGGCAGTAAGATACGAAGAAGCCTAAAGCAGACAAGCCTGCACGAACATTTGGCATTTGGAATGGCTATGCTGGAGAGCATCGTCGGAGGTGGTGTGAAACTGCGCAGGCAACTTCGCGCCTCTCAATTTGCTCATGCGGTTTATCTTTATCCGCTCAGGTATGCCTTTTTTACGAGCTCGCTGTCGATTAACTCGGAAGCCTTTCCTTCCAAAGTGATGGAGCCTGTCTCCAGGACATAGCCCTTTTGGGCCAGACGAAGAGCCATATGGGCATTTTGCTCTACCAGGATGATGCCCACTTTCCTCTGGTTTATGTCAAGAATAATTCGGCCTACC
>JAUPKI010000440.1 GCA_030837545.1 Thermodesulfobacteriota bacterium | reverse complement strand
TCGAGCGTCGATGTTTTCATAGTGGTGTGTTTTATGGTTGTTGCTCCTTTCGGTTTCATAGTTGCCGTTCTTCTCCTTTTCCCCTCATTTTCTCGATTTATTTAACCACCGGCGAGTAGCATGTCACAGTGCGATCCCTATCCTGCTCACGAAAGTGTCTGTAAGTTTCCTTGCCGCCCCGGTCACTCAGTCGCGCGGGTGACTTCCTTTTGTGCCTGGTTCACGGAATCCTCGACCCGTGGACTTATGTCGCGAACCTCGATCGTTAGTTTCGGGATACTGCCGGTGAACCGCGACTTGTGCTCGGCGCCCACGCTCTCTACGACCGGGGTTCCGAGGTCAATACCCACGTCGGCAGTTTCATCCGCAGAGAAGATCATGGGTTGCGTCCTTTCGATTCTTCCCTCCGCTACCTTCTGTCCGTTCACAAAGATCGTACCCGTGCCTCCTTTTCCCAATCCGCCGCCGTCATAGGCGAAGTCGAATCTGATGGCCGCCTTGCCCGGGAGGAGCGATTGGGTGGAGGTGATCGTGGCATGCGACAACCCAAGAAAGTTGTAGTCGTAAGCCGGCCTGCCGTCTTTCATGTACAGCGACCAACCTCCGAAGCGTCCACCCTGAGCGATGATTGTCCCATGAGCGCCACCCGAGGGGATCTCGACCTCGGCCGTAATCGTCTTCGACTTGTTCTTGACGTTGATGAAGACGTTTTCCATCATTCCCGTCATGTCTTCGGCAAGCGTCAACGATGTGCGTCCGGCCATCAAGTCAGGCCTGCCAACTTTTTCGGCAAGGGCGCGCTCGAATAGCCGGTCGTCAATGGGGAGGACATGGTATTTCCCGGCTTCTTTCAGAAAGAGTTGTTGCATCTCCGCAAGTTTCTTCGGGTTCTTCGCAGAAATATCGTGCGCAAGGCTGAAATCGGTCAGCACGTTATACATCTCCCAGATATCTTGCTGCAGGGGATGTCGCACCTGGCTCTCCCACGCCGCCCGGTGGATGGTGCGCGCCAGCCAGCCGTCGTGGTAGATGGCACGATTTCCGGAGATCTCAAAGTATTGCGTGGTGTGCCGATCCGGCGCTTTGGCGTCATCGAACGTATAGACCATGCTCACGCCTTCCATCGGAATCTGCTGCGTGCCGTTGACCACTTTCGGTTCCGGCAAACCTGCTGCTTCGAGAACAGTCGGCGCCACGTCAATCACATGGCTGAATTGGGTACGGGTCTCGTTCTTCGCCTTGATGCCCTTGGGCCAGTGGACCACCATGCCGTTGCGGGTGCCGCCGAAATCAGACGCCACCTGCTTTGTCCAGGCGAACGGCGTGTCCAGGGCCACCGCCCACCCCGCAGCCATATGGGGATAGGTCTCCGGCGAGCCCCACGTGTCGATCAGCTTCACCAGATCAGGAACCTTCTCCTGAACACCGTTGAAGTAAGTGTATTCGTTGAACATGCCGTTCTCGCCACCTTCGGCGCTGGCGCCGTTGTCGCCTGCGATGTAGAAAACGATGGTGTTATCAAGTTCTCCGGCTACCTCGATTGCCTTGAGCATCCGGCCGATTTCGTGATCGGTGTAATCGAGATAGGCTGCAAAAACTTCAGCCTGGTGGGTGAACAGGCGCTTCTCATCGGTGGAGAGCTTGTCCCAGTCCTTGATTGCCTGGGGCTTTGGCGCAAGCTTCGTTCCCGCCGGTACCACGCCCATCTTAATCTGTCGCGATAGCGTTTCCTCGCGCAGTTTGTCCCACCCCAGGTCGAATTTGCCTTTCCATCGGGCAATCCATTCCTTGGGCACATGGTGCGGCGCGTGTGTAGCCCCGGGCGCGAAATAGACAAAGAATGGCTTGCCGGGCGTCAGGGCCTTTTGGTATTTAATCCAGGCCACGGTCTTGTCGGTCATGTCGGTCATGAAGTGGTATTTCGGATCGTCCGGCAATTCGACCTGAGTGACACCATCATACAGGTATGGCGCCCACTGGTTCGTCTCGCCGCCGATGAATCCGTAAAACTTGTCGAAGCCCTGATGTGTCGGCCAGCGGTCAAAGGGGCCAGAGATGCTGGCTTCCCAAGCGGCTGTTTCATGCCATTTGCCAAAAGCCGCCGTGCTGTAACCATTCAGGCGCAGCATTTCTGCGAGCGGGGCGGTCGCATTGGGTATCTGGCCGGTGTTGCCAGGGAATCCCGTCGCAAACTCGGTGATGAAGCCCATGTTAACGGTGTGGTGATTTCTACCTGACTTGAGTGCCGCCCGTGTCGGAGAGCAGAGGGCGGTGGTATGGAAATTGTTATAACGCAATCCGTTCTGCGCGAGACCGTCGAGTGTTGGGGTACGGATTGGGCCTCCAAAGGTGCTTGTTGCGCCAAAGCCAAGGTCGTCGATCAATATAATCACCACGTTTGGAGCACCGCGCGGGGCATTGACTTCGAAGTGCGGCGGCGTTTTGACGTTGCGCACGTCGAGCTCTTTGTAAACCGGCCTCTTCGGCGCCTGGATCGGCAGAACCGTGCGATCGATTTTATCGGCTGCCTCCTGGGTGCCAGCCGGACCCAATACCCCTGCCACCAGCAGCGTTAGAGCCGTACAAACCATCAATCTCTCCCAAAACCTTACGGTTGTTTTCATTGACTTCTCCTTTCTCTATATTTATGTACCTGTACAGGAATTTCAAAGATGAGATTCTTCGGTCGTTTCACTTCCTTTGCTATACTCAGGACATGCCCTCAGAATGACAAGGAATACGAAAAATGTCATTCTGAGCGAAGCGAAGAATCTAATTCAATGCATAGGAATTTCAATCCCCCCCCCCGTAAACCCTTACTGTTGAACAAATTTTTGCTGGACAAGGTTATGACAAGCAATACCTTATTATTCAATGGTTTTGGTGTATATTTCACAAAAAACGTCTTGTTAAAAACATGGTATTCATTTGGTCTTTAAAAATATTTATCAATTATAGGCTCCGTCAGGAGCAACCTGTTTGTAGCAAGATAGGATGCCATA
>JAUPKI010000056.1 GCA_030837545.1 Thermodesulfobacteriota bacterium | reverse complement strand
TTCTGGGTGATGACCGGACTCTCCTTCGGTTCTACAGCCACGGATACAATCGGCCTTTTCATTGTCTTCTTGAAATAGCGGGAGATGCCCGTAATGGTCCCTCCGGTTCCCACGCCGGAAACCAGCACATCCATCTCCCCTGCCGCATCCTCCCAGATTTCCGGCCCGGTGGTCTGCTCATGAATGGCCGGATTGGCAGGGTTCTTGAATTGCTGTGGAAGGAACCAACGCCCGGGTTCAGAGCCCGCCATGGCCTCGGCCCGATTCACAGCGCCTTTCATGCCGTCGGCCCCGGGGGTCAAGATAACAGCGGCGCCAAAGGCCGCAAGGACCTTGCGACGTTCCATGCTCATAGTTTCGGGCATGGTCAGGGTGAGTTTGTAGCCCCTGGCCGCCGCCACGTAAGCCAAGGCGATCCCGGTGTTGCCGCTGGTGGGCTCCACGATTTCCATCCCGGGTTTGAGCAATCCCCGCTTCTCGGCGTCCCAGATCATGGATGCACCGATACGGCACTTGACCGAGTAGGCCGGATTTCGCCCTTCGATCTTGGCCAGTACGCTTGCCTTGGCGCCCTGGATGATTCGGTTCAGCCTGACCAGCGGCGTATGACCGATGGATAGCGAGTTATCGCTGTATATGCGTCTCATGGTGTCCCCCTCTCCTTGTTTCCGACCGTTCATATCTATTTGAATTCAGTGTTCCTTTCAAGAACCCCCTTTTTCATTTCGTGAGAACAAAAATCGCGTTCCGGGCAAGCACGTTGGGGAGGCAGACCACGGTCCCATGAGCCCCCAGATAGACAGTCCTCACAATCCTCAAGCCTTTATGCCTGCAGAAGGCTTCAAAATCCCGGATGCTCAGAAACCTCACATTGGGCGTGTCGTGCCACCGATGAGGCAGGGCTTCGGTTATCGGCGCCCTTCCTCCCAGGAAGAGCATGGCCCTGGCCTTGAAGTGAGCAAAATTGGGAAACCCCACAATGACCCTCCCTCCCACCCGAAGGGCCTCCTGGAGCAGGTAATCCACATTCTTCACCTCCTGCATGCTCTGGTTCAGGATCACATAGTCAAAGGATTGGTCGGGGTACTCGCTCAGTCCGCTTTCGATGTCGCTTTGAAAGACGCTCAGGCCCCCTTTTACGCATTCCTGAACAGCCTTTGGGTTCAGTTCGATCCCTTGAATCCTGGCGTTCTTGCCTTGAGAGAGCAGAAGGAGCAACTCGCCTTTCCCGCACCCCAGGTCCAGGACCCTCGATCCGGGTTCGACAATGCCTTCGATCACCCTGTGGTCCGGCCGCTCTTCCACCGAAGATCTCCTTCATACCGCCCGCCGTTGCCGGAATAGGTACTTTCCAGGAAATGCCTTATCAGCATCGTCTGCTCCTCCACATCTACAAGGAAGGCGTCATGTCCGTAGGCCGATCTCAATTCACAGTAGGTCGCTTCCACCTGTCTCTTCTTCAACTGCCGGACGATCTCCTGGGATTGATACGAAGGATAGAGCCAGTCGGACTGGAAAGAGATCACGAGAAAACGGGTGGAGGTTCTTTTCCCCTCCGGGATGAGCCTGCCGTCGGAAAGGTCAAAGTAGTCTATGGCCTTGGTGATATAGAGGTAAGAGTTGGCGTCAAAACGCTTGACAAAGCTGTCCCCCCGGTATCGCAGGTACCCCTCTACCTCAAAGTCCGTCGCGAACTTGAAGCCATAGTTTCCGTTCCTGAGCCTGCGAGAGAACTTCTGCTCCATGGACTGGTCGCTCATGAAGGTAATATGGCCGATCATCCGGGCAATGGCAAGGCCGTTCCTGGGCTGGCCTTGGTCATAGTAGCCGCCCATGCGCCAGGCCGGATCGACCATGATGGACTGACGGATGACCTCGTTGAAGGCGATCTGCTGCGGGGAATGTTTTAAGGCCGTGGCAATGGGAATGGCGGCCCGCACCCTCTCCGGATAGGAGGCCGCCCATTGGAGGACCTGCATGCCCCCCATGGAGCCGCCAACCACGCAAAGCAGGTTTTCGATGCCCAGAAAATCGATTAAGCGGGCCTGTGCTTTCACCATATCCCCTACGGTGACCATAGGAAAATCCAGAGCATAGGGCTTCCCGGTCCGGGGATTGATGGAGGAGGGTCCGGTGCTTCCCTTACACCCTGCGATCACGTTGGAACAGATGACGAAAAACCGTTCGGTATCAAAGGCCTTGCCCGGGCCGATCATGTTGTCCCACCATCCTGGGCTGTCCTCGCCCGTATGAAACCCTGCCGCGTGGGCATCCCCGGACAGGGCATGACACACCAGTATCCCGTTGGAGCGCTCCCTGTTGAGCCTGCCGTAGGTCTCGTAGCCAAGGGTCACAGGCCCCAGGGCCTTGCCCGATTCCAGCACGAGTTCATGGGGGGGCTCGGCAAAATGCAAATACTGGGTGTCAACGGTGCCTACAGAATCCTTATTCATGAAAAAACTACCTCTCAGGCGCCTTCCAGGGCCTGCTCGATATCCCAGAGGATATCGTCGATGTGCTCGATGCCCACGGAGAGGCGGATGTAGTCCGGGGTCACTCCGGTGGCCAGTTGTTCTTCCGGAGACAACTGCTGGTGGGTGGTCGTCCCGGGATGAATGGCCAGGCTTTTCGCGTCTCCCACATTCGCCAAATGGGATATCAGCTTCAGGGAATTGATAAACCTCCTGCCTGCCTCCATGCCGCCCTTGATCCCGAAGCCGAGGATGGCCCCCGCGCCTCGCGGAAGGTACTTTGCTGTTCGCTCCCGTTCGGGGCTGGAGGGCAATCCAGGATAGTTGACCCAGTTCACCCTGGGATGTCTTTCGAGGTATGTTGCCACGGCAAGGGCATTTTCGGAATGGCGGGCCATCCTTACATGAAGGGTTTCAAGCCCTTGAAGAAAGAGAAAGGCATTAAAAGGGGACAGGGCGGGACCCAGGTCACGCAGCAGGGTGAGGCGGGCCTTGATGATGTAAGCGGCATTTCCCATTTGTTTGAAGGCCTCCACGAAATTGAGGCCGTGATAACTAGGGTCGGGATCGGCGATGAGGGGGAATCTGCCGTTAGTCCAGTCGAATTCTCCTGAATCCACGATCAGCCCTCCAAGGGATGTGCCATGACCTCCTATGAATTTTGTGGCTGAATAGACGACGATATCGACCCCATGATCGATGGGACGCAAAAGATAGGGGGACACCGTATTGTCAAGCACAAAGGGTATGCCGTGTTCGTGTGCGATCTTGGAAATGCCCTCCAGATCTGCCACGTCCAGTTTCGGGTTGCCTATGGATTCCGCGTAAAGCGCCCTGGTCTTGGGCGTGACGGCATCCTGGAAGGCGTCAAGGTCGTTTGATTTCACGAACTTCACACCAATGCCCATGCGCCGAAAGGTATAGTGAAAAAGGTTGTAGGCGCCGCCGTATAGGTTGTCCGCGGAGACGATCTCATCCCCTGATTGGGCGATGTTCAGGAGGGCCAGGGTGATGGCCGACTGCCCGCTCGCCACGGCAAGCGCTCCCACGGCCCCGTCCAACAGGGCCATTCTCTTTTCAAGGACATCGGTGGTCGGGTTCATCAACCGCGTGTAGATGTTGCCGGACTCCTTCAAGGCAAAAAGATTGGCCGCATGCCCTGTGCTTTGAAACTGATAGGACGTCGTCTGGTAGATGGGCGTCGCCCTTGCCCCGGTCGTAGGATCAGGCTTCTGGCCGCCGTGGAGGGCCAGGGTTTCAACCTTCAAGGGATGGACTATTCGGCTCATGTGGTTTCTCCTCATCTGGTTCCACAACAAATCGTTCGTTTGCTCTCCGACCCCTTATCCGGCACGGATCATCCTCTCGATGCTTTCCCTTGCGCAAGAAAGGACTCCATCGGACACTATAATCTCCTCCTCCATATCTTGGAGAGACCAGAGTATCTTCTCAAGGGTATTCCGCATTCCCCCCCTCCTGTACCTCTGGGATCTGGTAATTGTGAGCCAGAATAACGGCCTTCCCGGCCTGCTTGATCTTCAGAATTTCTTCTTTTGTGTCCATTTACAACGACCCCTCCCATAGGCCCTACGTCCCCATTATGGAACGTTCAAATGTGGCTCATGAGGATGTTTTCCTCCTTGTCCCGACTCATCCTGACCAAAGAGGCGAGGGTTACGGCCTTCAGGGTTTCGCCGATCTTGTTGCCCAGGATAGTCCAGATATCGCGGGTGGGACAGGTGGTCACCCTCTTGCAGGCGGCCGGGTTCTTCACGCAGTCCACAAGACATGTTTCCCCTTCCAGGACCTCGATGACATCCTTCATGGTGATGTCTTCCGGCGCCTTGGCAAGGGTGTAGCCGCCGTAGGCCCCCCTTGCGGAGTGAACCAGGCCTGCCGCTCTCAGGGGAATGATGATCTGGCTCAAGTATTTTTCGGATATCTGTTCTTCTTCAGCAATTTCCCTCAGATAGACCGATCCTTCCCCGTATCGGCTTGCCAGCCTCAGCATCAATCTGACACCATAACGCGCTCTTGTGGACAGTTTCATCCAGGCTCCAGGAATTAATTACTACCAAATATATAGATTTTGTAGATATTACATCGCAGGATTGAAGGTTGTCAAGAAAAAATGTGGGGGGAAATCCGGCGGTCGCCGGGAACTCGGTCAGAACACCAACCTCTGTAGTCAGGGGCCCTCCGGATCTATATAGGGGATTGCCCCTGGCAGGAGCGACAGGTAGGCTCGCCGCTATCTGGATAGGCCTCCTGGCACAAGGGGCAGCACTGGATGGAGGTCATGTGGGAGCGGCGACGATAACCCTGTCAACCAGGGCCCAGAAGGGAATCTTGCTCCGTTTGGAAAACCGCCAGCCGGCGATGAAGGCGCCGATCAATCCGCCGTGGAAGGACATCCCGCCGTGCCAGACCGCAATGATTTCAAGAGGATGATAGAGAAAATTCATCACATTCATGTACTGGTAAAAGAGGACGTATCCCAGTCTGGCGCCTGCCACAAGCCCGACAACAAGGTAAAGAATGAGATCCTGAACCAGGCGGGGGGACAGGCCTATGGGCCTGGATTTTTCCTGGTTTTTGATCAAGAAATAAGCGGCCAGGAAGGCGAGCACATACATGAGGCCATACCACCGCACTTGAAGCGGACCTATTTGGACCAATACCGGATCTATATCAGGATATATCATTTGATGAAGCACCCTCCGAATGAAGAAGCCGCATTATCTCAATAAGTAGCGGCAAAGACAATCATTCTTGATATTCCCTATCTTGCGCCCACGCTGTTTGTCTGCTGATC
Source organism: Thermodesulfobacteriota bacterium (assembly GCA_030837545.1). Taxonomy (GTDB): domain Bacteria; phylum Desulfobacterota; class DSM-4660; order Desulfatiglandales; family Desulfatiglandaceae; genus AUK324. The sequence goes on along the minus strand of JAUPKI010000056.1, from coordinate 719 downwards.
TCCTCTTTCACCCCCTCTTTTCAGACTATATGGGCAGATGCAGCCACGCAAAGACCCCGATCATCTTGAGGCCCATGTAGAGCATCACCGCAATAAAAACATATTTGAGCTGTTTGGCCGGCAAGAGGTGGGCGACCTTGGCCCCGACAATGGCCAGAGGGCGATCCAAGGCGGGTTCGGACAATCTCCTTGGCCACACCTCGCTGGTTATCCACCACCGTGACCCCCTTCCTCATGAGCCACTCTTTGTGATCATTTTGAATGCCCCCGCAGATAAGCTCCTCCACTCCCAGATCCGCCAGATGTCTGGCTATCTCCATGGGGCCTTCTCCCGGCATGTCCCAGGTAGCCTCCCGGCAGATGGTGGTGCCGTCCGTTCAGCAGGCCGCATCTCGTCATCTTCCGCCAGAGGGTGGTCTGGCTCATGCCCATTGCCCGGGCCACTTCAGACCGGTGGTGTGGATGCAGCGCCAGTGAACCCTTCCGTTCAAATGTATAAAAAACTGCTTGACGAGGAAGGCGAACTGCGGGATAAGCTCATAAACTAAAGTGGCGTAGCCGCAACCCATCCCGCCTGCGGGACTCACACAAAGACAAAGGCACCAAAGGGTTTTCTTTTTTGTTCTGGATGCCGGATTCCCGCCCAGGCGGGACATGACGAAAGAACTTTGGACTCTTGAGTTAATCAATTCGGATATCACATTTTCATCCTTGCCATT
>JAUPKI010000439.1 GCA_030837545.1 Thermodesulfobacteriota bacterium | reverse complement strand
TTCAGGATATTGTTGGGATCAAAGACCCGCTTGATCCCCCGCATCAGGTCGATGGAGGTCTGGCTGAACTCCATGGACATGAACCGGGCCTTGGCGATTCCGATTCCGTGCTCGCCGGAAAGGGTCCCGCCCATGGACATGGCCGCCTCATACATTTCCACCAAGGCCTTGTCCACCCGTTCCATCTCTTCCTTGTTCCGAAGATCCGTCATGATCAGGGGGTGAAGATTGCCATCCCCCGCGTGGGCCAGGACCCCGATTTGAATATTATACTTCGTTGCGATCTCAACGATCTTTCGAATCATGGCAGGGAGCATCTTGACCGGCACGGTGGCGTCTTCCACAATGCAGTTGGGCCTCAGGCTGGCAACAGCGCCAAAGGCGGTCCGTCTCGCCTGCCACAGTTTTTCGGCCTCCTCAGGCGTATGTGCCCGCTCCACCTGAAAGGCCCCCCTCTCCCTGCAGAAGGCCTCGATCCGTTTTCCCTGTGCCTCCACCAGGACATCCTCTCCGTCCACCTCGATGAGGAGCAGTGCCTGGGCCTTATCCGAGAACCGGGCCCCGCCGTAATTGCTGATCACATCCAGGACGGTCCTGTCGATCAATTCCAGGGTCGTCGGGACAATGCCGGCCCCGATAATGGCCGATACCGTGGTGGCCGCATCGTCCAGGTCGGAATAGATGGCCTGGAGCGTGGCCTTGGCAGGGGACAGGGGCACCAGCCGGACAATGATTTCGGTAAAGATCCCGAGGGTCCCCTCCGATCCGCACATGAGCCGCGTCAGATCATATCCGCTCACATTCTTGAGGGTCTTTCCCCCGGTCCGGATGACCTCCCCGGTAGGGAGGACCACCTCAAGGCCCAGGAGATAGTCCCGCGTCACCCCGTACTTGACCCCCCTCGGACCCCCTGCATTCAGGGCTACATTGCCGCCGATGGTGCAAACAAACATGCTGGCAGGATCCGGCGGATACATCAGCCCGTATGCTGCAACCGCCTTCTGAAGGTCGGCGTTCACCACGCCGGGCTGAACCACGGCGCACCTGGATTCGGGGTCTATCTCGAGGATCTGGTTCAGTCGGTGAAAGGCGAGAATAACGCCCCCCTCTCTTGCCACCGAACTGCCGCAGATATTGGTCCCGGCCCCCCTGGGGATGATGTTGATCCGTTCCCGGTTCGCGATCTTCATGATCCCGGCGATCTCATCCCTGTCGCCTGGCACAATCACGGCAACCGGCCTGAATTCGGGCAGGAACCCGTCGTAAGAATAGGTGATCAGGTCCTCGGGCGTATCCAGAAACCACTCATCCCCCACAATGGCCCGCATTTCACTTTTTATGGTATCTGAAATCATGCACTGTCTCCCTGGATTCGAGCTGAATACTGGATGCTGGCCGGATCGAAGCTCCCGCTGAAAGCGGGACTGTGCGGCTGAAGCCGCACCTACAGACCCTTGGCAGCAACGCCAGTCCCTGATAAATAGTACCTCCCGTCAGCGGTCACGCCGACGATGTTATGCTCCGTCATATACTGGAGCGTCTTTGGCACGTAATCCCTGATCCCCATTCGAAAGATGCTCTGACGGGCATAGGGGAGATCAACGGCCGAAGAGGAATCCATTGCCCCTTTCTCCTCGAGGTCCTCGACAATATGTTGATATGCCCGCGCCATCCGCCAGGCGTGGTACTGCCTCGTAAGAATATAGACCGCTATCAGGGCGCAGATGCCGATAATGATCTCGCCTATTTCCGATATATTCATAGGGTCTTCTTTCGTCCGATTACGCGGCCTCTTTTCAGGATGCCGCGCGTTTCCTCAGGAATTCTCATTAGGACGTGTTTATTGCCGCAACATGCTGTGGGAGTGGCATCTTGCCACGACTTTTCGCGGCTTGGAAGCCGCTCCCACAAGGTTGTCGTTCCAAAATAAGGATTGCTGGTTTTTTCTTGATTTAGAGGATGTTCCTCGGTATAGTGGCCCCTGCCTGAGCTGTCCCATTCTGATATCCCTGGATAAACGAGCGCAGAGAGAAGCTTCATCCGGATCAGGCGCCGTCCCCTTTCAGGCATGCGCCCTGCGCCTTTTACCTGAACCATGGAGGTACTCACATGATTCCCAACATCAAGAAGATCCTTTACGCAACAGACCTGTCCAAGAACGCCGAATATGCCTTTGGGTATGCAGCAAGCCTGGCCAACCGCTACGGGGCCGGCATCACCCTCCTCCATGTCCTCGAGGATATGTCGCCCTACCGGGATTCCCTCATGATGAATATCCTGGGTGAGGAGAAATGGAAGAGCCTGATGGAGACAAACAAGGAAAAAATCATCCATGACCTGAAGGATCGCCTTGGCAAATTCTGCGAAAGCATCAGCGCCCAGATTCCCGCTTGTCCCTTTATCACGGACGAGATCCTCGTGAGAATAGGAAATCCGGTGGAGGTGATCCTCGAACAGGCCGAGAAGAGCAACTGCGACCTGGTCGTCATGGGCAGCCGCGGACATG
>JAUPKI010000438.1 GCA_030837545.1 Thermodesulfobacteriota bacterium | reverse complement strand
TAGGCATGGCAATGGTGTTGCCTGCCGGGAAAAAGACCGTCCTGATGCCCGGCCCATATTGTTCCCGCGCCTCGTCAAGGTCCCGCTTGATGTCGTCCACAGGCCGCACCCTGAACGGCGGGCCCTTCTTATAGACCATACAAAAGGCGCACTTGTTGTGGGGGCAGCCCACCGTCGCCTGGATCAGAAGACTGTCCGCCTCGCTCGGAGGCCGATATATGGGACCTTCATAGTGCATGCTGTATTCAGGAATCTCGCTGGCAGACCACGTATTTCTCAGGCGATGTCGTTTTCTCCCTCGAAGATTTGGGGATAGTGCCTCTTCATGCTCCAGAAGCTGTTACTGCCGATGACTACATGGTCCAAGATCGGGATATCCACGGTCAAGCATGCCTTGACCAGAAGTTTGGTCAACTGGATATCCACGTCGCTGGTCAGGGGCAGGCCTGTTGGATGGCTGTGGACCAGGATCAAGGCTGAGGCCTTTTTGCGGAGGGCCGCTTCCAAGACCCGGGTAGGGTCGACGACGGACATGTCTGCCGCCCCTTTAAAGAGTACCTCTTCTGAGATCAGATGCCGTGACGGGTTCAGATAGAGAATCCGGAATTCCTCCCTGTGCAAATGGCCCATGGATGTCTTGAGATAGTCATTAAGACGGTCCGGGTTTTCGATCACATTCATTTGGGTTAGGGGCTGGCGGAGCTGGCGTTTGACGATCTCCATGGAGGCCATGATCTGGGCGACCCTGGCTCTCCCGATGCCCTTGATTTTGATCAGGTCATCACGGGTTGCGCACATGAGCCCTTTGAACCCGTCGAATTCCGAGAGCATTTCCCGCGCCAGGGCCACAGCGTCCTTCCCCTGCCTGCCGGTCCCAAGGAGGGTCGCCAGAAGGGCCGCATCACTCAGGGTCTCCGGCCCCTTTTCAAGAAGTCTCTCCCTGGGGCGATCTCCTTCAGCCCAGTGCTTGATATCAACGACCTTCTTCCCCTGGGCTTCCTTCTTGTTATTTCTTTTCATTTTCTCATCTTCTGCTGCTAAAACTTTTCTCGTCGGCTATCAAATTCCATGGGCGTTTCCAGGTTCACATCCGTCAGACAATCCATGATAGCATATTTTTTTGAACAGGTCCAATTGGGCGCAGCAATTCTCATTATGAAGTGGCCTTGGAGTCACACTGCTGTGTGAGTGGCATCTTGCCATCCCGCCCGTAGGCGGGACTGGAAAGCCGCTCCCACAAGGTGATCGTTCCAAAATGAGAATTGCTGGTAGATTCAAGAAATTGGCTGACGCATTTCGTGAACCAGCGAGGAAAGAAAGGTGTGTGGCCTCAGTAATCGTATTTCCAGTTGAACCCGATCCCGGCGCCGGATTTGGTGCCCGCCTTGCTTTCTACTGAAAAGTCAGGGGTGATATCCACCTCCACGACAACGTCCTGTTTGGCGTCGGTGAGGTTCTGCTCCACACCCACATAGACCTCATCGGTCACGTATTTCCCTGCCGAGACCGCCGGGCCGCTGTTGGGTCTATTCGCGTCGTCGCCTCCGGTGATGCTCAGGCGGTCCACCCCGAGAAGGCTCCGCGTCTTTCCCATAATATCGGGCATGCCGCCGCCCGAAAGCTGGTTGATCGAGGCGGCAAGCTGATAGGCCTGAAACGCATTCAGTTTTGCCACGGATCGACCGAAGACGATGTTTGCCATGATCTCGTCCTGGGAGAGGGGGGGCTGCGAGGTCAGAGTCAGTCTGAAGTCGTCGGCCGGACCGGTGACCCGCACCTGTGCGTCGATCTGGCCGGCATTCACTTGAGTGGTGATGTTCAGTAACGGGACAGGCGGCGTAGCGCCGTCAAAGGCGACCTGACCCTGGGTGATATGGAAGGTGCGGGTCAGGAACTCAAATGTTCCGCGCACCACCTGCAGCGTTCCCCGGACGACAGGATTGTCGGCCGGTCCCTGGGCCTTCAACCGGCCTTTGAACTCAGCATCCAGTCCGCGACCCCGCACAAAGAACTGGCCCGGGATCTGGAGGGAAAGGTCCATGAAAAGGAGTGTGGAATCGTGCCCGGGCTGGGTCCCTTCTCTTGACATTTCAGGGGGCAGGTTGATCTCCGTGACCGGTATCACTACCACGTCGGGAGGGAGTCTCTTGGGAATCGCCAGCTCGGTTCGATCGAGAATGATCTCTCCTGTCAGATCCAGCCGCTTCGCAGTCCCCTTCACGTCCAGTTTCCCGCTGGCGGTTGACGTCAACATCTTTTTCCGCAAGAGGGTCGCCTGGTTGAAGGTCAAGTCGGCGTCCATGGGGAAAGGGGCCTCGGTTGTGATGCTGCCCTCAAGGGCTACGGTCCCGGCCTCGCCGTCAGTGGCCGTCAGCCTGGACAGGCGCAGGGTCCGACCATCGCCGTTCAGACGACCGTTGATATTTACCAGGGCAGTGCCTGACGCCGGATTCTCGTAGCGTGCGTTTTGAATGGTGATGCCGCCGCTCAAGGCCCATTTTTCTAATGATCCGGCCACACCCATGTCTACCTCAATTTCTCCGGTGAGCGTCTGCTCATCTATGTCCGGCAGTCCTTGAAGGACGGTCAGATCGAGATGGCCCTGCACCCTGCCGTTCAGGTCTCCGGTCCCGTCCAGATCAAAGGCGAAGGGCTTGAAGGAAAGACGGGCCGGCAGACTTGCCGTGGCCGTGAAAGGGGCCTTGTCGAGACCGGAAAGCGTCAGTCCGGCCTCGAAACGGTTTCCTCGGCGGTCGGCGTTGAGCCTGGCCTCAAGGAGCAGCGGAGTCCTCCCCTCTCCACGGGGTATTCGGTAGTCCCGAATATGCATCTTTGCATGCACTGCGGGATCGGTCAGGGGGCCGGAGATGTCGCATCCGGCCGAGACGGTCCCGATCAGACGT
>JAUPKI010000437.1 GCA_030837545.1 Thermodesulfobacteriota bacterium | reverse complement strand
GGGATTTTGCAAACCTGGTTTTCATATCCAGGTTTCCGGACTGTTGCCGTTCTGGAATGCCGGCAGTCACTGGCTGACTTACGGAGTCGAACTGGCAAGATTCGGCAAGACCGGGGCTTATAGCGTCGGGGAGGAGCGGCTTCTCTATTTCCATCGCGAGAAACCGCAAGAAGAGATTGAGCCCTCCCTATTCTTGAACGAGAAAAGATGACCGCCAGGATTTTCGATGAAAACCGAAAAGAATGGATTGCCCCTGAAGAATCTTTGCCGGAGGAAGAAACCCTGCTGAGTCAGACGGCGGGTCCATTTGCCATGAACCAGCATATCCCCATGGTCCGACAACAATTGTCTGAGTGGCGCGTATATCATGATGTTGATGTCAGCCTGTCGGCCGCTCTCCGTGAGCCTGCTGTGGCTCGATTGGATAAGCGGGTTGATCCGGACGGTCAGAATCTCATAACGTCCCTTTAGCATTTATCACAGAGATTATCTGACCGCCTTTTCCTTCAGATAGCGGCGTATGCTCTCGGGAAGGGTGCCGTTGACGTCTACAAGATCCAGCAGCGGGAACCCTCCCCAGAGCGCGGCCGCCCTCGAAAGGATCGGTTCTGTCCCCACCGAACAGACGGGAACCCGGCTGTAGGATTCGCCATTCAGAAAAGCCCCGACGCCCCAGGTAAGACCCACAAAGATCCGATTCATCATCCCTGGGTGGGTGAGGTAGGGGTCACGGAACCAGGTCAACTGTGCAGGCGGCGTGTTGTGCTCTCGGTTCCAGAGGAGCCAGCCCAGAGAGACCATGTCATGGGCGAGGAGGGACTCCGACCCGAATACGATGCCAGGGTCAGGCTCGGCCGCAAAGCCCCGATCCGGCCCGAAGGTCGTCTGCACCTTTGTTGCCATACTGAGCACCAGCCTTAGTTTATCCCTCAACATCTTCGCATCGTTTATCTCCGCTATCTTTTCAAAAAAAGTGGCTGCGTCTCTGTGGAGTTCGAGCCGACTGTCATCTCGAAGCCATCCCACTGCAGCTTTTAGCCCGAGAGTGACCCCCGCGAGCGCGTGCCGGCTGACACGGGGAAGGAGGACAATGTGATCGACCCGGTTCAGGATATTCGGAAAAAGCAATTTCCCCTTCCAATGACTCATATGCTCTGGATGATCAGCAAAAAAGGCATCGAACCCCGACTCATCAAAATAATGGACCTCGGCACCCGATTCGAGGGCGGCCTGCTGAAGGCCGTTTTGCAGACAAACGTCGCGGCTCGACCCCTTTTGACCCCTTTTGTCCTGATAGACGGACTGTACGCCCGGTTGATCTCCCACGATTACCCGCCCGGCGCCTTTCTCGATGAGGAGGCGCACCATGCCCCTCACGGAGAGGGGAGAGGTAGTGGCCGGGTATGGGTTTGGGGAGTTAGAGACGGGTTTAATGAAGACCGTATCCCCTCGGGAAAGCCATGAAAAATCCGATGCCGCTTCCGCTACCCGTCTCACGGCGGCGACAACGGATTTCTCGTTCGAGCCCCGGGGGACCGCAGCCATAGCAACCTGCTCACTTGATCCGGAAAATTCAATCATAGATCCTGTCATTTCGTTTATCAACACCTCTTACGCAGTTGTCATCTCTTGTGGGTGGGCCATATCCGAAACATCCACTTTGAAAAAGACGGGTTTCTCCGATGCCGCACAACGCCATGGTTCCATAACAGATGAATGCCAGGAGTGAATTCGTTTCTGGTCCAAGGTGTGCTTGGCCCTAAGTATCTGGCAGGTGCCGGGCCCGCAGCCGCTGCATGCCGTGAATCCAGCGCTCGTAATCGGTCGCCTTGTGTTGCAGATAGTCTTTGACCTGGGGGTGGGGGAGGACCATGAATTGACCCTGGTCCAAGGCGAGGATGAGGTCTTCGGCCACCTGCTCGGCCTCCAGCATGCCGTCTAAGGCGGCAATCCCGCCCCCCTTCCAGGTCATGAGGGAACGAACCGCCATGGGACAGATCACCGACACCTGGATGCCCCGATCCCCGTAGTTGATGGCCAGATTTTCGGCTAGGCCCACGGCCGCATGCTTGGTCGCGGTGTATGGCGTGGAGTCGATCTGGTTGAGCAGCCCTGCCGCTGAGGCCGTGATGACAAATCCGCCCGATCCCCGCCGAAGCATTCCGGGCAACACCGCCCGGGCCGCATACACATGGGACATGACATTGATCTCCCAGATGCGCTGCCAGTCAGCATTGGAAACCTCCATCAGTCCCATGATAATAATGCCGGCATTGGAGCAATACAGGTCCACGGGACCGAACTCAGCTTCGGTTTGTCGAAGCAGTCGAATGAGCTCTTCTTCTCTGGAGACATCGCATTGCACGGCCAGGCCGTGGATCTCTCCGGCCAGGGTCTGGGCCCCGGGCCCATCCCTATCGGCCACCACCACGGCCCTGGCCCCTTCCCGGGCAAACCGCCGGCAGAGGGCCGCGCCGATGCCGTTGGCGCCGCCCGTCACAATCGTCACCTTGTCTTTGAGCTGCATAGCATTTCCTCCTCCCTCTATATCCGACTGACAGCAACCTCAACTCTCCCCGGCTTTCACCGCACGTCAATCGCCTCCTTTGTTCCCTCGGCAAGCCGGCCACAGGCCTCTTCGATGAGGGGAATGAACCGGATGATGTCTTCCACGATGCAGATATCCGCCTCGTTAAAGATGGGGGCGCGTGGATCCGTATTGATGGCGATGACAAATCTGGCGCCCCTCATCCCCATCACATGCTGGGAGGCCCCGGATATGCCGCAGGCGATGTACAGGGCCGGCGCAACACTGGCTCCGCTGATCCCTACCTGGCGGTCGTAACCCAGCCAGCCTCGGTCGCACACGACGCGTGTCCCGGCCACGGCCGCCTTGGGCAGTCGTCTCGCCAATCGATTCGCCAGGGCGATGTTTTCCGGACTGCCGATGCCATTTCCCACGGCCACGATGATGGGGGCGGCTGTGATGTCGGAGGCATCAACCCCGGCCTGGCGGGTCCCCACATACCGGGTCTGCGCCGGTCGCCATGCCGCCTCCTTATAGGTGACGGGTCCGGGCGGGCATGGCGGGGGGGCCGGCTTGATTGTGAAGATCCCCGGCATCACTGAGATGACGGTGGTGGTCGTGCTGACAGAGAAGAGGCCTTTCACCTTGCCGCCATACAGCTCTTTTTGAAAACAGAGGCGTCCCTGACATTCGGTGATGCCGTCCACACCGCAGATGCAGCCGGCCCCGATGCGGGCGGCTACGGCCGGGGCCCACTCCCACCCCTGGGAGGTATGGGGGGCGCATACAAAGGCGGGTTTTACGGCTTCAATTTCTTCAGTTAGGACAGCGACATAGGGTTCGCTCAGATAATGGGAAAACCCGGCGGCCTGAATCGCGGTCACCGGCACACTATGGCGTTGGGCGATCTCCCGAGCAGCGACGTTTACATCGCCGCCTACGATGCAGACGCCGATAGCGCCTGCGCGGAGTGCCTGTAGCCTCCGGCCGAAAGCAACCAGCTCATCGGTTTCCGGATGAACGCGGCCGTTGGCACAGGGGGCGATCACCATGATGTCGATTGGATGTGTCATCGAGTCAGATAAAGGCCTTTTCTTTCAAGATGGCCGCCAGTCGATCGGCCTTTTCCCGGGCCGAACCCGTGAGCACCTGCGACGCACGCATCCGTGGCGGCGCCATGAGGCCGAGACGTTCGACCCAGGCCTCAGCAGGCCTCAGCGTCTCGGTGGGGATGGTTTCCACCCCCTGTCGATGGGCGCGCAGCAGTCTGGAAAGGGAGGGATATCGTGGCCGGTTAATGCCAGGTTGAAGCGTCAGGAGGGCCGGCAGCCGGATGGCCAGCATCTCCCGTGCGCCGCCCTCGATCTCCCTTTCGATGGAGAGCTCGGATGGGTCGGGGGCCGGTTGTATGGCGATGACCTGGGTTGCGTAGGGGAGGTCCAAATAAGCGGCCGCCATAGGGCCTACCTGACCGTTCAGCCCGTCCTCAGACATGCTTCCGCAGAGAATCAGTCTGTATCCCCTGGAGCGTGCATACCCGGCGATGAAGGCGGCTACGGCCGCAGGCCCCGGATCCGCGTCTGTGGGTGTTTTCAGGTGAATGCCCTGATCAGCCCCCATCCCCAGGGGGCGTTTGAGCACATCCGCTGCCCGCCCGGGTCCCACGGTGATGACATGGATGGACGCCCCAGCCATGGATTCCTTGATGCGAACCGCCGCCTCCACGGCGAATTCATCGAAGCGGTTCATGCGAAACTCGTTGGAAATATCCAGGGCCGCCATGCCATCTGCGGCGTCCCTTACCACGATCCTTTCCACATCGGGAACCTGTTTGACGCATACCAGAATCTTCATTATCCCATCCTTTGGCATGGTCAGCATTTTCATAAGCCCGGTCAGCAATGTCAATAGGAAAGATCGAATGTTGGTTATTTGTATTGACTCCGATCTGTGACTTGGATAGGTTAGGAATTGAGGAATTGAGGAATTGAGGGATTGAGGAATTTGGGAATTGGGAAATTCAGGAAACGTGTAATGGGTATTCGGTACGGGTTGCCGATTGCTTTCAGCTTGTGCTTTGCATCTACGCGTCTTTGAGCGAGAACCTTTTGGAGGCGGCCATGCCGCCATAGGAGCACATCATGGATTTTTCGGTTTCAGAAAAGATGCAGATCATTTTGTCCATGATCGACGAGTTTGTGGTCAAGGAACTGATCCCCCTGGAGAAAGACTATCTGGCGGGCAATATGAAGGTCCTGATGCCTGCCCTCGCGGAAAAGCGGGCAATGGTCAGACAGATGGAACTCTGGGCCCCCCTCCATCCGGTCGAACTGGGAGGCATGGGTCTTCCCTTGACTGAAAGTGCCCTGGTCTTTGAGGCACTGGGCCGCACCCCCTTGGGTCTGTATTCCTTTGGCTGCCAGGCCCCGGATGCCGGCAATATCGAGATCCTGCACAAATACGGGACCCCCGAGCAGGTGGAGACCTTTCTGCGGCCCCTGGTGGCGGGCGATATCCGCAGTTGCTTTTCCATGACCGAGGTAGACATGCCAGGCTCCAACCCGGTCATGATGGAGACTACCGCGGTCAAGGACGGGGATGACTATGTGATCAACGGTCAAAAGTGGTATACCTCGGCCGCAGACGGGGCCAGCTTCGCCATCGTCATGGCGGTCACCAACCCGGAGGCGCCCCCGCACCTGCAGGCCAGCATGATCCTTGTTCCTACCGATACCCCCGGTTTCAACCTGGTGCGCAACATACCGGTTATGGGTC
>JAUPKI010000436.1 GCA_030837545.1 Thermodesulfobacteriota bacterium | reverse complement strand
TCATCAGCTTGGGAACATCCACCTTCCACATCCGATAGCCCTCGGCACAGCTCACCAGCAATGTCTTGGCCCCGGTCCGGCGTACCTCTTCCAGGTTGCGGCGGGCCAGTTCCCGGGCCTGGTCCAGGAGGCCCACGGAAAAGAGGATGTTGCCGCAGCACCACTCCTCGGGCATGAGCATAAATTCGGTTCCGGCCGCGTGAAGGATTTTTACGGTGGAACGGGCGATTTCCGGGTTGACGTAGGACGCGCTGCAGCCGACAAAGTAGAGCACATCCGCCTTCTGGGCCGGGGCAATCCCCTCGGGCATCCAGGCCGTGCGTTTGGCCGGGTCGGCCCCAAAGCTGTTGTGGTACCGGTCTATGTTCTGGGCAATCTTTTTGTGGGCGGGCATGGGCCCCACGCCGTCCTGAACGGCCTTCACGCGGAGGGCTTCCAGGGACAGTTCGATCTCCAGGTCCAGATTCCGTTTGCAGCCCACATCGCAGGCCCCGCACAAGGTGCAGGCGTAGACGATCTCCAGGGCCTTCTCATTCCACTTAAGCAATCCTTCGGCCATGGCGTGACCGATGCGCATCTTTCCGTAGGCCCCGTAGGCGTCGAATTCATATTTGGCGGCGCTGGGGCAGCGGGTCATAAACTTGGCGCCTGGCATGTAGGTATGGTCCACCCAGGTGCAGCCCTTGCATTTGATGCAACGGCTCATGTCATAGACAAAATTCTGTATGTCGGCGATATCGAGTGAAAACTCCGATTTCGGCCGGTAATAACGGACAGCGAGTTCAGCAGTCATGGGTGACCTCCTTAAAAGCAGAGGGTTGAGGGGTTCATGATGTGGTTCGGGTCAAAGACCTTCTTGACTCGTCGAAGTTGCTGGGCATAGGTCGCGGCCCGCTCGTACACGATGGGCGCCAGATCCCCATAGGGCCGTGTAAAGACCGCCCCTTCCTTGAGCAGTTCCTCAGCGGCCTCCCGGTACAGGGCGCGAACCGCATCGATCTCGGCCGGGTCTTTCGGATCATAGAAAAAGCTGATCTCCGGACGGCAGGCCCGATTGTGTTCGATGGGCTGGATATAGACGCCCAGGTCGTCCGGCAGGAGCCCGTAATAGGCGGCGATTTCCTCAACCCGGGATATCAGATAAGAGGCGTTGACCGGCCGGGTGTGGAAAAAGAGGCTCTGGCAGCCGCCTTTCACTCGAAGCTTCCAATGGGGACGGTCGGCCGGCCATGGGGTGCGAAGGAGATGGAGGACCTTGTGCCGAAGCCCGGAGAATCCGGGAAGATTCTCGGCCAGTCTCATCTCGGAAAATTCGTTCTTGATGACCTCCTTCAGGAAGTCTTCCTCGTAGGCCAGCTTCTCTTCGGGCCGGCGCTTGAGCCCGCTCAGGACCAGGATGAGGGTCCAGGGGGGCAACGCCTCCTTCAGACGCTCGAAATCAGCCGGCCATTCCTCTGCCAGCAGGGCCGCCAGATCCACATTATTTAAGATCAACACCTCCTGACCGATCCGCCGCGGCAGGATGCGGTAGAGGAAATCATTGGCCGCATCCAGGTCTTCAATCGGGGCGAAGAGGACCTTGTCCATCCTCGGGATGGATTCCATCTTGAGGTTGGTCCAGGTAACGACCCCCATGGTCCCCTGGGCGCACTGGAAAAAGCGATAGAAATCAAGCCCGGGTCCCGAGGGGTTGGCCCCGCGCGAGGGGGAATCGGGATACCCTTCCACGCTGGCAGAACCCGTGCGGAAGAGCTCGCCCGTGGGCCAGACCACCTCCATGGCCTGAAGCGGTTCGCCGTAGTCGTACACCTGATTGACAGGCTCCTCCCGTTCCAGAAAATCGGTGAGCACGGAGCGCTCGGCCGGAGGCGTGAGGGGCATGATCACCCGGTACCCCTTGGCCCCAAGTTCTTGGGTCAACTGACCCCAGGTGACCCCGGCCTCGAACCGAACGCGCCGGTTGTCAGGGTCGATTTCCAGGATCCGGTTCATCCGGCTCATATCCAGGACCACTCCCCCCTCCTTGGGGATGCTCGCGCCGTAAAAATGGACCTTGGAGCTGCAGGGCGTTACCGGAATGCGGTGTTCGTTGCAGAGGCGAATGACGGCGGCAACCTCCTCGGAGGAGCCCGGTTTTACTGCGCAGAGGGCCGCACCCGCAGGGGTGTAGCTGAAGTCGCTCTCATAGGGCCGCAGCGAGGCCGGATCGTCGGAGTAGTTGGCCGTTCCCACAATTTCGGACAATTGATTGGATATGTCCACGGTTGACCTCCATCCTTGGGTGAATGATATGTTAGCTTATTAATATTTAACATGTTAACTTTTTTGCCTTGTATCCTCTCCGGAGCTTCTTGTCAACACATTTTTATAAAAATTTATCGCACCCCCTTGTCCCAGACCTCGATCAGATAATCCTTATGAGCTTCAAATACCTGGGCCTGTTCTTCCACCAACCCTTCGGCCTCAGTGGCGCTCATCTTCAGACTCTGGTTGATAAAGGACGCGACCCGACCCAGATAGAGGGGCGTCACCAGGTTAATCAACTGGGTCCGGTTATGTTTCCATTCGTGAAATGTTGCGGCCGTTTCATACAGCACCATAACCCAGGTCCTCATGGGCATGACAAATTTGGTCTTGGCCATTTTGCTGCACTTTTTGAGCGTTTCATAGCAATCCGGACAGAATATATCTTTATAGAAACTCTTGAACTGTCGAAAACCGGTCTTGTACTCAGACACCAGCCGTCCCAGATCGACGGCAACGGGTTCCGGCTCGGAGAACTCTTTGAGGCCGAACATGGGGACCGTACGGCTCCCCTTAACGCTCTTCCACTGGGATTCATACTGCTCCATCAGGACAAAGAGGGTGTGGACCACCTGGCGGAACATGGGTCCCAGGGACTCGCCCGGATCCTTAGCGTCATGGATCTTGACCCCTAAGTTGGACTCGCATATCTTGAAATTGCTTACAATGGCATTGGTGGTCATCCAAATGTCAATGCCGTAGCGGGCCACGTCCGTGTCCCATACATCCTGCTCGATAAAATAGGTGGCCAATTCCCCTGCAAAGGCGAAGTCGCCGCCGATGGGCTGACGGATCCGAAGACCATAGAGGGTCCGCGTGAGGTTATACACGATATTGTTGGTGATGGTCCCATCATACTTGTGTCTCGAATAGATCGGCGATACATACTGAAACCCCTTCTCCAGAACCGGCTCCAGGAGATACTTGACCCAGTCGCCGGTAATGGAACGGAGGTCCGAGTCCACCACCATGCAGGCCGCCACATCCAGGCGCTTGGCCGCCTCAAAGATGGACCGGAAGGCAGACCCTTTGCCGGCAGGGCCCCGATAGATGGAGACGATCTTTTCCTGCCACGGCTTGATCTCAAATTCCTTTGCCACTTCACGGGTATCGTCCGTAGAGCCCCCGT
>JAUPKI010000435.1 GCA_030837545.1 Thermodesulfobacteriota bacterium | reverse complement strand
GGAACAGAATAATGAAGAGAATACGTTTCATAGTGGTTACGGGTTATTCTTTCTTCCAAGTTTGAAGTTACGAGTTTAAAGTGCCTGAAGTCAATAAGGGAAAAATTCCGATTTCAACTTTTAACTTCACACTCCACACTCCACACTTCTTTCCCTTACGCCTTGCGCCTCAAGCCTTGCGCCTTGCGCCTTACGCCTTCACCCCAGCTCTCCTGACAGAAGCTTTTTCCGGATGATCTCCTTGAGATCCAGTCCTTGCATTTGCAAACCCTTTCGTCCATACTTCATGTTGGCTTCCAAAACCTGCCAACGACCCCTCGAATGAATCAGATCGATGCCCACATCATTCAGCCTGCATTTCCGGGCCGCATTTTGGGCCGTTTCTACGGCCTCCTGGGGGATAGGGTCAAAGCTGATCGTTCCCCCCTGGGCCAGATTGCTCCTGAAGTTTCCGGAACAGGGGATACGCCAGTAGGCCAGGACCGGTTCATAATTGATGAGCACCACCCGAAGGTCCTGTTCGTGGGGGACGTATTCCTGGATATATGCGATCTTGTTAAGCTCGAGATAGGCGTCAAGGGCCTCTTTGCTGTCGATCTTGTAGACCCCCCTCCCCCGGGCCGAAGACCTCGGGATCTTGGCCACGAAAGGGAAGGCGAAGTCTTTGAGGATGTCGTTATGATGGAGGCGATAATAGACCCGGGTGTGGGGATGGGGAATCCCCAGCATATAAAAGAGGGTGGTCTGCTTGATCTTTTCGTCGGCATAGAGATAGGTCTCCAGACTGGGGAAGATCTTCCGGCCTGAGGTGGTGAGAAACTGGACATAGTTGAGGGTGGGAAAGAGGACCATGTCGGCAGTCAGGATACGTTCTCTTTCTCTTGGGGAATAATCCAGGAAATTGGGCCTTACCCCGAGGGTGTCCACCTCCGGGACCCCTTTCAGCCGGCTTCCCAGCGCTACAAATCTCTTTCGCTCGTCACCCATGTCGCTCAATCCCGCATTTCCGCATCTCTCGGCCCCCCTTCGACCATCGTCGTCTGAACATCCATCCCAATGTCAACCATTCGAAACCCACTTTCTGACGGCCTCAGCCATTTCTGTGGCTTTCGTCATGACCTCTTTAAGATCCAGGGTCAGCAGCTTCCGCTGCGCCATGACCATCCTGCCGTTGATGAGAACATGGCTGACGTCGCTGCCGCGGGCAGCATATACCACATGGGAAAAGGGATTGTACATGGGTGTCAGATGAGGCCTGTTCGTGTCAACGATGATGATATCCGCTTTTTTGCCGGTTTCGATGGAACCGGTGACGTCCTGCAAACCGAGGGCCCTGGCCCCTTCTATGGTGGCCATCCTCAACACGGTGACCGCGTCCATGACGGTCGGGTCCATGGCCCGGACCTTATGGAGCTTGGCCGCCATATCCATCTCGGTAAAGAGGTCCAGATTGTTGTTGGATGCGCAGCCGTCCGTCCCAAGTCCCACGGTTATGCCGCGGGCCAGCATCTCAGGCACGGGCGCGATGCCTGACGCAAGCTTCATGTTGCTCTCGGGATTGTGAACCACCCTGACGCCGCGTTCCGCCATCCGGTCGATATCCCGTTTGTCCAGATGCACGGCATGATCCGCAATCAGATGGGGTCCCAGGAGGCCCAGAGATTCGAGGTGGCCTACCGGCGTCTTGCCGTAGCGCTGTCGAATTTCTGAGATCTCAGACAAGGTTTCAGCGACGTGGATAATGAGGGGCCGATGGTGGGTCCCTGCGATCTCGTTCGCCCGAATAAGGAGATCCGGGCTGCAAGTGAACAGGGAGTGAGGTTCCACAGCAATGGAAATCAGGGGATGGCCCCCCCATTTCCGAATGAGCGATTCGGTATAGGAAAACCCGTTTTCCGGATCCCCGTAATTGGGAGAGGGGAAATCATAGAGGACCTCGCCCACAAGGCACCTCACCCCGGCCCTTGCCGCCGCCTCTGCCGCCTGATCCTCAAACAGATACATGTCGCAGAAGGTGGTGGTGCCGGACAGGATCATTTCGGCACAGGCCAGAAGGGTTCCTGTGTAGACAAAAGGTGCATCCATCCGTTTTTCTGCCGGGAAGATGTAGTGGTTCAGCCATTCCATGAGCGGGAGGTCGTCGGCCAGGCCCCGGAAAAGGCTCATCGCCGCGTGGGTGTGACCGTTGATCAGACCGGGAAGGATCAGGCCGCCCCTGGCGTCGATCGTTGTTTTAGACTCAGATCCACCACTGCCGCAGGGCCCTACCCGGACGATCGTGTCGCCCTGTATGCAGACCTGGCCGTCTTCAAGGATGGAATTCTTGCCATCCATGGTCAGGATGGTGCCGTTTCTGACGATGATATCACAGGGTTCCACGACTCTCCCCGGTATTAGAGTGAAGCTAAGGGTGGTTTCCATACTCCTCAGGGCCACAAAGGACCTTTCCAAATCGAGGCTTATATGGTAAAGATCCTTTGGCAATAGGTCAAGTTGTAAACGTTGGGAGGTTCAGAGGTTCAGGGATTCAAAGGTTCAAAGGTTCAAGGTTGAATTCTCGGTCCAGGATTCGATTTTTTAGGCGTACTCGCACGAGAGTCGATTGTGTTCGGCATTTCAGCCCTGAATTTTGCAGCCCACAGGACGACATTTGTGCCAGCAGTCCTGCTCTACAACTGGATTTAGAAGGACGTTTGAGGTCTTCAATTGCGTCAGTGTCCTTAACCTTGAATCCCGCTGCAGCGGGAAACCCG
>JAUPKI010000055.1 GCA_030837545.1 Thermodesulfobacteriota bacterium | reverse complement strand
CCGATAGGATTCGAACGGGAAGACAGGTCCTAAGACCGACATTCCTGGTAGCCGCCCTGGGACTCATGATCCTGGCCCTGGCCGGGCCTCGGTGGGGAAGCCACTACCAGGAAATGAGTCAGAAGGGAGTGGACATCCTGATCGCCTTGGATGTCTCTCGAAGCATGCTCGTGGAAGATGTGGAGCCCAACCGGCTGGAGAGGGCCAAGCGGGAGATCTCGGACTTCCTTCGAGTGGTTCAGGGGGACCGGGTAGGGCTGGCGGCATTTGCAGGGGCGGCCTTTACCCAATGTCCTCTCACCTTGGACTATGGGGCCCTGACCATGTTTTTGACTGCCCTGACCCCGGATGCGGCGCCGGCGCCGGGGACCGACCTGGGTGCGGCCATTCAGACCGCCATGTCTTCGTTTGACAGCACATCCGAGACCGACAAGGTCATCCTCCTGATCACAGACGGCGAGGACAATGAGAACCGGGGCCTTGATGCGGCCCGGGAGGCAGCCAAAAAGGGGATCAAGATCTTTGTGTTCGGAATCGGGGATCCGTCGGGCGGCCCCATCCCTTCGGACGACGGAAAAGGCGGTTTCAAAAAGGACAGTGAAGGGCAACTGATCCTCTCTCGGCTGAACGAGGAGGGACTGAAGGAGATCGCCTCGGCAACCGGCGGGACCTATGTCCGGTCGGTGGCCGGCGACTTGGATCTGGATCTCCTCTATTTTGATGGAATCAAACAGAGGACACAGGCCGCCGACCTCAAGAGCGGCAAGATAAAGGTCTATGAGGAACGCTTTCCCCTCTTTGTGATGGCCGCCTTTTTCTTCCTGCTCCTCGAGGGCCTGATTCGTGAGGTGGGAAAGGAGCGGGGGTAAGTGTGGAGTTGGGAGTGTGGAGTTGGGAGTTGAGAAGAAAGGGTAACAGGGGGTGGGTCGGAATATTCCTGGCGATGGTGATTATCGGCGCAGGCATGCTACCTGTGTTGCCGGCCCAGGGCGCCGAGGACCCGGATGAACTCTACAAAGAGGGCCGGTATGCAGAGGCCGAAGCGATCTATGCCCGCTCGGACATGGATCATCCCAAGGACCTGCGCCATCGCTACAACCGAGGGTGCGCCGACTACCAGGCCGGGGACTACAAGGGGGCCATGGCCGCATTTTCCAGCGTGCTGAGAAGGGCCGAGGACAGGGAAACCCGTTTCAGGGCGGCCTATAATCTGGGAAATGCCGCCTTCAAACAGGCCGATGCCGCCTCGGCAGCCGACTATTACCGGCAGGCCCTTCGGATCGATCCTGAGCAGGTGGATGCCCGGCATAATCTGGAAATCGCCCTCAGACAAGTAGAGGCCCAGAAAAAGGAAAAAAAGGATAAAGAGAAATCCGCCAGGCAAGAAGAGGGCGAAAAGGACCCATCCAAGAAGGATAACGAAAAGGGAAAACCCCAGGAGAAGCCTTCTTCGAATGAATCGCCTAATAAGGATGGCGATCAGGAAAAGGACCCGGACAACAAAAACGGAGGGACCCCGCCGGAAGAGAAAAAGGGCGAGCATGAGCGAAAAGAGGCCGGACAGGGTCCGTATCAGACGCCTGGCGATGCGTCTCCCAAAGACCTCACAGGAAAATTGAAGCCCCGTGAGGCCCTGCCCGAACCGTCTCAAGAGGGAGAGGTCGGCCCTCCGGCCGTCTCGTTCATGGACCAGAAAAAGGCTGAGGCCCTTCTGGACAACGTAACGGAAGACCGTTCCAAATTCCTGCAGGTTCAATTCCCTGAAGGAAAACGGCGTGGGGCCATATCAGGGAAGGATTGGTAGGATGAAGAGACTTGTTCTGCTCTTAGCGTTTTCCATGGCGATGCTGGCGCCCTTAACGGTCCACGCCGATGTCTCGGTCTCGCTCACGCTGGACCGCCCGGAGGCAACGCCCGGAGATACCATCCAAATGGACATCCATGTTTCCGGCGCCAGGCAATGCGACGCCCCGCCGGTTATTGAGGGCCTGGATACGTTCCGTGTTGCCCCGGGAGGGAGTTCAAGCCGGGTAGAGATCATCAACGGGAGCATCCGTTCGGGGATCGACTATACTTACACCATCTCCACATCAAAATCAGGGACCTTTCAGGTTGGACCTGCCAGGGTCCAGGTCGACGGCCAGACCTTTCAGAGCAATACGGCCTCATTGACCATTGTCAAGGCGGCGCCTCAGGCGTCTCCGGCCAAAGGGCCCTTATTCTTGACGGCCGCCCTTTCAGCGAAAAAGGCCTATGTGGAGGAACAGGTCCTCTATACACTCAAGCTCTATCTGAGGACAAGGGTCTCCAATATCTCTCTTCAGCTTCCGGAACAGGACCATCTCACCTTCCAGCAACTGGATAAGCCTCGGGAATACCAGGGCGTTTTGGATGGGCAAACCTGCCAGGTCGTGGAGGTCACATACGCTGTCATGGCCCTTAAAGATGGGGGCTACCGGATTGAGCCCGCCCAGATGGAGATGACCGTCTACGAATCCGGACAGCGGTCCAGAAGGGGATTTTTTGACGACCCCTTTTTCTCAGATCCCTTTTTCAGGGGGGGGAGACCGGTGACCGTCTCCAGTGAACCGCTTGACTGGAAGGCCGTACCCCTCCCCGCCAAGGGAAAACCGGAGGGTTTCAGCGGCCTCGTGGGCGACTTCACCATAGCCTCCGAGCTGGCGCCACCCAAAATACGGACGGGGGAATCCGCCACCTTGACCGTGCGCGTGAGCGGG
>JAUPKI010000434.1 GCA_030837545.1 Thermodesulfobacteriota bacterium | reverse complement strand
TTCCGATCTATGCCATCCGGGATTTTGTGGAAGTCGTCATGTTTGTCGGGATTCTTTCGCTTGCTATCGTCTATGCCTGGTGTAAAGGAGTATTCGAGTGGGAACGCAAAAACTAGAGCCGGGTGAGCCGGTCATCAAGTTTGCTCTCCTGGATGATGTCTTGAACCTGGCTCGCGCCAATTCACTGTGGCCCATGACCTTTGGCCTGGCGTGCTGTGCCATCGAAATGATGGCTGCAGGCGCGTCTCGCTTCGATCTGGACCGTTTTGGAGCCGGGGTTTTTCGCCCTTCGCCGCGCCAGTCTGATTTGATGATTGTGGCGGGTACCATTTCCAAGAAGATGGGCCCGGCCATTCAGATGCTCTGGGACCAGATGCCCAACCCCAAATGGTGCATCGCCATGGGCAACTGTGCGATTTCCGGCGGACCTTTTGAATATGATGGGCAGTATGCCATCATTCCGGGAGCAGACCTGATTGTCCCCGTTGACATCTACGTTCCCGGGTGCCCGCCTCGGCCCGAGGGACTCATTCAGGGGTTCCTGGCCCTCGAAGACAAGATTACCAAAGGCGAAAGTCGCAACCTGCTGAGGCGCTTTCGACGCCATGGGGAGAGCGGATCATGACTAAGAAAGATGAACTCAGGGGGAGGCTCCGGGCATTGTTCCCTGAAGAATCCTTCGGCGTTGACGAGGCCTATCGGACAGGCGTAGCCTTTTCAACCCGGGTGCCTGCCGAGAGACTGCGCGATGCCGCCGAAGCCTGCAACGAGACCGGGTTTTATTTGGAATCGATTACCGGTCTCGATTTTCAGGATACGGCTGAACTGGTGTACCACCTGAACTGTTATGAACCCAAGTCGCGTGTTGCCTTGAGGGTTTTGCTCCACCATGACCAGACCCTGCTCACCCTGAGTGACATTTTCCCTTCTGCCCTGTGGTTGGAGCGAGAAGTGCACGACTTTTTCGGGATTTCGTTCACTGAGCACCCCGATCTGAGACCGCTGCTGCTGCCCGAAGACGCGGATTATCACCCCTTGCAGAAGGCTTTTGGGAAAGTCAACGCTTATCACGAACGGAAAGAGATCTATGGCTGAACCGTTTGCGCAACCGATTGTCCAGCACATCTACAGTCTGAATCTTGGGCCCCAGCACCCGAGTACGCATGGGGTGCTCAGGGTGTTGCTCGATTTGGACGGGGAATTCATCGTCAAGGCTGATCCCATCGTTGGATACGGTCATCGAGGCCACGAGAAGATGGGAGAAAACAGGGCTTACAAGCAATTCATGCCCAACACGAGCCGCATGGATTACCTGTCGGGGATGATTTACAACCACGGCTTTGCGCTTGCCGTGGAAAAACTTGCCGGCATCGAGGTCCCCCTCAGAGCCCAGTACATTCGGGAGATCCGTTCAGAACTGAATCGAATCTCCAGTCACTTGCTGTGGTTCGGAACCTATGTCATGGACCTGGGAGGGTTTACGCCATTCCTTTACGCCTTTGATGATCGTGAGAATATCCTGGACATCCTGGACCGGGTCAGCGGGTCGCGCCTCACCTATTCCTACTGCCGTTTTGGGGGAGTCAACAGGGACCTCGATCCCAACTTCGTTGACACCACTCGGGCTTTTGTCGCCCGTTTGCGAAGTCGCTTCCCCGATTATGAGAACATGGTAACGAAGAATATCATCTTTATCAATCGCACCCGGGATGTCGGCGTGATCACTCCGGAACTGGCACGCCAGTATGCCGTTACCGGTCCCAACCTCAGGGCCTGCGGCATCGCCTTCGACACTCGAAAGACGGAACCTTACGAGCTTTACGACCGTTTTGATTTCGAGGTCCCGACGGGAACTCGGGGCGACGCTCTGGATCGCTACTATGTCCGCATGGAAGAGATGGTGCAGAGCTGCCGGATTATTGAACAGGCTCTGGATCAGCTGCCGGATGGACCCTATCGGAACACAAAGGTGCCATTCCCGCTCACACCGCCCAAGGGAGAGGTCTACTTCGCCTTTGAAAGCGCCCGGGGGCAGGCCGCATACTACCTTGTCAGTGATGGGAGCGAGTGCCCGTACCGCTGCCATATTCGGGTGCCGAGCTTCGGGAACCTCCACGTCCTCACCGAAGTCCTTCGCGGAACGCTCGTTGCTGATGCAATTTCGATTTTGGGAAGTGTGGATTTGGTCATTCCGGAAATAGACCGTTAACCCATAACCTATAACCCGTGAAGATGATGATATGGGAGATCTAGTAGGCTCAGAATGGTTCCGGTTGGTCATTGGTCTTGTTATTGTCCTGGCCTTTTCCCAACTGAATGCTCTTTTCCTGGTTTGGCTCGAACGTAAAGTGGCCGGACACATTCAGTTGCGCATAGGACCCAAGGAAGTGGGACCGTTTGGAATCTTGCAGACCATTGTCGATGGGATCAAGCTCGTAGGCAAGGAGCTCATCACCCCCCTGTCGGCGGATCGCAAGCTTTTTGTCATTGCCCCGGTTTTGGTTTTCATGCCCGTCCTGGTGGGGTTTCTCGTCTTGCCCTTCGGTCCCGATCTTATCATTCGCGACATGAACCTGGGCGTTCTGCTGATCTTTGCGTTCTCGGCGTTCACCGTGCTGGCCATTCTCGCCGGCGGCTGGGCGGCCAACAACAAATACGCTCTGCTCGGCGCCATCCGGTCGGTAGCCCAAAATGTCGCTTATGAAATCCCTTTACTCCTTGCCGCCCTGAGTGTGGTTCTGATGGTGCAGTCCATGAACTTCGGACAGATCGTTCAAGCTCAGGGAAAAATCTGGTTCATCTTCCTGCAACCCGTAGCCGGCCTGATTTACCTGATCTGTGCGACGGCGGAAACCAACCGGGCCCCTTTCGATATTCCGGAAGCCGAATCGGAACTGGTGGCTGGATTTCACACTGAGTACAGCGGCATGCGGTTTGGCTTATTTTTTCTTGCCGAATATACGAATATGTTCATCGTGAGCGCCGTGGCGACCAGCCTGTTCTTTGGGGGATGGCACGGGCCTTTTGGCTTTGCTTTAGGCCTTCCCGGAGTGGTCTGGTTCCTGCTCAAGACCTACATTCTGATCTTCGTGATCATGTGGGTGAGATGGACCTTTCCGCGCCTGCGCTTCGATCAACTGATGAACTTTGCCTGGAAGGTGATGATACAACTGGCTTTGGCCAACCTCATCGCAACGGCGGCTGTGTTGAAATTTGTATAGGGGTGAAAGAAGGCTTATGCGTTACTGGAAAGACATCGTAGTTGGGGGTTGGAGCCTGATCGAAGGTATGGGGGTGACCATTAGGCGCTTGTGGCGCCCGGTGGTTA
>JAUPKI010000433.1 GCA_030837545.1 Thermodesulfobacteriota bacterium | reverse complement strand
GACACGACCCTTGATTACAATCCGCTCTGGAATCACAAGGCCGACTGCGCCTTCCCCAGCGCCACACAGAATGAAATCAATGGAAAAGACGCCCAGAACCTGGTTAACAACGGGGTGCGTCTGGTGGCTGAGGGTTCCAACATGCCCTCCACCCCCGAAGCGATCAACGTTTACCTGGACAAAAAAATCTTGTTCTCACCGGGCAAGGCGTCCAATGCCGGGGGCGTGGCCGTTTCCGGCCTGGAGATGGCTCAGAACAGCATGCGGTTGAACTGGCCCCGGGAGGAGGTGGACAGCAGGCTCCGGATGATCATGAAAAACATCCACCAAAGCTGCATGGATGCGGCTGCGGAATATGGTCGGCCGGGCAACTACCTGGCAGGGGCCAATATCGTGGGATTTGTAAGAGTGGTCAATGCCATGCTGGATCAGGGATTGGTTTAGGAGACCCTTGAAGGTCCTTTTAAATACGGGCGCCGGCAGGTCTTATTCAAGGACCTCCGGCGCCATTTCCTTCTTCGTCAAAAAGAATGCACAAAAATCGGGTTATTTCCCGATCACATGATTGGCGATGACCCTTCTCTGGATCTCGGAAGTCCCCTCGTAGATGGTGAACACCCTCACATCCCGGTAGTACCTCTCCACGGGAAATTCCTGAATGTAGCCGTATCCTCCATGGATCTGAAGGGCCGTGTAGGCCACCTTGTTGGCCATCTCCGAGGCAAAGACCTTAGCCATGGAAGCGGCGGACGAGATATTTTCTCCCCGGTCCCTCATGGCAGCGGCATTGAACGTGAGCAGTCTGGCCGCTTCGATCTGGGTGGCCATATCCGCGATCATCCATCGGATGCCCTGGAACTGCGAGATGGTCTTGCCGAACTGGACCCGTTCCTTGGCATAGTTGACCGCGGCGTCCAGTGCGGCCTGGGCCACACCCACCGACTGGGAAGCAATGCCGATCCGCCCCCCGTCCAACGAGGCCATGGCAATGCGGAAACCGTCCCCTTCCTCTCCCACCAGGTTTTCTGCCGGTACCCGGCAGTCCTCGAAGATTAACTCCACCGTGTCCGAGGCCCTCAGGCCCATTTTTTTCTCTTCCTTGCCAACGGAAAAACCGGGGGTCCCCTTTTCCACCACAAAGGCGCTGATCCCGCGATGCCGCTTATCTCTGTCGGTATAGGCGGTCACAACGGTGACATCCGAGTTCTTGCCCGTGGTAATAAACATCTTGGCGCCGTTGATCACATAGCTGCCGCCGTCCCTGACCGCCCTCGATTTCTGACTGACCGGATCTGAACCGGCGCCGGCTTCCGTCAGGGCAAAAGACCCGATCTTCTCGCCGGTAGCCAGGATCTTTAGATAGTTCTCCTTGAGATAATCGGATCCAAAGAGATAGATGGGGCCGCAGGCAACCGAGTTATGAACCGACATGACCACGGCGGTCGAGGCACAGGCGTAGGCGATCTCCTGAAGGGCCAGAGAATAGCTGACCGTGTCCACCCCGGCCCCATTGTATTCGGCCGGAACATTCATGCCCATAAGGCCGAGCTCTCCCATCTTCTTGATATTTTCAGCCGGAAATTCGCAGGTACGGTCCCTCTCGGCAGCCGTGGGCAAGATGGTATCCCGTGCAAAGTCCCTGACCATTGCCCGGATCATCCGCTGTTCTTCATTCAGTTGGTAGGCCATTTCTTTCCTTCACGATCCTTCAATCCTTCAATTCCTCAATTCCTGAATCCCCAAATTCCTCAATTCCTCAATACGCCCCTTACGGCGTATACAGCACCACCAGCAGCTCCGCCTTTTCCGAGCTGATATTCCTGAGCTTGTGTGCGATCGAAGAATTGAAGTGGAGACTCTGCCCGGGTCCAAGGATATTCTTGTTTTCCCCGACCATCACCTCGACTTTTCCTTTCAAGACATACTGGAATTCCTCTCCAAGGTGCTGGTAACTGATCGACTTATGCTCTGACTTCGCATCGATAAAGACCTTGAATGCCTTCAGGTGTTTGTTGATGGCCTCCGGCGTGAGGGTCTCGTAGGTATAAGCATCGGTCCTTTTCTTAAAGTCCTCAGCAGATTTTTTACCAGCCCTCTGTTTCTCCTCAGCAAGAAGGATGCTGGAATCGATTTCAAGGGCTCTTGAAAGCTGTAAGATAACAGATACCGGTGGAATCACCTCTCCCTTTTCGACCTGGGATATAAAATTCGTCGCCAGACCTGTCTCATTAGCCAGGTGCTTAAGGGTCAGTTTTTTCTCTCTGCGCATCTTCGATAGCCGTTTACCGATAGGCTGTCCCTTCTTTGCGCTTGGCATGGCGCTACCTCCTTTCACAACAAGTGACTAAAGTGAGCTAAAGTGTGGAGTGTGGAGTTAAAAGTTTAGGTCGGGATTATTCCTTTTCTATGACGCCAAGGCGTGAATAGGCACTCCAGACTCGTAACGTCAGACCTTGAAAATCCAGCAACCCGTCACCCATCCTCTTTCAAAATCCGGTACACCTTTATCATCCGCAGGATGAAGCCCAAGATGAGGGTGGCGCTGATGAGGATGATGAGGTTGGATGCAAAAAAGGCCATAATAAAGGAATAGGGATCTTTCAGATAATAGGCAGCGATCAAGACATGAATCCCGAAGGTCAGGAAGAAGCATCCTGCAAGGATGAGAAGAACCTGGCGAAACCACCAGAAAATGGTGTACATCAGAAACATCCCGGGTCAGGGTTTACGTCGCAACGGGCATCCCCTGTGTTACAGGGTCCATGAGGGCACTGCCGCTTCGGAACATGGATGGCGCTTCGCCGGAGGCTGTTCCATGGGCGATGCGCTCCTTTCAACGGGCCAGAACGGGAAGCACCAGCTCTTCACAGGCCGTATAGGGGTCCACTTTTCCCTTCACAATCGAGTCAATAGCCCTGTCGAATTCACCCGATTCCGTCAATCGGATGAGGACCTCCTCAATAAGCCGGGCCTTGATCATCTCTCCCAACTCCTGGCGGACCTTGTCTCTGCTTCCCCTGAAATTAAGGCTGCCTGTCGTCTCGGCAAGGTATGCTGCGTGCCGGTCGACTGCTTCCAGGAATTCGTCCACCCCCTTGTCGAACACGGCCTGGACCTTGAGTATGGGCGGTTTCCATCCGCCTTGATCATACTTTTTCTGGTCCATTTCGATCATGAGTCTCAGGTCGCTCAGGGTCTTGTCCGAGCCTTCCCGGTCGGCCTGGTTGATCAGAAAGATATCGCCCACCTCAAGGATCCCGGCCTTGATGGCCTGGATGTCGTCTCCCATCCCCGGGATCACCACGATAACGGTGGTGTGGGCGCTTCTCACCACATCCACCTCATCCTGACCCACGCCGACGGTTTCTACCAGGATATAGTCCTTGCCCATGGCATCCAGGACATCAATGGCGCTCCGGGTGGACTGGGTCAGGCCCCCGAAATGACCCCTCGTGGCCATAGACCGTATAAAAACGCCCGGATCCATGCTGTGCCGCTGCATTCTCACGCGGTCCCCCAGGATAGCGCCGCCGCTGAACGGGCTGGTGGGATCCACTGCAAGGACCCCGACGGTCTTGTCCCTTTTTCTGAGGTGAGCGATAATCTGGTCGACCAGCGTGCTCTTGCCCACCCCGGGGGCCCCCGTAATGCCGATGACATAGGCCTTCCCGGTATGGGGATACAGCTCCTTCAAGACCTCGCGCACCTCCGGCATGCCGTCATCGATATCGCGGATCAGACGCGCCACCGCCCTGACATCCCCGGCAACGACCTTCTCAGCTACACTGGCCATAACGTCCTTTTCTTACCTTGGTGTTACGTTTTGCTCGACCCATCGGACAATCTGGTCAAGGGGCGTCCCGGGGGTAAAAACCTCCCGGACCCCAATTGCCTTCAGCCTTTTAATATCATCCTCCGGTATGATGCCCCCCCCGCACACGACAATATCATCCGCTCCCCTTTCGTGAAGGAGCTGCACAACCGCAGGGAACAGATATCTGTGAGCCCCTGCCAGGCTCGAGAGCCCAATCATGTCCACATCTTCCTGTATGGCGGCCTCGACAATCTCTTCCGGCGTCTGATGGAGGCCTGTATATACCACCTCAAAACCGGCGTCCCGATACGCCCTTGCTATGATCCTGGCCCCCCGGTCATGACCGTCCAGGCCGGGTTTTGCCACCATCACCCTGACTCTTCGCTTCTGTTTCATCAATTTCTCTCCAACATGAGGGAATTGGATATCGGGAATTGAGGAATTGCCAATCCCTAATATATCCCCGGATCCCTGTATGCGCCATACACCTTCCTGTAAACGTCACACACCTCCTGGAGGGTCGCGTGGGCCTTGACCGCATCAATCAGGGCCTCCATGACGTTTGTATCGCCTGAGCAGGCCTCGCCCACCCTTTCCAGGCATGCCTCGACCCGGCGGTTGTCGCGCTCATTCTTGACGCGATGGATCTTTTTTATCTGAAGGCTTTCCAGTTCCTCGTCGATCTCCATGATTTCCACCGGGATATCCTCTTCGGTCACATACTTGTTGACCCCTACCACGATTTTTTCCTTTTCATCGATCTGTTTCTGGTAGCGATAGGCGGCATCGGCGATCTCCTGCTGAGGATAGTTTTTCTCTATGGCCGACAGCATGCCGCCCATATTGTCGATCTTCTCGATGATCTCAAAGGCCTCCTCCTCCATCCGGTTGGTCAGGGCCTCCACAAAGTACGACCCTCCCAGGGGATCGATCATATTGGCCACCCCGGATTCTTCGGCAATAATCTGCTGCGTCCTCAAGGCGATGGTCGCAGCCTCCTCGGTCGGTATGGCTAAGACCTCATCCAAGGAGTTGGTGTGAAGCGACTGGGTGCCGCCCATCACGGCCGCCAATGCCTGAAGCGCCGTCCGAACCACATTGTTGTAAGGCTGCTGGGCCGTTAGGGAACACCCAGCGGTCTGCGTGTGGAACCGCAACCACCACGATCTCGGATCCTTTGCCTTGAACCGATCCTTCATGATCTTTCCCCACATCCGCCGGGCCGCCCGGAACTTGGCGATCTCCTCAAAAAAATCGAGGTGGGAATTGAAAAAGAAGGAAAACCTGGGGGCGAAATCATCCACGTCAAGCCCCCGCTTGATGGCCTCTTCCGTATAAGCAATGCCGTCTCCCAGGGTAAAGGCCAGTTCCTGCACCGCAGTGGATCCCGCCTCCCGAATATGATACCCGCTGATGCTGATAGTGTTCCACCTCGGGACCTCTTTTGTCCCGAATTCCACCGTATCCGTGATGATGCGGACAGAAGGCACGGGCGGACACATGAAGGTCTTCTGGGCGATAAACTCTTTGAGCATGTCGTTCTGGATGGTCCCGCCGATCGCCTTTCGATCGATCCCCCGCTTTTCCGCCATGGCGATATACATGGCCCAGATCACCGATGCCGGGGGGTTGATGGTCATGGAGGTGGTGATCTTGTCAATGGGGAGACCTTCAAACAGGTCTTCCATGTCTTCGATGGTGTCGATGGCCACCCCGCACTTGCCGCATTCCCCCCTGGCCTTGGGGGAATCCGTGTCGTAGCCCATGAGGGTCGGCATATCAAAGGCCGTGGAGAGACCGGTCTGCCCCTGATTGACCAGGAGATGAAACCGTTTGTTCGTGTCGCTGGCGCTGCCTAAGCCTGCAAACATCCGCATGGTCCAGAGACGGCCCCGGTACATGGACGGCTGAACTCCGCGCGTAAAGGGGTACTCGCCGGGGAACCCGATATCTCTCATGAAATCCTGGGCCTTGATGTCGGCAGGGGTATAGAGTTGGCCGATTTCCCGGTCGGAAACCGTGGAAAACCGGGGGAGGCGTTCAGGTCTCGCCGCAAAGACCTTCTCCAGTTCCTTCTCCCACTTTTCCCTCCCCTTTTTGATGTCGTCAAAAATCTTGTCATTAAAGGTCAAGGGCATAAGACACCCCCTTCGGATTGTTGATTGTTGATTGCCGGTTGTTGATTGTTGATTGATTTTTGCCGATCACGCATTTCAACCATCAATCGTCACTCATCCCTCCCGAATAAGGTTCCTCGCCACCACCAGGCGCATGATCTCGTTGGTCCCTTCATAGATCTGGCAGATCTTGGCATCCCGCATGTGGCGCTCCATCGGGTATTCTTTGCAGTACCCATATCCCCCCAGGACCTGAATCCCCTCAATCGAGGCCCTCATGGCCGCATCCGATGCGTACATCTTGGCCATGGCAGCGGCCTTTTCATAGGGCTTTTTGTGGTCCTCCAGCCAGGCCGCGCGAAGGGTCAGGAGTTCTGCGGCATCCAGTTCCGTGGCCATGTCGGCCAGTTTCCACTGGATCGCCTGAAACGTGCTGATCGGCTTGCCGAACTGCTCCCGTGTCTTGGCATAGGCCACCGCCTCTTCCAGGACGGCCCGTCCGATCCCGATGGCCTGGGAGGCGATCCCGATCCGGCCCCCGTCCAGGGTGGTGAGCATCTGCTTGAAGCCCTCCCCCTCGCTTCCCAGAAGGGCCCCGGCAGGCAACCTGGCATCCTCAAAGATCAGCTCCGAGGTCCCGGAGGCCAGAATGCCCAGTTTGGCCTCCACCCGTCCCACCTTGAAGCCGGGGGTATTCTCCAGGTCCATCACAAAGGAGGAGATCCCCTTGTACCCTTTTCCCTTCTCGGTGACGGCCGCGATGACGCTGTACGAGGCCACGTTGCCGTTGGTGATGAACTTCTTTTCGCCATTGATCACCCATTCGTTGCCGTCCTTCACTGCGGTCGTCCGCATGCCTGCGGGATCTGACCCTGCCCCGGCCTCGGTCAAGCCGTAGCATCCGATCTTTTCGCCTGAGGCGCAGGGAGACAGGTACTTCTTCTTCTGTTCGTCCGTCCCGTACGCATTGACCGGAAAACAGTAGAGGGAGTTATTGACCGACATGATCACCCCAGTGGAGGCGCATGCCTTGGATATCTCGATGAGGGCCAGCACATAGCTGACATAATCCATGCCGCCGCCACCGAATTCCTCGGGCACAGCGATGCCCATCATCTTCAATTCGCCCATCTGTCGCACGATGTCTGCGGGATGTTCGTGTTTTTCATCCAGTTCGGCCGCCTTCGGTTTGATCTCGGTCTCGGCAAACCGGGCCGCCATATCCTTTACCATCTGCTGTTCTTCGGTCAAGGCAAAGTCCATGTCAGCTCAACCCTCCTTTAAAATCAGGCTTTCTCTTCTCCAAAAATGCACTCATCCCCTCCCTGCCGTCAGGGCTTGCCATGCACAACGCAAACTGGTCCGTCTCCAGGCCGCAGGCCGCGCGCAGATCCAGGTTAAAACCCCGGTCGATGCAGCGCTTCACTGCCATGAGGGAAAATCTCCCCTTCGATGCAAGCACGTTGGCCGTCTTGAGGGTTTCTTCCCACAGCTTATCCGCGGGAAAGACCTTGTTGACCAGGCCGATCTCCTTGGCCTCCCGGGCGCTGATGATGGCCCCGGTCATGCAGAGTTCCTTGGCCATCCCCTTCCCCACCAGCCTCGGAAGGCGCTGGGTCCCGCCCGCACCCGGGATAATCCCCAGGTTGATCTCGGGCTGGCCGAACTTGGCGTCCTCAGAGGCGTAAATGAAATCGCACGCCATGGCGATCTCGGTGCCGCCGCCTAATGCGAATCCGTTGACGCACGCAATAATCGGAATGGAAAGCCCCTCCATGCGGAACCCCAATTCGTGAAGGGAGGAAGAGAACTCCCGCAACTGAAGCGGTGTCAGGTTGACCATCAGGGAGATATCGGCTCCGGCCACGAAGGCCTTGCCCCCTTCACCGGTCAAGATCAGGACTCGGAGGGAGGAATCGGCCTCCACCTCGTCCAGGGCCTTCTGC
This sequence comes from Thermodesulfobacteriota bacterium, assembly GCA_030837545.1. GTDB lineage: Bacteria > Desulfobacterota > DSM-4660 > Desulfatiglandales > Desulfatiglandaceae > AUK324. The sequence continues at coordinate 1,196 of JAUPKI010000433.1, read as the reverse complement.
ACATCTCTCACGACATCCGAATTGATAGCGTTCAAGGCCTTCGGCCGGTTGAACCGGATGATCCCTATATTGCCTTCTGTCTCATAAATGATATTTTCGTAAGCCATTGGTTACCCCCGTTTTACATTGGATATTCTCTCAATTCCTCAATTTCTAAATACCTCAATCCATCTCCAGCACCATGGCCATGCCCTGGCCACCACCGATGCATAAAGAAGCCAGCCCCAGATGAGCCCCGGACCGCAGCATCTCGCCCATCAGGGTCACCACGAGACGGGCCCCTGAACAGCCGATGGGATGACCGATGGAAATGCCGCTCCCGAGGCGATTGGTCTTTTCCATGTCGCATTTCAGCTCCCGCACGCACGCGATGGCCTGTGACGCAAAGGCCTCATTCAGCTCGATCACGCCAAAGTCATTGATGGAGAGCTTTTCCCTCTGAAGGATCTTCCTGACCGCCGGGATCGGACCCAGGCCCATATAGGCCGGATCGATGGCGGCGGATGCAAAGGCCCGTATCCTGGCAAGGGGTTTCAGGCCGAGTTCCGAGGCCTTGGACTCCGACATGACAAGGAGGGCCGCTGCCGCATCGTTGATCCCGGAGGCATTTCCGGCGGTTACGGTGCCGTCTTTCTTGAAGGCGGGTTTCAATTTCGCCATTTTCTCCGCACTGGTGTCCATGGGCCGCTCATCTGTATCAAAGACCACCGGGTCTCCCTTCCGCTGAGGAATAACCACCGGCACGATTTCGTCCTTGAACAGCCCCTCTGTTATAGCCTTTCTGGCCCGCTGGTGACTCAAGGCCCCCAGTTCATCCTGCTCTTCCCTTGAAATGGCGTATTTGGCCGCGATATTTTCCGCGGTGACGCCCATGTGGTAGCCGTAAAAGATCTCAAACAGCCCATCCATGATCATCAGGTCCACCAGGTCGGCGTTGTTCATCCGTGCGCCCCATCGTGCGGCCGGAAGGGCATAGGGGATGAGGCTCATGTTCTCCATGCCCCCGGCCAGTATCACATCGGCCTCGCCGGAATGGATCGACTGGGCTGCCAGCGCCAGGGCCTTCATGCCCGATGCGCAGACCTTGTTCACGGTAAAGGCGGCCGTCTCCTTGGAGATCCCTGCCCGGATCGTGGCCTGCCGCGCCACATTCTGGCCCTGACCTGCACCCACGACATTTCCCATAATGACCTCGT
>JAUPKI010000432.1 GCA_030837545.1 Thermodesulfobacteriota bacterium | reverse complement strand
GTTACTTGAGTTTGTTGAGTTTCTTGGGTTTGTGGTTGTGTGCCCGACCTGCCGCGCAGGCGCTCATGGGGTCGATCACCCTATCGACCCTATCCGCTTCTCATATAAAACTTCAGGTTCAGAGGTTCAAGGTTCAGAGGTTCAGGGGTTCTCGTTCCTCGTTTCTGGTTGCTCGTTGCTGGTTCATTCGACGTTGGACGTTCGATGTTGGACGTTCATCCCTTAGGGAGTTTCTGCCTGATCTGACCGGCCCCCGGACACAGGCTGCGCTCGCTATGTTAGCCAAATCGGCCGGTAATGTAATCCGACGTCTGCTTGAGCTTGGGCCGGGTAAATAGGGTTTCGGTCCGGTCCACCTCGATCAGCTTGCCAAGATAGAAAAAGGCGGTGACATCGGACACCCGTGCGGCCTGCTGCATGTTGTGGGTGACGATAATGATCGTGTAGGTCTCTTTCAATTCATGGATCAATTCCTCGATCTTCAGGGTGGCGATCGGGTCCAGGGCCGACGCCGGTTCGTCCATGAGCAAGACCTCCGGTTCCACGGCCATGGCCCGTGCGATGCAGAGCCGTTGCTGTTGTCCGCCGGACAATCCCAGGGCGGAATCGTGGAGACGGTCTTTGACCTCATCCCACAGGGCCGCCTGCTTCAGGCTGGTTTCCACCCTGTCGGTCAGGAAGTCTTTATCCCGTATTCCATTCACGCGTAGACCGTAGGCCGCGTTTTCAAAAATGGTCTTGGGAAACGGGTTCGGCTTTTGAAAGACCATGCCCACGTGGCGACGGAGCGTCACCACATCCACACTGGAATCGTAGATGTTTTCACCGTCGAGAAGGACCTTTCCTTCGGCCCTGCTGTACGGAATGAGATCGTTCATGCGGTTGAGGCAGCGCAACAGGGTGCTTTTACCGCAGCCTGAGGGGCCGATGAGGGCTGTCACCTGGTTCGCATGGAATTCCAGTGAAATTCGAGAAAGGGCCTGAGCCTCGCCGTAGTAGAAATCCAGCTCCTGTGTCGACATTTTAGGTGAATTTTCCATCATCGCCTTTTCCTTAGCCGGGACCGGTAGAGGATGGCGATCAGGTTTAGGCCGAGCACGAGGACGATCAGCACCAGCGCCGTTCCATATTGGAGGGGCCGGGTGGCTTCGATCTCCGTACCTGCCGTTGCCAGCACATAAATATGATACGGGAGCGCCATGATTTCATCAAAGATAGAGGTCGGCAGAGAGGGGGTGAAAAATACTGCGGCCGTGAACATGATTGGCGCGGTTTCTCCGGCCGCCCTGCTGATCCCCAAGATGGCCCCGGTGAGGATTCCCGGCAGTGCCGTCGGCAGAACGACTCGGTAGATGGTCTGCCATTGGGTGGCGCCGAGGCCTAATGACGCCTCCCTGTAGGTGTCCGGCACGGCCCTCAGGGCCTCTTCCGTGGCTCCGATAATGACCGGCAGGGTCATGGCCCCCAGGGTCAGGGCTCCGGCAAGGATGCTGACCCCCATCCTCAAATATACGACGAAGAATGCCAACCCGAAGAGTCCGAAAACCACGGAAGGGACCCCGGCAAGATTGTTGATCCCCAGCCGGATGAGACGAACGATTCGGCCGGGACGCGCATATTCGTTCAGGTAAATGGCCGACGAAACCCCGATCGGGAGGGCGATGAGAATGGCCCCGAGGCTGAGACAGAGGGTCCCGATGATGCAGGGGAGAATGCCCCCCTTGGTCATGGAATCCATAGGGGCCTGGGTTAAAAAGGTCCAGTTGATGGCCCGCCATCCCCGTGCCACGAGGAAGTAAATCACCAGGACCAGGGCGGCCCCATTGATCGCGGCCGATACCCTGAAAAGGCCGAACATGACCCCCTGGATGACCTTTCTGCGAGGCTGCACGCGATTGCTCTGGTTGATCCTGTTCATCGATTCATCCTGACGATTCCTGCCTATGGATGCGCGTTACTGGTTTCACCAAGTTTGAAGTTACGAGTTTGAAGTGCCTAAAGTTGATGGTCTCGTAAAAAGTCACGAAACGCCATTTTCCGTCATTCCGGCGAAAGCCGGAATCCAGTCCCGCGGCGGGATTCAACGGGGTGACGACTTTTTACGAGACCAGCAAAGTTAAAAGAGGAAGAATTCCGATTTAAACTCCCCACTTTACACTTCACACTCCCCACCCCCCTGCTCCCACCCCCCTGCTCCCTGCCCTCTGCCCCCTGCCCCCTGCTCCCTGCTCTACAGCGTCGCCGCCCCCACCTGCCTGTATCGATGGGAGATCTGTTCGGCAATGATATTGAAGGCCAATGTAAATAGGAACAATACAATGGCCGTGGCGAAGAGGGCATAGTAATGCTCACTTTGAAAAGGGGCCTCCCCCATCTCCGCGGCGATGCTCGCAGGCATGGGTCTCACCGGGTCAAAGAGGGATGTGGGCATCATGGCAGCCCCGCCGGCGACCATCAGCACCACCATGGTTTCTCCCATGGCCCGGGACATTCCCAGGATAACGGCGGTGCATATGCCGGAAATGGCTGCCGGGAGGATGACCCGTACGATGGTCTCCCACTGGGTGGCGCCCAGGGCCAAAGAGGCCTCTTTCAGTTCCACGGGAACGCCGAAGACGGCATCTTCCGAGAGGCTGCAGATGGTGGGGATGGACATAAAGGCCAGCATCAGCGAGGCATTGAACAAATTGAGTCCTGTGGGTATATTTAGCATCTGCTGGAGAAACGGCGCCACAATGACCATGCCAAAAAACCCGATGACCACCGAAGGAAGCGAAGCCAGCAATTCCACCATCGGTTTGACCCATTCCCGGACCCTTGGAGATGCTCTCTCTGCCAGATAGAGTGCGGTTAATACACCTAATGGTATCGAAATGAGCGACGAGACCAGTGTCACGGCAATCGATGCCACAATCAGGGGAAAGATGCCGAAGTCCGCAGGATCATCCGTAGGATACCACTCTGTCCCGAATATGAAGTCCAGAACCGAGACCTCCTTAAAAATGGGGACGCCTTCGAGGAACAGAAAGAGGGCGATCAGAAAGAGGGTGGTGATGGAGGCCAGTGCCACGCCGAAAAAAAAGAAGCGGATCACCCTCTCCCTGGCTCGTCGGCCCTTTTCTGTTTTCGCTCTTCTTGCCATTTAGACGATCCTTCGACAAAACATTCCGTCCACAGATGTCACAGATTTCCCCAGATACGTCAGTCCCCAATGAATTTTAGCTCCGTGAAAACCAACGGGAAAATTTCACGGGGCTTCATATATTACCATCAGTCATCAAAAAAGGGGCACATACCCCGATTCTTCGACATGTTTCTGTCCCTTGGTCGGATTCAGAACAAAGTTGATGAAATTGAGGACATCCCCCTTTGGCCATCCGGGCGTAAACATGAAGAGGGGTCTGCTGATCGGAAAGGTGCCGTTCAGGGTCGTTGTTTTCGATCCCTCGACTCGATCCACCGTCAAGGCCTTGACGTCTTTGTTGACGTATCCCAGACCGATATAACCGATGGCATTCGGGTTTTTTGCAACGGCCTGACACACCGCGCCATTCGATGCCTGAAGCAGGGCGCCTGCAAACACCCTCTCCTTTTTCAGGGCCTTTTCGTGCCACACTTCATAGGTGCCTGAAGAGGTGTCCCTGGAGATCACGACCACAGGCCGGTCTGGTCCTCCGATCTCCTTCCAGTTTTTGATTTTGCCTGTGTAGACGTCCTTGAGCTGCGCCAGGGTGATATTGACGACCGTATTGGTCGGATGGACCACAGGCACGATGCAGTCATAGGCGACGGCAAAGGGGACCGGATAGATCCCGTTTTTGACGGCCAGGTCAACCTCCTTCTGCTTGATGAAGCGGGAACTGTCCGCAATGTCCGTCGAGCCGTCAACCAGGGCCTTGATCCCCTCGCCGGAACCGCCGCCCGAAATGGATATCTTTATATCCGGATTCTGTTTCATGTAGGCCTCGGCCGTTTTCTGGGCGATGGGGAGCACGGTCGTCGATCCCTTGATCACGATGTTTCCCGCCCATGCCATATTGGCAGCAAAAACCCCTGCTGCAAGACACGCCACGATTGCCGTACCTTTCATTTTCATTCTTACCCTCCATTTAAAATTACAAGTTTGATAGAGAAGGTTCACCGTGCTCTGTGATGAACCCATCCACCTCCATTTTCTGGCCGTTTACGGTAGTCCTGAATTGTTAGGCTTTTGTTAGGGAAGAATGAGATTTCCGTTAT
>JAUPKI010000007.1 GCA_030837545.1 Thermodesulfobacteriota bacterium | reverse complement strand
TCGAGGAATTTCTCTTTCCATTCGGGCATGGCCTCCACAATCATCTCCCCCCTGGAATAAACCTCTGCAATGCGTCGGTCAAAAGGGATCTCCATCAATATGGGAATGCCCTCCTGCCGGGAATAGGTCCACACCTCGTCATTTCCCATATCCGACCGGTTGATGACCAGGCCGCAGGGAATGCCCAGGATGCGAACCGCCCCAACCGCCAGTTTGAGGTCGTGCAGGCCAAAGGGGGTCGGTTCCGTGACCAGCAGGACAAAATCCGCGCCCTTCATGGAGGCGATCACCGGGCATGAGGTCCCGGGGGGGGCGTCGATGATGGTCAGTGCGCCGGGCCGGGCATATTCCCGCACCTTTCGGATCAGGGGGGGCGACATGGCCTCCCCCACTCTCAGCTTTCCATGGACGAACTCCATCCCGTTCCTGTGTCCCCGCTCGATCACGCCCATTTCCCGGCCTACCTCTGTAATCGCCTTCTCAGGGCAGACCTCCATGCACCCGCCGCAACTGTGACACATTTCATGGAAGGGGAGGACGGTTTCACCGATAACCACAATGGCCTTGAACTGGCAGATCTCGCCGCATTTCCCGCACAGCGTGCATTTTGCCATATCTACCTCGGGGACCGGGGTGGTGATGGTCTGAATCTCTTCAATGGTTGGGTGGAGAAAGAGATGGGCGTTGGGCTCCTCCACATCGCAGTCCAGGACCTGAACATCGGTCCCCACCGAAACGGCCATATTGGTCGCCACGGTGGTCTTCCCCGTCCCCCCCTTTCCACTTGCAATACTGATAATCATGCCTGACTCCTTCTTGCTTGCCGGTCGAAGCGAAGCGCAGATCCCGCAGAATGCGGGACTGGATAATGGTATTCCTGAGTTTGGAGTTAGGAGTTTGAAGTGCCTAAAGTTAAGAAGAAAGGATTCCGATTTGAACTTTCAACTCTGCACGCCAAACTTCACACTTCCCTGTCTAACGCCCTCCTCCCTGCTCCCTGCTCTTTGCCCTCCGCTCCCTGCTCTTTGCCCCCTGCTCCTTGCTCCTTGCTTCCTACTGCTCGCTGACCGCTGTGGTCTCCTAATGGTCGCAGATATTGGCGCCCGACACCAGGGTCTTTGCAAGGTACTGGTTGGCCAGGGACTCGGGTGCGTCCATAGGGGCGCCGATGATGACCTCGGTCCCCTTTTCCCGCAGAAGATCCTGTGCCCTTTCGCCCATTCCCCCGACGATGACCACGTCCGCCCCCTGATCATGGAGCCACTTGGGGATGACCCCGGGTTCGTGCGGCGGCGGGGTCCGCATCTCTGTCCCGATGATCTTGCCGTCCCGGATCTCCATGAATGCGAAGTGCTCGCAGTGACCGAAATGGGCCGCGAGTTTCCCTCCTGATACCGGGACCACGATCATTTTTGTGTCGGAGGATGACTTCTTCCGCGCCGGAACGTCTATGGGCGGCTTCGGGGCCATGGGAAGCTGGGTATCGGAAAACTTAATGACCGCATCGACAATCTTGTTGAATTCCCGAGTGATCGGAAGATCCGGATTTTCCAGAAGACTCATGTCGCCGACATCGCCGTTGGACACGACCTGCGGTTCAAGCGGAAGGGTCCCTAAGAGTCGCAATCCTTCTTTCTTGGCCATCAACATCCCGCCTTTGGTCTTGAAGATGTCGATGGTCTTCCCGCAGTGGGGGCAGATGAGACCGCTCATGTTTTCCACAAGGCCCAGGATCTGCATGTGGACCTGACGGCAGAAATTGATGGACTTTCGCACGTCTGCCAGCGAAATCTCCTGGGGCGTGGTCACAATGAGGGCCTTGGCATCAGGGATGGTCTGGGCCACAGTCAGCGGTTCGTCGCCGGTTCCGGGAGGAGAGTCGATGATCATGTAGTCGAGATCGTCCCACTCAATATCGGATATGAATTGCCGGATGACGCCGATCTTAAGGGGCCCCCGCCAGATCGTGGCCGCGTCCTTGTTGTCGCCCATGAGCGGCTCGATGGAAATCACCTCCATGTTCGGAATATACTGCACCGCCCGGGCCTTTCCCTCACGGGTCGCTGGACCGATGCTCCCCTTGAGACCCAGCAGCCGCGGGATGCTGGGACCGTGAAGGTCCACGTCCATCAGACCGACCCGATAGCCCCGCTTGGCCAGGGCCACGGACAGATAGGCTGCCACGCTGCTCTTGCCCACGCCCCCCTTGCCGCTCATGACCAGTATCTTGTTCTTGATGCGTTTGAGCCTTTCCTTTATCTCAACATCCTGCTGCTGATGCTGATCCTTTTGACTCATTTTGCTTGGCATAAATTATGTTACCTCCAGTTTCATTTATAATAATCAACGTCTTAGGCGCTGACACGCTGAAACTGGAAACCAACAGACGAAGAACGCATCCTTACGCTTTTGGTTCGAGTCTCAGAGTCCAACTGTGTTTCTATTATGGGTATGTAATGGGGCCGCCATGCCTTCATCATGGGCTCACGGCCGCACACCGAACAGATGGTCCCGCTTGTGTAACACAGACCCCGTTTTCAAGCTATTGCCAGTAACGTGCCATGTTTGGCGTGAGATCATCGCAGTGGCAACAACTACCTTGCTATCAACAGGTTACACGGAAGTCAGGCATTGCAGGAAGGCGATAGCATTGCAAGGATAATAGCGTTCGTGCAACGATAGCCTTCCCAAGGGTTGCAATGATGCGAACCTGACGGTCTCATTTCACCCCGCACGCAACGTGCCTCGGCCATGACGTTACATCTTCTCGTATAGGGCCAGTATTTCCTCCATCGGGCTCAGATGCCGCAGGAGACGGAACCCTGAGTATTGCGGCAGGACCTTGTGGAGGCCATAGACCATGAATATGGCGCCCTGTCGGGCCCTTTCCGCCAGCATCTCTGCAAATGCATCGTGCATGACGAGATAGGTATAGAAGAGATCAAAAGACTCGACGCCCAGACCTGTCGTGCGGGCAACCGCGTCGTGAAGTCGCCTTTCGGTGGAATCGCCGTGAAACAAGAAGATATTTTCCGGGGGAGGCAGTAGGTTCTCCCTTTCAAGGAGCGCCTCCAGGTGGGACCTCAACGGACCATATTCATCGAGGGTCCATTCATCCAGTTCGATGCCGACCGACAGCCTGACCAGATAGCTGAAAAAGAGATTCACCCGCCCGTCGGCGCATCCTAAGTCCAGGAATGCGGTCTCGCCCGGGACAATGATCTTTTCCTCCATCAGGCGATCCGCGCATGCAAGGAGGGTCATCAGATCGGTAGATCGTCTGAAGCCCAGCGGCCCCGAATCTCCCACCTTCCTCTGGTCATAGAACTCGGCTACCGCGGCGAGGCTGTCCCTGATGCTTAGGTCCATTGCTTCAAAACGGTCTTGATGCGCTCATGGAGCACAAAGAGGGCATTTACCTCCTCCCCCTCCTTTTCCCGAACTGCGGCTATTCTGCATGGATCGACCTGATCCGTCACGTTCTTACAGAGATAATTGATGCAGATGATATGGCGGGCCATCAGAAGGCACCCGTTTTCAACTGAAAAGAAACAGGAATCGGACTGGCGCCTCTCTTCAGGGAGATGTACCCCGAGAAGGCGATTGATCAGTAGGAGACAGGCATCATACCGGTTTTCGATGCCGGCCCCGCAGCACGAGCCGCCCTCTTCCCGATCACACCGCCGGCATATCTCCACAATGCCTGTTTGGGCCATCTCCCTGCGGGAGGCAGCAACCGCCTCTTTCAGATTGTCTAAGAGACCGGCAATCTCCTGGTCTCCCAGGAGCGCCTTTCCGAATCTCTCGCAATGGCTTCGGGCCCAGGCGATCTTTTTCTGGATGGGGCTCGACAGCGATATGGGGCACTCAACATTGGGTGGATACTGGATACTGGTCAG
>JAUPKI010000431.1 GCA_030837545.1 Thermodesulfobacteriota bacterium | reverse complement strand
GGAACTCCCCGCGAGCGTGGATGCCTCATTTGCAGACTTACTGGATCAGGAAGGCAAAGGCGCGTCAGAGAGGCTGCGTGAGCTGAAGACACAGATCGTTTCGGAGACCGAAGACGACCAGGCCATTCTGCCCGACGGCACAATCAGACCGGAGTGTGCCAACAGGGCCGGAAAAACCCTCAAGGCCCTTATTGCCGAATATGAGGAACTCCGCCGGAAGTCACAAGAAAGGGCCTCCCTGGAAGAACAGAAGGACGACACTTACAACCATCTGTACGCCTTCTTTTCCCGCTACTATGATGAGGGGGATTTTATCCCCCGGCATTTCTTCGGCGCTCGGAACAGATACGTGGTCCCTTACAACGGGGAGGAGACCCTGTTCCACTGGGCCAACAAAGACCAGTATTATGTGAAATCCGGGGAAAACTTTCGGGATTACGCATTTCAGGTGGAGACCGTTGCCGGTCCCTGGCGCATTCAGTTCAAGATCGTAGAGGCCTCCACGCCCCCGGGCAACACCAAGGGAGACACCCGCTTCTTTTTCCCTCAGATCCCGGGGATCGAAGTCGATCATGAATCGAGGAATGTGACGATCCCCTTCCACTATCGTCTGCCCACGGAACAGGAGATCAAGCGCTACGGCCCCAAGTCAAAAGGCCAGGCAGCTCTGCTCCACGAGGCAGGCCCCGCCATCCTCAAGGCCATACCCGATCCCATGCTGGCTGGTGTTTTGGCCGCGACAGCCTACCAGACTGAAAAGGAAACACTGACCTTGCTCGACAAGCGGCTGCGTCATTTTACCCGAAAAAACACCACCGACTTTTTCGTCCACAAGCGGCTTCGGGAGTTCCTGCTGGATGAGCTGGAGTTTTATATCCGCGATCAGGTGGTCCATCTCATGGACATGGAGGCGGATGCCGCTGCCCTTGAGAGGAAGCGCCTCAGCGTGCGGGTGTTCCGCCGGTTGTCGGAACAGATCATCGACTTTCTGGCACGCATCGAGGAAGCCCAGAAGACGCTCTTTGAAAAAAAGAAGTTCGCCCTGGCCGTTGACTACCTGGCGCCCATTCAGCATGTTCCCGAAACCCTGCGGGCTGAGGTCCTGTCCAACAAGACCCAGATCGACCAGTGGAAAGGCTGGTATTCCATCAAACCCAAGAAAGATCTGTTCAACCAGAAAGGCGAAATCAACCATACCTTCCTCGATCAGCACCCGACCCTGCCCGTGGATACCCGCTGCTTCGACACTGACTTCAAGCTCCGCCTCCTGTGCGCCCTGAGCGACCATTTCGGCGATCTGGATGAGGCCACTGACGGCCTTCTGATTCATTCTGAGAATTTCCAGGCGTTGAATTACCTGTTGCCGAGGTACGAAGGAGGATTGAACTGCATCTACATCGATCCACCTTACAATACGGGAGATGACATTAATTTCCCTTATAAAGACGGGTATCAAGAGTCAACCTGGCTAACTCTAATTCAAATGGGGAGTGGATTGGCGAAGCAATTGTTGAGCCAAGAAGGTCTATTCTTCATCCAGATTGGGGACCAAGAATCAGCGAAGTCCAGTATTCTTCTCGGAGAGTGCTTCCTTGAGAGAAAGAATTCGGCAGTGGTTCGAAGGGGTATAAAAAATGTGCAAGCGCAGTTCAAAGACATCGATCGGCTTACCTTAGGCCATGACATTGTGCACATTATGGCACAAAAACGCGGTATGCGTATCCCACACTTGATTAGTTCTCTTGAAGATCCGAAACCAGGCAAATGGGACACTTTCTGGAGGGGTACAGATCGACCGACCATGAGGTATAAGCTATTCGATCAACAACCAGATAAAGGGCAATGGCGTTGGGAAGAAAAGAGGGCATATAAGGCGAAAGAGATCTATGATTCCTACCTCAAGAATGAAGCGAAATTCAAAACAATCGATCAATGGTATGTGGAGAACCTACAGGCCGGAATAGATTTGGATTTTGTCAGGCTTAACAATGATGGAGTCGTTCAATACTACGTCCCACCTCAAGATTACCGTTTGGTAAGCGACAATTGGTTGGATATACCGGCATCAGGGTCTTTTACTGATTTCCCGCATGAAAAAAGCCTGGCATTGGTGAAACGTACTTGCGCTTGGGTGACGGGTAGACGTGGTTATGTTTTGGATTATTTCGCTGGTTCCGGAACGTCAGGACATGTGGTTATTGAGCTTAATCGAAGCGATGGTGGCAAGCGAAAATTTATCCTTGTGGAGATGGGGGATTATTTCAATACGGTCCTGGTGCCGCGCATTGCCAAGGTCATGTATACGCCCGAATGGAAGGAGGGAAAGCCAAAGCGGAAGGCGACTCAAGAAGAGGCCGATCGGACGCCGAGGCTGGTCAAGATCCTCAAGCTGGAAAGCCATGAGGATGCCCTCCACAACCTGACAAAGGAGGAACAGATCAAGGGCGTTACAGAGTCTGAAGAAACCGATGGCATGCGCCGTATCTGCTATGTTCTGGAGCGGCTGATGGAAAAGAGTGACGCCATGCTGAACTGGGAGGCGCTGGATAGGCCCTTTGATTACACCATGGAGGTCCTCACTGACGAAGGAGTGAAAACGACCCCTGTGGACCTTGTGGAGACCTTCAATGCCCTGTACGGGTTGCGGGTTCAACGATTTGAGATATGGCAGGATTCTGAGACCCATCGGGAGTATCGCGTCATCAAGGCAGCCAGGGGAGACGAGGGCAAGGTCCTTGTGATCTGGCGCAATGTCCCGCCGGAAAAAGAGGCGGCCCGGGACAGGGCCTTTCTGGAGGAGCATATCGGCGACCTTGGCCAATGGAATGAAGCGTGGATCAACGGTCCCTGCGCCATGCCGGGTTTCAAGCCTCTGGATGGGACGTTTAAGCGTCTCATTCTGGGCTTTCGGAATTAGGGGGGATACGGTATGTCTTTGGACCAGCATCTGATCCTTGCCCGATATTTTCATTCCCTGTTTGGCGCAGATGGTTTCGAGGCATTGAAAGACCTGTTGCGGACCTGCCCGGAGGAGTGCTATGAAGAAGGGTTGATTCAATTCTGCAAACGACTGATAACATGTTCCGGCCTCAAGGTAGCGCCCGAACTACTGGCGGGTTATGACATGCGAATCATGGAATGCGAAGATAGTCTGCGCACGGCCCGCACTGACTTTCGAAGTTTCCGGTATTTTCAGTATCTGGCCCTCCTGTATACGGAGATCTACCTGGATCGGCTTACCTCAGACCCGGATGGCTTTGCCGCAGAACTGACCGCTTTTGCCTCCAGCCACGGGGCTGGCGGCGGGGGGCCGTTTAAAAAGGATGAGTTGAGGCGGCTGGCCTTTTTCATGGCAACAGGATCCGGGAAAACACTCCTCCTCCATGCGCATCTGTGGCAGATATGGCGATACCTCAAAGAAGGACGGCGTCCGGAAGGGCTGGTTTCCAGGCGGGACGGCCGGGCCGAGTTCAACGATATCCTCCTCATCACCCCCAATGCGGGG
>JAUPKI010000006.1 GCA_030837545.1 Thermodesulfobacteriota bacterium | reverse complement strand
GGACAGCGGTCGCTGGATGGACGAAATTAGCCGTTCCCACCTGGATGGCACGGGCCCCGGCTATCAGGAATTCAAGGGCGTCCCGGTAATCCATGATCCCGCCGACTCCGATGACAGGAATGCGTACCGCTTTGACCACCTGCCGGACCATGTAAACGGCGATGGGCCGGATGGCCGGTCCAGACAGTCCTCCCGAGACGTTCGCCAGTTTTGGGACGCGCCTTTCAATGTCAATGGCCATGCCGGTCAAGGTGTTGATCAAGGTCAAGGCGTCCGCGCCCGCGCCTTCCACGGCCACCGCGATTTTACTGATATCGGTCACATTGGGCGACAGTTTGACGATAACCGGCTTGTCCGACTCCTTGACCACGCACCCGGTCACCCGGGCCGACAGTTTCGGGTCCGTGCCAAAGGCCATCCCCCCTTCTTTGACATTGGGACAGGAGATGTTGACCTCGATGGCGGATACGCCCTCGGCCCCTCGAAGCCCGGCCGCCACGGCCCCGTATTCCTCCACAGAATGTCCATAGATATTGACAATGACGGCCGTATCCAGCTTTCTGAGCCAGGGAAGTTTCTCATTCAGGAAAGCCTCCAGGCCCACATTGGCCAGGCCGATGGCATTCAGCATGCCGCACGGCGTTTCCACGATCCGGGGAGGCGAATTCCCCTCCCGCGGGTGGAGGGAAACCCCTTTGACCACGATCCCGCCCAACCGGTTCAGATCCATCAGGGAGGAAAACTCCCGGCCATACCCGAAGGTCCCGGATGCCGTCAGGACGGGATTTTTTAGGTTCAGAGGACCGATGCTGACCCTCAAGTCCGGATGCTCCGCCATTTAGAGCGCCCCCCAGTCCACACCCATCACGTCAAAGACCGGCCCGTCTTGACACACATGCCAGTAGGTCCGACCCTGTCCAGATGAGGCCCTCACCGCACACCCCTGACATGCCCCCAGCCCGCAGGCCATGGCCGCCTCCAGAGAGACCTGGCAGGGAATATTTCTCCGATGCGTTATTGCCGCAACGGCCTTCAGCATGGGTACCGGACCACAGGCAAAGACAATTCCCGGGTTCCCAGTCAGACCTGTTAAATGGTTTTCAAGGAGTTCAGTGACAAGGCCATGATGCCCTGCGGACCCATCGTCCGTGGCAATGGAGATCCCCATTCCCTGAACCCCCAGTGCATCCGGTTCGACCATCTGATCGGCAGACCCAAATCCGGCAAAAAAGGTATAGCGCTCCGCCGCCATGGATCCGGCCAGAAACAGAAGCGGGGCCATCCCCATGCCCCCGGCCACCAGGATAAAAGGACATCCTTTGCTGGACCACCTGAAGCCGGTCCCCAAAGGACCCAGGACCGCCAATGCGTCGCCTTCCCTGGCATCTGACAGGATCTGGGTCCCCCGGCCCACCACCCTGTACAGCACAAAAACGAGATCGTCCCGGACACCGCATATGGAAAAGGGCCTTCTTAACAGCGGGTCCATGCCCTGTCTCATCCGGATCATGACAAACTGCCCCGGCCGGGCCTCTGCCGCGATCTCGGGCGACCGAAGGCCCATCAGATACGTGCCCGCAGCGGCACGCTGGTTAACCGCAATTTCAGCATCCTGTTCGATCACCGTCCGCAGGCCTTTCACTGTTCTTTAACCGTCACCTTGGTGATGACCACCGGTTCGATCGGGACATTCTCCATGGATCCTCGGGCGCCGGTCTCTACCTTCGAGATGGCATCCACCACATCCATCCCCTTGATTACTTTCCCGAAAACCGTATACCCCCACCCCTCGGGAGTCTTGCTCTTGTGGTTCAGGGAGGTATTGTCCTTGGTGTTGATGAAAAACTGGGCGCTCGCACTGTGAGGGTCCTGGGTCCGCGCCATGGCCACGGTTCCCCGGTCATTCTTAAGCGCGTTGTCGGCCTCGTTTTCAATGGGCATCTCGGTGAGTTTCTGTTTCATCTCAGGCGTAAACCCACCTCCCTGGATCATGAAGTCGGGAATGACCCGATGAAAGACGGTCCCGTCATAATGGCCCCATCGCGCATAGTTCAGAAAATTAGCGACCGTCTTGGGCGCCTCATCTGAATAGAGTTCAAGCTCTATGCTCCCCTTTGACGTCTCGATGACCACCTGCGGTCTGTCAGACAGAGCGTCGGCCCCTCCGACACAACTGGCCAAAATGACAACAAAAAAAGATAGGGCCATGACAAATTTCATTGAATATCCGTACCCGTTCACGGGTTCAAAGGTTTCCCGCTGCAGCGGGATTCAAGGTTGCATTCTGGGTCCCCTGATCCCATTTTGGAGGCCTTTATGCCATAAGCGGCCCCGGATTCATCACTTCGAACCAGCAAATAGGTTGCCGAACGGACGTATGTTAACAACGCAGCACCCCGTTGCCTGCGATTCGGGTCTTTAATAATGCTCTTGCCCCTAATCCCGCTTTGCAGCGGGAAACGTTGAACCCGAACCTGTGAACTCTTACCATAATTGATGGCACAGGTATAAGGAACTCAGCCTGGGGTGTCAATCGCAAACCCGGTTCTGTCTGATTTTCGAACCCCTGCATCAACGAAAGTGAAATCGTACCTCGAGTCCCCAGGCCAGCGCATCGATGCGCGGGTCCGGATCCGAATAGCTCGCCTGTCGACCGCCGAAGATGACAGCCGGATGCTCCGGCCGACGGATGTCGATGTCGATCATCAGTTGGGCCAGGTTCATGGAACCTTCCTGTAGGGTTATCCTACCTCGTTCCAGACGATGAGGGCTACCCCATGTCCACCTCATATCCTCCTGACCCACCGGGAATGATTGCCGTTCAGAATGACCGATGCTGCCAATACAAGTATGTATGGGCGAAGGGTTCAAACCCCAGGAGAGAAAATCAACCGCATGGGTATCTTCCCTGATTGTGAATGGTAGAGAGTATAACCAAAATGCCCAGGATAGGCAACAGGCCGTTTCAGGTGTGGGGAACAGGACCATATGCAATGACGATTCACGTTGTTTTCTGGCAGAGCGACAGCCCTCGAGATAAAGAAGCCCAGATGCGCCGGATGGGGTGTTTGCTGACCGGATATGGACGTTGCAGAAAAAGAAAGGCAGGGCCCGAAGGAAGGCCCTGCCTTGGATAAGGGGTTTCGATTATGGAAAGATATTTGGGTTTCGTCAAGGGGTTGGTCTGCTGGTTACCAGGCCGCCATCATGATTAAATGGATTCCCGAAATGCCGTTGTTTTCACTGATGCAATCGCTTTATTTCTGTGCTTGAAGATTGCGAACCGAAAAGATGCACGTTCATCCGAGAATCCTGTGGGGGTCAAGCGCCGTCTCAACTTTCTTTTTTAAATATAACCTTTGGAGGCCGTGGGCCGTCTCATGGTTTATAATCGTGTGTTAAAGTTGTTTGTTGGCGCTTCACACACCCGACCAGTTGCCTTAAATATAATTCATAATATCGGCGAAGTCAATGAGCCTCTTTAAAAAAATTTTGCACGCAAAAGTCGTGCACAAAATAGCAGGCGATCGCTGACAATTTGAAAAAACCCGTAAATCGAGACCGTTGAATGGAAACACTCCTGATGAGGTCATTATCTTGTGACGCCCAAGCGTCAGGAAATCGCATGTCTGCGGGCAATATCGACACATCAGCATCCTTCATCTTCCACAATCTTGAAATGGATTGAGGCGGGTTTTTCTGCTTTAGGGGCTATGGGCTCCGTGGCTTCACCCTTTTTCACCGCTTCAACCGGCGACGCCGTCGCCCGTTTGGCAGCAATCCGGTCCGGATTGACAATAGCCAGAATCAGGCCAAGGACGATGAGGAGGGCGGCGGCCGCCCCCTTGATCCTTCTGGAACCGCCTGGAAGGGTCCCCCTGTCTCCAAACCTCTGTTCCACCTTTTCAACGACCCAGTAGGCCCCAACCGCCATCAGGCATACGAAGAGGGCGATCAGCCCGGCGTTGATCTTCAGGACATCCGAAAGCCGGACAGCGCCCATGGAACCAGCTTCATAGAAGCCCTTGAGCAGGGGGAAGAGTTCAGCAAAGATGAATGAGCCCAGGATCATCCCCCCGATAAAGACGAGACCGTCCAGCTTGGCCGAGACCGTGGCCACCACGGAGGTGGTGGGGCAGTATCCTCCCATGACAAACCCGACGCCCATGACAAGGCCGCCCACGGTCTGCGGCCAGATGTAGGTGGGGAGGATATAGACTCGGCTGAGATCGATCCACCCGAAGACGGAAAAATATAAAAGGCCTATCATGCACACCACAATGGCGGTGAACATGACCTTTAGTACGGCAAAGTCTCTCAGATAAAAGATGGCCGTCAGCTTCCTTGCATCTCCAAACCCGGCCCTTTCCAGGACAAATCCGAAAAAGAAGCCGATGAGTCCTGCGATCTGCAGGCTGTAGGCAAAGTCAAACCATCCGAACTTATACAACGGTCCCATCACAGCCACTCCTTTCTGAAGAAGTATGCCGTCGCGTATGCCCCGGCAAAGATGGAGAACATGAAGACCCAGCTCCCGAAGGCCAGCTCGGATGCCCCGGTCAGGGCCTGTCCGCTGGTGCACCCCCTGGCCAGCCTGGCGGCAAACCCGGAGAGTATTCCGCCGAGCAGTGCAAGCCACAAGCGGGAAGAGACTCCCATCAAAGGTCCCCGCACCACCTCTCCCTTGATTCTATGGGAGATAAAGGCCGAAAACAGGCCCCCGAGTCCTGCCCCTAAAGTCAGAAAAACCAGCCAAGCCATGAGAGGAGAACGCTTTTTGGATAGGTACTTCGAAAAATAGTGCCCCTCCTCTGCGTGCTGCGGGGCCGTCAGATCGACCCCCGCGGCTGCAATCCTGGAAAAGGTTTCGGAGGAGCCGACCCCTCTGCCCATGGTGTAAAAGGAAAACAACAGGATAAACCCCAGCAGCACGCCGATGACGTAGGGATTGGCATACCGTACATTCATGATAACCCTCCTTCCCTGTTTGACCCGTTACTCTCTGAAGCTGACAGCCTCTCGATCGCCGTCTTCGCCATATCCTTCACCCGTCGTTTGACATGCCTGTAACCCGCCCATGTTTGAAATTCGGCATCGTCCGCCGTCAATAGCTCAAGTGCCTTGCGGGCCGCCTGGGCCTCGAGCAGGCCCATGACGGATGCAGCCATCCCCCTGACAACCGGGTCTCCGGATTTAAGGCAGGCCATCAAATGCGGGACCGCATCCTGAACCAAGCGGGGCCTTGCCTGGGCAAGCCGCGCAATCCCCCAGAGGAGGCCCCGCTGAAGCATCTCGTATTCCAGATAATTGCCGTCCTCCCTTGCGTAGGATATCAGTATAGGGGCATATTCTTCGGCAAGGCCCTCGTGGCAGGCCAGAATCTCCCCCATGGCCTCTGGCGACCCCCATCCGATTCCCCCGGATTCGTCGTTGAGGTTCCACATGAGCCGTCGCATGACGACCCTGGCCGCCTCCCTGTCTTCATCGGCAAGCCGCGCCACGACTCGGCCCATGGCCGTAATGGCGGCCCACCTGAGCGGGTCATCCCCCTGGTAGAGGAGGGAAAACAGGGGATTGATCACCCGACGGGGAGGCATCTGACCTAAGGCATCCAGTGCCCGTGCCATCTCCAGGGAGGTCAGGATGTCGCGGACCCTGGTTTTCAGTTGACGGCCACTGAATGTCGAGGAATCTGCAGCGCTGGTTTTCAATCTTGACCTCGGGGCCTGTTTCACGGACGCCATGCCAGCCTGCCGCCGTCAGGATTCATCCTCATCATTTTCGACCAGGACCATCCCCTCGCCAGGATAGACCCTGCGGTCTTCGAGCGGCGCCGCCCCCGGTCCTGTCGGCCAGATGCCGGGTTGGGGGTCAGGCCCTTCCCGGGACAGGGTCGTCGGTCCTCTGTCCTTCATTTTTGGATGGTTCCGGATGTCCACGCCCGGCACCGGGACGCTGAACTCAATCGGAATATGGTTGGGATCAAAGGCATAGATGGAATGGATGAAACCGTGATCCATCACCTCGGAGACCCAGATGTCGGCGGCCTCAAACTTCGCCTTCAATTCCCACAGGTCTTCATCCGTCTTCACCTCAAATGAGACGTGGTCGAATGCAAAGGGACCCTTGGCAGGGACCCCATGATCCTTTTCAGGGATTTTTTCGCAATCGGGCCACTCGAAGAAGGCGATCATATCATGGCCCGATATCTCAAAGAAGTAATGCCGGTATCCCGGCCGTCCAAGCCCTGCCACCAGCCGCATGCCGAGTAGGTCCCGCCAGAAACGGATCGTCATATCCATGTCTCGGGTGGCCAGGGCCAGATGATTGATGCCGGTATAGGTTGCCATCAGACCTTTTTTTCCATCAAGCGGCCCAAGCGGGTCAGATGCCCCTTTTCTTCCTCTGCCAGATCATAGAGCACGCCCTTACCAGGCGCGTCCTGGATCTTTTCAGAGTATCTCATGTAGAGGTCCAGGGCCTGGGTCTCCAGCATCATGGCGATACTGAGGAGATCGGGCACGGTCGTCATGGCATCCCTGTTATGATCCATAAACTCCTCTGTGGTGAAACCACCTTCCATGATCCCGGTCACAATATCGGATTCAAAGGTCTCTCGAAGGGCAATGGTGGAATGCATGGACACGTAGAGGGCGAAGAGACGTTCCTTGTGGCGTTCCTCTATCTCCGACAGCTTATCGGCAAGGCCGGCCACATCCGGGTCATCTGTCCGTTCGCTGACAGCGGTGTAAAAGCCTCTCAATCCCTCTTCCATCCCGTATGCGAGGACGATGATCTCCTGCGTGGTCTCATCGCCTCTTAGGAAAGGCATCCCCATCTCGGCAGGCCCCACTGCTGTCAGACCGTTCCAGGCCCTGATGCCCCCCTTGAGGTTGTAGACCTCCCTGAAGCCCTTGCCGGCAAGAAGCTGCGCAGCAGCACGGCTGCGGCCGCCGGCCGCTCAGTAGGCGATGACAGGCCGGTCCGGGTCCAGTTCCTCGAGCCGATCAGCGAGTTCGGGCAGAGGCACCAGTCTGGCCCCGGGGATCCGGGCTTTTTCGTACTCCCCGGGTTGTCGAACATCGAGAAGGGTATAGGTCCCTTCCTTATGGTCGCCTATAAATGCCCTGGCCGCATCTGCATCCAGACTGGCCACGGGCGTAATGAACTGTTTCCACTGCATGGTTGCTTACCTCCTGTGTTTTAGGAACAAATGCATGTGGTTATAAAAACGTTGGGTCTTCGTGTCTTTGTGTGAGTCCCGCCTATATTGGCGGGATGGGTTGCGGTTATTCTGCATCAGGGTTTTTCCGCTATGATGCCGGCAACGGCCCTGTGGGTCTCCATCAACCCCTCATGATACCGGAGACAGCGGAAATCACGAAACAGATCCAGCAGTTCATTATGCTTAAGCAGGTGATCCGTATTCCTGGGCCTGCCAAATCGGGCCTGATCCACGATGAAGGTTTCGTACACCACCATCCCGCGGCTGCGAAGGCCTTTCCTTATCTCAGGGATCAAGGCCCGATGGAGATAATTGAAGCAGATGATCACATCATAGGCCCCCGGTTCAATCACGTAGCCGTCCTCCAGATCGGCCACGCGAACGCTCAGGCGAGCCCCGGCCTCATTTGCGGCCTTCAAGGCCCCGGCCGTGGCCTCTGGTGAAATATCAATCCCTTCCACCTCAAAACCCGCCCGGGCCAGGAAGATTGCATTGCGGCCGTACCCCATGGCCAGATCCAGGGCCCGCCCCCTTGGCAACAGGTCCACGTTTTCCACCAGGAATTGGGCAGGGCCGAGCATATGTTCGTGAGGGTCGGCCATAGAGGTTCGGGTCCTCTGACTGCCAGGCAAAAAAGATGGTAAGTTCATAAGCTGTTGAGCTGATAAGCTGCTCTGTCCATGAGCTATCAGCCATGAGCCATCAGATGCCCACCATCCGGGTCCGGTTCAGTCGCTCCACAGCCTCGGCGTCGAGGGTCCCGGATTCGTAGAACAGGAGCATTTCCGACCGGTCGCTGCACGTCTCACAGGCATTCAGGATCGGCGTCAGGAACGACCAGCAGAGTTCCACGCTGTCCTGACGCAAAAACAGCATCTGGTCCCCCAGCATGCAGTCCAGCAACAGCTTTTCGTATGCCTCCATCAGGGCGTCTTCCTGGCCCTGGGCATACCGGAAATCCATGGTGACCGGCGTGAGAGACACCCGGGGGCCGGGATGTTTGGTCTGAAACATGAGAGATATCCGCTCGTCCGGATAGATCCCCATGGTCAGACAGTTGACGGCGATGTGCTCCCCAAGAACATTTCGGAATACGGAGTGGGGGACCTCCTTAAACTGGATGGTGATATTGGTGACCTTTTCTCCCATCCGCTTCCCTGAAGTGAGATAAAAGGGGGTGCCCTGCCATCGCCAGTTATCAATAAAGACCCTCATGGATGCAAAGGTCGGGATCAGCGAAGTGGGTCTGACACCCGGTTCCTCCCGATAACCCGGGACCTCTTTACCCCGCACCACGCCGGGCCCGTATTGGCCCAGAATCAGATAGTCGTTCAGCCTTCCCACCGGAAACGGCCTGAGGCTTCGATATACCCTGACCTTCTCATCCCGGACCCTGTCCGCCTCAAAGGCCGAGGGAGGGTCCATGGCCATGAGGGCCAGAAGCTGCATCATGTGATTCTGGAACATGTCCCGCAGGACCCCGGCCTGTTCATAATACCCCGCCCTGTGTTCGACCCCCAGGGTCTCCAGCGCCCGGATCGTGACGCTGTCCACATATCGTCGATTCCATATGGGCTCAAAGATGGCATTGGCAAAACGGAACATCAGGATATTCTGGACTGTCTCCTTTGCCAGATAGTGATCCATCCTGAAGATCTGATGCTCGTTGAAGTGTTCATGAAGACTCCTGTCTAAGGCTGCAGCGCTTTTCAGATCACGGCCGAACGGCTTTTCAATCACGATTCTGGACCAGCCATATCCTTCTGTCCCCTCGGCCGCAAGACCCGACCGTCCGATCATCCCGACGGTCAACTCACAGAGGGACGGGGGGATGGCCAGATAAAAGATCCGGTTCTGCGCCATGCCCTGGCCCTGAACCCCACTGTTCAGAAATGTTCCCAATGCGACAAAGGAGGACTCATCCGAATAGTCGATGGACCAGTAGTGGAGCCTTTCGGCAAAGGCCTTCCATTCGGCATCGCTCGAACGGGTCTTTTTCCCCAGGGCCTTCCGCATCTTTTCTCTGAATCCCTGGTCGTCCAGATGGGTCCGTGCGCATCCCACCACCCGGAACGGGGCCGGGATCTCCCCCTTGCGGTAGAGATCAAAGAGGGCAGGGACGATTTTCCGTTCCGTGAGGTCCCCGGAGGCCCCAATAATCACAAGGGTGAAGGACTCGGGGTCCTTTTCTCCGATGGACGTTGCCATAGAGCGCTCGGTCCCGGTCGTAGCGGTCCCCAAGTCCAGCAACCCGGGATCGGCCTGTTCATCTTCCGGCTTCATTGGGTTCCCTCTCATCAGATGACGCCGGTTGGACCGAATGACCCCCGAATTCTCTCCTGAGGGCGGTAACGACCCTGTCGGAAAAGGGCGCCTGGTTCCGTGAGCGCAACCGGCGGATCAGGGAAAGGGCCATGACCGGCGCGGCCACCCCTGTCTCTATCGCCTGCTGAACAGCCCATCGCCCTTCTCCCGAGTCCTCGATATATCCTTCTATATCCGTGAGACCTCCATCTCTTGAGAACAGGTCCTGGGCCAGCTCCAGGAGCCACGATCGGATGACGCTCCCGTTATTCCACACCCGTGCCACCTCTGCCAGGTCCAGCGAGCCCGCATAGGGGGAGGCCTCAAGGATCTCAAACCCCTCGCCAAAGGCCTGCATCATCCCGTATTCGATGCCGTTATGGACCATTTTGACAAAGTGGCCCGCGCCTGTGCCCCCGCAGTAGAGATAGCCGCCCGGAGGCGCAAGGGTCTTGAAGACCGGTTCAATTTCCCTGCAACAATCGGCCGGTCCCCCCGCAGTCAGGCAGTAACCGTTTTCGAGCCCCCAAATGCCGCCGCTCACGCCCACATCCACCAGAGAGATCCCCTTCTCCGAAAGGAGGGGCCGCCTGCGGAGGTCGTCTTTGTAGTAGGTGTTTCCCCCATCAACGACGACATCTCCGGGGGAGAGGATCTCTCTGAGCTGATCCAGGTGGTCGTCCACAGGTTGACCTGCGGGCAGCATGATCCATACAACGCGGGCCGGCGGCAGGTTCTCGACCAACTCTGCGAGGGAATAGGCGGCGACAGCCCCCTCCCGCGCCAGAATATCTGTCTTTCGGGGTGTCCGGTTATAGGCCACCACCCGGTGGCCGCCGATCATGAGACGTTTGGCCATATTCATCCCCATCCGTCCCAGACCGATCATTCCTATCTCCATGTCACTCTCCCCCCGCTCTCGGTCGCATCCCTCACCTCTCATTCCTCCCAGGTTATACAATCTCTGGGACAGCAACTGATGGCCTCCCGAATCTCATCTTCAGGGTATTCGGGAAGTTCCAGGATTTCAATGAACCCGGACACATCATTTCTCCTGAAAACAGCGGGACAGAGTTCCAGGCACGTCCCGCAATCCGAGCACTCGCGGATATCAATGACCGGGACCTGCCTCATCCCTGAACGCCCTCATCATCAGCGAATCTCATGTGGCCGACCTCATGAAAATGTTTTCTGTGTAATGTTTGTTGTTCGGACCCTCTAATAACCAGGCGCCGGGGGCTGGTAGGTGCAGATTCATCCGCACATTCAGAGCAGTTAGGCCCACGCTGTGCGAATGAATTCGCACCTACGGGGATAGCCAACGAAAAAAGGCTGCACCAAATGTCTTACTTGGCGGGCTTGTGCGTCGCCCGCATGGCTTGTGCCAGTTCTTTGATCTCGCCAAGGGACTTGGTCATGGCAGCCCAGCCGTACCAGTAGGCATAATCCGGATTGACATGGAAGAGGCCCTGGTAGGCGCGCATACGGTACTTCATATACATCCGAAACAGGACCTGATCGATGTAGGAACCGCCGGTCTGCTTGAAGTAGAGAAAGTCAGGATAGGCGAAGGCATAGTGATCCGGCTTTTTGATAGTGCCGTCCTTGTAGAGCCCAGCCACAGTTTCGATCCCCTGGGCCATCAGCCGGTCCGCATGTTTCATCATCTCATCGGCCATTTCAAGCTGCCGGCGGGCATACTGCTCTGCATGACAGGCCGTACACCGCTTGACCATGGCCTCCCGCTCGGTCTTCCAGGCCTCCTCGGTCAGACGGGCCAGATCAAGGGTCTTGACCGCCTCAAGCCGAGGCGTGGGCTTGCCGGTTTCCGGATCCAGAACACCTAAGGCCTTGAGAATGGTCACCCGATCGGCGGCCCATTGCTTGTCTTCAGGCAACGGCAGGCGCACGCCCAGAAAGCCCCAGGCGGTCCGGTTTTCGTGGGTCCCGTTTGGCAGGTGACAAAGCTGACACGTGGGCGCCGGGGCCTTTTGCGGCAGGTTGCCTCCCTGCTTCACAAAGTAGCGGGTCCCATGCTTTGAGCTGCTCCACATTTCCCACTGGGGGTGATCATATCCCATGTGACACTGCTCGCAGGCCCTGGGATCCTGGGCCTCCTTCTTGGAGAAGGAGTGGCGGGTGTGGCACTCATCGCACGAGTTGTTCTGGTAGCGATAGCCTTTTGCCAACTGGTCTTTTTTCTGGGCCTCGCTCTTGATCCCCATGTTATGGCAGCCGCCGCATCCCTTTCCCCCTTCCATGAGGATATCCGGCTCCATGTGGGTGATGGGAAGGGCGTTCAAGGAACTCCACCCGAGATTGTGCTTCCCCTTGGCAAACTGGTCAAACTGCTCCTGATGGCATTCTGCGCAGACATGTTCATCGGGTAACCGGGCGAGGTTCGAGTCCTTGCTGGTCTGGTGTTTGTCACCGTGACACTCGGAACAGCCGATCCCCTCTTGGGAATGGAGGCTTGCCTGCCAGTCGGCCGCCAGACCAGGCGTGGCCTTGAGATGACAGACAATACATGGGTCTTCGGTTTTTGGCGGTGGTTCCGCAAAGACCTGCCCGGCGGCCATTATCACCATCCCCATCATCGCCAGCAACAGAACTCGGCCCTTCCATGCAAAAATGCGCTTCTCTTCCATTCTTACACCTCCGGAACTGGATACGGGTTGCTGGATGCTTGACACTGGATACTGGATGCCGGTTAGCGGATACCGGTTAGTTGAGATTTCAGCTTTGACCTTTCAGCTCTTGCCTCCTGCCCCACACCTTGCGCCTCACGCCTTGCGCCTACTATTTCGGCAGTGCCGCCGCGATCTTCTTTGCCAGCTCGCGACATGCATCCAGGGCCTTGTCATCCGGGACGTATTGGACTCTGACGCCCGGTTCGATGATGCTAAAGCCCATCTCTTCAAGTTCCTTAGTGACCAGCTTAACCGCCTCGCCGCTCCAGCCGTAGGAACCAAAGGCGGCGCCGATCTTGTTCTTGGGTTTCAGGCCCTTCATATAGGTGAGAAAATCGCTGACCGTGGGGAACAGCCCGTTGTTGAGGGTGGGAGAGCCCACCACCACGGCGCCTGCGTCCAGAACCTCGGTGATCACGTTGCTTCGGTGGTTGGTCCTGAGTTGAAGCGGTCGGGCATCCACGCCCTCTTCCCCTAACGCATTGGCAATGGCCTCGGCCATGGCCTCAGTGCTGTGCCACATGGTGTCGTAGACCACCACGGCCTTTCTCCTGGGCTTCTGCTCGCTCCAGTCCACATAGGCCTTAATGATCTTCGAAGGGTCTGTTCGCCAGATGATCCCGTGATCAGGACAGATCATTCGAATGGATAGGCCCATCTCGGTCACCTTATCCACCAGTTTGAGAATGAGGGGGGCGTACAGGAGCAGGATATTGGCGAAATACTTCTTGGCATGGGGCATGATGGCTTCCCCTACCTGGTCGTCAAACCGCTCCAGCCCTGCATAGTGCTGGCCAAACCCATCGCTGGAGAAGAGGATGCCCTCTCCGTTCACATAGGTAAACATGCTGTCCGGCCAGTGGAGCATTCGAGTCTCCATGAACGTCAGGGTCCTTTTGCCCAGGTTGAGTTGCCCCCCATCCTCCACCGGCCGATAATTCCATGCCTGGGCGAAATGCCTTGAGAGGTTCTTCTGCCCCATCTTGGAACAGTAGAGGGGCTTATCCTCTCCAACCTTGTGCATGACCCTAGGAAGTCCTCCGGAATGATCCATCTCGGTGTGGTTGCTGATGACATAATCGATCTTCTTCGGGTCCACGATCTCGCCGATATTGGCCAGCAGTTCATCGGCAAACGGCTTCTTGACCGTATCGATCAGGGTGATCTTGTCATCCATGATCAGGTAGGCGTTGTAGGTGCTTCCCTGATAGGTGGAATATCCATGAAAGTCGCGAATATTCCAGTCTATGACGCCCACCCAGTAAATCCCTTCAGCGATCTCGACCGGTTTCATCTCTTACTCCTTTCCAAACAAATCCTTTGTTGCGCCGCAGACCGGACAGGTCCAGTCATCCGGAAGGTCCTCAAATGCTGTCCCTGGTTTGACCCCGTTATCCGGATCGCCATCTGCAGGATCATACACATAGCCGCATACCGAACACACCCATTTATCCATATTGTCGCTCTCCTTTCAAGTAGTTATCGGTTTTATTAACAGTCTCATAATTGTCCTTACCCCGTCATTCCGGCGGAAGCCGGAATCCAGTCTGCTTCTGGATGCCGGATCGAGTCCGGCATGACGGAAATGTCAACAGTATTACGAGACAGTTAATATATCGTTTCCAGCATATTCAACACCCGCTTCTCGACCGCGTCCCGCATCTCCCGCATAAAGGAGATCGGCTGGTCCGCTGGGTCTGCCAGACCCCATTGTTCGACAGGGAGGCCGGGGAACAGAGGGCAGGCATCCACGCACCCCATGGAGACCACCAGGTCCGGCCTTCCGCTGGCAAGGGCGCTCTCTATGGACGCCGGCCTCCGATAGGCCATGTCCACTCCTTTTTCCGCCATCACCGCGACCATGATCGGGTTGACCTCCGCTGCCGGCGCCGTCCCTGCGCTGAGGCTCTCCACCCGGTCTCCAGCATGCATCTGGGCAAAGGCCGCAGCCATCTGGCTTCGGCAGGCGTTTTCCGTGCATACGAAGAGAATCTTCTTTCTATCCATAAGAGGCGTTACCAGCTCCCTCGCCTTTTGCGCCGCATCACTCAGGGCCGTGGGATGGGTTTGTATGGCGCCCAAATGCTCGATCTGACGGTATCCGAGGCTCCCTTCAAACCGTGCCCCGACCGCATCAAAAAAGTATTTGGCCGTCAGAATGGTCCCCTCGAAGAGATTCTTTCCCCTGGTAGCGCCCACGGCAAGGAGGAACCCCTGCCGCCACTTCCTGCCGGGATCCTCCAGCCCGAGGGCGTATTTTCGAGACCAGAGGGCCTGGGACCGGTCGATCACCGCCTTCATCTGGGCCGTCGGGCCATAAAAAAAGATCGGCGTCGCCAGGACGATGAGGTCGGCCTGTCGAAAAAGCGGATACATGTCCTGCATGTCATCGTCAATCGGGCAGAACCCCTTTTTTTCGCAGGTGCCGCACTCCTGGCATGGAGTGATCTTCTTCTTGGCAACATGAATGACTTCTGTGCGAACGCCGAGCCGCTCCGCCTCAGCGAGAAAGGCCGAAAGCAACAGGGCCGTATTCCCTTTGATCCTCGGGCTCCCCTGTAATCCAAGCACGAACATTTATGCAGTCCTTTCCTTGCTGGCGAGTGACTCCGACGGGTTTTCAATCGATGTTCGAGACATCACGGCGCCTGATTCCCATGCCTCCCGACACACAAAAAGCCAAAACAGCTTGTTTGTGTCGGACGCGCGTTCATACATCCGTCCCCGCATTCCAACGGAAGCTGCCTTTCAAACTTCGCGTCTTGGGCGCCTCTGCGCGAGGCCTCTGCCTTTTAGATTAGAAGGGAGACGGCCGTCTTTCGGGGACATAGATACGGGGGACCTTCCCCTCGTTCCATCCCTTTGAAACATAGAGGTTGCAGTAGCAACTCCCATATTCCTTCACATCGTCTTCCCTGTAGACGCACGGGCAGAGGATATCCCGGTCCTTTTCTCGATCGCCCGACGCCAGCCGACATGGGCAGCACATATAGCCATAACGCTTTTTATTGACGATGAGCCCGTCCAGGAGTTCATGGACTCTTTCCTTGTCTGTGCTGAACAGGTATCCCTTAGGCTCCTGCGCCGTCTTCAATGTCTTGTAAAGGGTTTCCACCTCGTTCATAGCCCCAGCGCCTCCCTGATCTCATCTTCCTTGTATCCAACAATGACCCGTTCTCCGATGATAATGGTTGGAAAAGAGCAGTTTGGGTTCCATTTCCTGACGTCTTCCAGTATGGCTGCCCGCTCTTCTCCCTCGAGCAGATCCACATCCGTAAACTCATACTGGACCTGGCACTCATTCAAGAGCTTCTTCGTTGCCTTGCAATGGCCGCAGGTGCTCAGTGAATACATCTTTACCGAATGATCCATTCAACCCCCCGTTGTCCATTTGAGTCTAACCTTTTTTCGTTGGCCCTGTGCCTGTAGGTGCGAATTCATTCGCACAGGCGAGTCTGACTGCTCAGAATGTGCGGATAAATACGCACGACCCCACCCGTCGATGCCTGGCCATTGAACGTCCGGAACAAGAATAACTTACACTCTTTCAATGTTGACCGTTTTTGCTCCTGTGGGCCAGACACCTGCGCGTCCCGCTCCCGCTTCCATTGAAGATACGCCCCGTGGGTAAGGCCGATCCCCGGTTGCGGAGATAATGTCGCATGATCTCCTTTCCGGCAGATACGGCATCGGGCCCTGCTGCACATCTGGCATTGGACACAGTCGGGGCATTGGGGCTTGCCGGAAGGGATTGAGTTTTCCATACGCAAACGCCCTGTTCCTTTCAAAGGAGCGGCCGAAGGCGCCGTTCGATCTCTTGCTTGGGAAGGGCGCCGACCATGCTGTCGACCATTTCTCCCTTGTTAAAGAGGAGCATGGTCGGGACGCTCCGGATGGCATAGCGCGAAGCAATTCGCGGATTGTCATCCACATTCAGCTTGGCGATCTTGACCCGACCTGCATATTCCCGGGCCAGTTGTTCAAGCACGGGCCCCACCATGCGGCACGGCCCGCACCAGGGGGCCCAACAATCCACGAGGACCGGACCGGCAGCGGAAAGGACCTCTGAATCAAACGCGTTGTCTGTGATGTCAACAGGTCTGTCGAGGCCCTGTCCGACTGAGAGCGGCGATTTACACCTTCCGCATGCCGGTCCCTGGTTGAGTCGGGACTTGGGGACCCTGTTCTTTGTGCCGCAACGACCGCACCGGACAAGAATGCTGTCCTGGTCCATTCCTCTCCCTTATCTGTTGCCTTACGATTCTTTCTCAAACAGTTCTTTGTCAGCCCCGCAGACCGGACAGACCCAGTCATCCGGGAGGTCCTCGAATTTCGTCCCGGCGGCGATGCCGTTATCCGGGTCTCCTTGCTCCGGGTCATAGACATACCCGCATACCGAACAGACATATTTATCCATGATGTTGTCTCCTATTTCCCTGAATCCAACGTACACTGGGTAAAATCGATCTCTTTTCCACATCCGGAACAGATGTGCGGCTTGTTAAACTCATCTGAAAAAATCTCTTTCTCTTTTCCACAATTGGGGCATTTACAGGTAAATGTCTTCAGGTTTTTAAATTGCTCCCATCCGGGGCAGTGCTGCGGTGTCGTCGTCATGGCGCCACTCCTTTCTGATGATCATCATCCAGTGAGAGGCCTAAGATGAGGCCATCTTTTTGTAGATGTCACGCCCATAATCCTGGGCCATTTGAATACCGCCCCCCAGTGAAGCGGATTTGAGCCTCAACGGCCCTGCCACCATTTTCATGTTCAGAACGTTCTTCATCGTATCGAAGATGCGTCCCGGGGCCTCGCCGCTCCATCCAAAGGCGCCGAAAGAGCCCCCCACCTTTCCTTCAAGGCCCGTCTTCTCCGCCAGGAAGAGCATGGTTTTCATGCCTTGCATCATCTCTCCGTGGTAGGTTGCAGACCCGAAGACGTATGCGTCATAGCCTTGCAGGTCTTCCACCTTCTTGACCCCGGTGACGTTAGCGACCGTAGCCTCTCTTCCGCTGATGCGAATGCCTTCGGCGATTAGGTCGGCAATCTTCTGGGTTGAACCGGTCCTTGATGCATAGACAATCAATGCCTTTGCCATTTGCCTCTCCTCCTATTCGTCTTTAACCTCTTCGACAATTCCTTTATGTTTGGTTCCGCAGAGGGGACAAAGGATATCGATCTCCTTTTCGTCCCCGATGAACTTCTCCCGCAGTTTCTCGGGGCCCAGAAAACTGACATCCCCACACGCACACTGGGGGCATTCGGCCCTGACACGGTATTTCCTTTTTGACATATTGAAGCCTCCTTCCTTTTTGAGTCCTGCTAAAGCCGTGGGTCCTGACCGGTTTTGCCGCAGTCCGGTATATAGCAGGTTGTATCGACAAATTCGCATTTTTTCTTGCAGATGGGACATATCTCTGGCGGCACATCCTCTTTGACGGTATACCCGCATTCCTTACACTTCCACTCTGCCATTTCGACCTACCTCCTTTTCGATCTGGTTAGGGAGGCCTGCCTGCCGCGGTCCTGATTCACGCCCCCGAGGATCGAGTCCGAGGGCCGACGGTGACTCTCGTCTGTTCGTCTGCATCAAATCCGGGAAGGCTAACTTATGCCTCGTAAATAATTGACCATCATCACCCGATGCTTCTGGGTCCCCGAATCGATCCGATTGAGCATTTTAGACATTTCGGGATCCTTGGTTTTAACCCTCTTCAAAAAATTCGCCTCGTCGATTTCAGCCTCTATGGTTGCGCCAAACGAATAGGCCTCGGACTCAGAGACATTCGACTTTTTTATATCCAAAAGGAGCACGTTCAGTTTTTCAACAAAGGCCTTCAGCTCATCCAGATCCGTGCCGATCTCAATCTCAAATGAATCGTCGGCCCTGGCCCTTTCACGGATATCCTTGAAGATCTTCTCGTGTACTTCTTCTTCTTCCATGATAGCTTTCCAGAAACGCCTCACAGGGGGCGTGAAGGCCTCCTGTTTGGAAAGGTATTCGTAAATCCTGGAAATACCTCGTTCAATTTTCGCCAAATTGACCAACAGGTTGTCCATCTTGCTCGATAACATGTCATTCTCCTGTCGCTCGCAAAAACCCACTCAGCCATTCCGGGTGGGCCAGACTATCCTTTCCAGAGACCGTGGATGTTGCAATAGGCCCGGGCCGTGATCTGGCCGGCGCTGAGCCCGAACAAGGCCTCCGGCGCCTCGCCCGGGTTGAGAAACTGGCGATAGGCCTTTCCGTCAGCAATGATCTCTATCCATTCAATAAAGTGCTTCTCCTCCATGGGGTGGGCCACATTCCCCACCTTCACCTTGAGTCCATCAGCGGCCTTTTCGACCACAGGAACATGTTTTTCCTTGGCAGCGTCCACGGTATTTTCCTTCTGAAGCACCATTGGCTTGCCGCAGCACACCAATTCTCCTTTGCCCCCGTGAACGACCTCCACGATATTCCCGCATACTTCACACTTGTAAACCTCTAACTTCTGTGCCATGTCGTTACCTCCTCAATAAATAGGTTAATCAGCGGTGATCTCCACCTTAAATCTACGCGAACCGGTCTCCAAATGCAAGCCGCACCATTTTTCCGTCCGGCATAGCAGCAACCCAGGATTCCTCCCGCAAAAATCCTTCAATCCCTAAATCCCTGAATTCCTAAATCCCTAAATTCCTGAATCCCTGAATCCCTAATAATTCTCTCCCAGGAGCTCGAAGTGCGCCTGCGGGTGGGCACAGGCGGGACATGACTCTGGCGCAGTCTTTCCGATGTGGATATACCCACAGTTCCTGCATCGCCATACAGTCTCCGAATCCCTCTTGAAAACACGGCCTGCCTGAATATTGGCAGCGAGGTCATTGTATCGCTTCTCGTGCTGTTTTTCGGCAACGGCAATCGCCAGAAACACCGCGGCAATGGCATCGAACCCCTCTCTCTTGGCCGTTTCAGCAAAGCCTGGGTACATCTCGGTATGCTCGTAGTTCTCCCCAGCCGCAGCGGCCTTGAGGTTTTCTAATGTATTTCCGATTGCCCCGGCCGGAAAGGCCGCTCTTATCTCCACCTCACCCCCTTCTAAAAATTTGAAGAGCCTTTTGGCATGTTCCTTTTCCTGGTTGGCGGTCTCTTCGAAGATGGCGGACATCTGAACGAATCCTTCCTTCTTGGCCTGGCTGGCAAAATAGGTATATCGGTTTCTCGCCTGGGATTCCCCTGCAAAGGCGGTCAACAGGTTCTTTTCAGTCTCGCTTCCTTTCAAGCTCATTCGTCTCTCCCTCCTTTCACGTGTGTGATTGGTTCACATTCCCCCATCCATCGGGACTGGTTTAGCTCAGGGACATAAAGGGCCTTTAACCAAATAACTGCACTTAGGCCATCCAGCGTCCCTTCATCAACGCCCTTCGGCTGCCACGGACCCTGGTCCGCCCAATGGCCTGAAATTCTTTTTGGATGCCCCGCATACCGGGCACTTCCAGTCTTCCAGCAGGTCCTCGAAACGGGTCCCCTTGGGGATCTTTCCCTTTCGATCTCCCTTGTCCGGATTGTAGATATATCCGCAATTCGTTGTCTGGCATTGCCACATCTCTTCAGGTGTCGCCATGGCCGTCTCCCCTTATTGCTCGTCCGTCGCCAGAGAATAATAGCACCTTTTGGGGGATAGGACCTCCCCCTTTTCCTTCAGCGTGCTGATCGCCTTGGAAACCTCTTTGCTGTCAATCCCCAAGATTTTTGCAATGTCTCCTGGTCTTACAGGTTTTCCCGCCTTTTTCATGGCCTCCAAAATGATTTTTCCCATATCTGCCTTCCTTATGATAACGATCGACCGACCGAACGTTATGCATCCAATTCCTCCCTGAGCCAGTCCCGCAACTCATCTTCAACCGCGTATATTCCCCTGTGAATGCCTCTCCCCTGATCCACCGTTTCACTTAGACGCTTCGGCACCTCAACACGGGCAAGCTCTATGGCTCCTTCCGAAGCCCTCCGGATAAAGTAAACGACTGGAACCTCTTCCCAGGTATTGAGGACAAAATAATAGCTCTCGTCCTCCTTTGACCTGATCATTCGATACCCCCGGCTCCAGTTGTTGCCCCATTCAAGGTATAGACGGACCGCCTCCTCAGGACTCATGTCCCAATCTATCGCATCGATAAGATGTCGGTTTTTTCTTAATTCAGCTAATCCCATCATCAGTTCCGCCTCCTTTCGAGGTTTTTCTCGTGGCTGCCCACGTTGGAGGCCGTCAGCCCCTCCCTATTCTTCCCACCAGCCCTTCCGTTTATGGGCGTCTCTCTCGGCCTCCGCCAGCCTCTTTAATTTGAATGCGGAATCCCTGAGTACCCCAAACAGCACGCCGCACCCGCTGTCTTCCCGTACCTCGTCTCCTTCATCGGCCATTTCCAGCATGGTATCCACAAGGCCAAGGGTTTTCTTGATGCTTTCATCACAGGGTCTCATCATCATGCCTCCGGAGCGGTCTGATCAGTTTAGGCTTTTAAATAGGCAGGTTCTGTGCCAACACGTCCATCCAAAGTGAAAAAATTAAAATAGCTATAGATAATAGGCAGTTAAATAATATCATCCCATCGGATCTCCCATGAGGCGAGTTCGGGGAGCGCATGAATGAGACAATAGTGTCTCGGTCAATTCGATGGTTCATAAGCCTTCGATATTGCGGCAGATCCCCAAACATTCAAAGGACGTTCCGACAGCGCTGCTGACGCTGCAAAAAGATGGCGACGGCGCTGCTCGCGATCGATTTGCCTGAAGGCGAAGGAGAAATATTGCTTTAATTTAATTAGGTTGGGTTAATGATCGGCGTTTGTGCCGCGAGGAATGCTGAAAACGAACAGGCATGCGAGGAGTGTCTCATTCGTTATATGAAACAGAAATGTTTCATGAGACACTACCGTCCTGCCTGATCCGGTTGGATCGCTATTTCCCTGCCACCCTTTCATCTGGAGAACAGTCACCCCATCATAAATCGGGCATATCGGCCAAAAATCGGTACAGCGTGGCCCGGCCCACCCCCAGAAGCCGGGCGGCCTTGGCCTTATTGCCCCCGGTATGGGTGAGGGCTGTCCTCACGTTGTCAGGGTCCAGTTTTCTTTTGGGGCCGTAAAGACCTCGCCGTCTCTCTAACCATTCCTTAAGTTCCAGAGGAAGGTACTCCGGCCGAATCATCCGGCCCCTTGCCTTCACCAGGGCGAAACGGACTGCGCTTTGAAGCTCGCGGACATTTCCAGGCCAGGCATAATCTTCCATCGCAGTCATCGCCTCCTTTGAAAATCCGGGGCTTTCCTGTCCCTGTTCCGCGGCCCTGCGGAGGAAATGGGCCACCAGAACCGGGATGTCGCTCCTGCGCTCACGGAGGGGAGGCATATGGATCGGGACCACATTGATACGGTAGTAAAGATCATCCCTAAAATTCCCCTTCTCCACCTCGCGCTTCAGGTTCTTGTTGGTGGCGGTAATGATCCGCACATCTACAGAAATACGCTCTTCGCCCCCCACCCGCTCAAAGGTCCCTTCCTGTAGGACCCGGAGCAATTTCACCTGGACCGTCTTGGGCAATTCCGCTACCTCATCCAGGAAAAGGGTGCCGCCGTCGGTCATCTCAAAGCGACCTTTTTTGTCCCGCACTGCCCCGGTAAAGGCCCCTTTGACGTGCCCGAACAGCTCGCTTTCCAGCAGGCCCTCAGGCAGGGCCCCGCAATTGACCGGCACAAACGGTTTGCCGGCCCGCAGGCTCTCGTCGTGAATGGCATTGGCCACCAGCTCCTTTCCGGTACCGGTCTCACCCGTAATGCATACCGGATAGTCGCTGGTCGCCAGGTCCCGAATCTCCCTGAAAATCTGCATGATCTTGGGATCCTGCCCCACAATCCCGAAATGGGTCAGTTCAACAAGTTGCAGTCGCAAACCGATCAGCTCGGTCAGATCCCTGAAAGAGGCCAGAACGCCGACAAAGGCGCCGTCATGGTCCAGCATCCCAGTCACCCGCATCTCGATACGACGCAGCTTCCCTTCCGGCGTGAAGATGTTCAGGGGATATGTGGCGTGTTCAAGGGAATCAGGGGGGCCATCCTTGAAGGAACAGCGGTCGCCGCAAAATGGTCTGCCAAAGGCCTCATGGCAGTCCCTTCCGAGGATATCCTTTCGCTGATAACCTGTAATGTCTTCAGCAGCCCGGTTAAAAAAGAGGATGCGCCGCTCCTTGTCATGGGCGATGATCCCCTCTGAAAGATTGTCGAGGATGCGCTCCAGGTTTTCCTTCTCAGTTGCGATGGACTTGAACGTCGATACGGGCATTGGCTCAATCTCAAAAAAATCCGTAAAAAGCCACGTGAAATTTTGCTTTTCTCTCAGCCCCTATACCAGAACATGGCTTGATCTGCAAGCCGGGAAACCCCTGTTTCTCTTCCCCGAAGTCACGTGATATCCCCCCCTCTGAGCACCATTCTGGCCTTCTGGTGGGCCTCTTGAAGGGCCGCCTCCACCTGGCGGCAGTGATATTCCATCGCCTCGAAATCATATGTTTCTGGAAATGAGATCGGTCGGTCCACAAAGACCACCTGGCGGGAGAAGGGGAGGGGGAGATAGACCTGGTTCCAGGTCTTTCGGAAGACAAACCGGCGCGAGACGGCCACCCCCACCGGGAACAAGGGGACCCCGGTTTTCTGAACAATCCGAATAATGCCGGGCTTGCAGACCCCACGGGGGCCCTGGGGACCGTCTACGGTTAAGACAACTGCATGGCCCTCCTGGACGGCCCTGATCAGGGCGATCAGCCCCCCGACAGCGCCTCGCGTAGAGGAGCCCCGTGTCACTCGGTAGCCCAGGGCCTGAGCTGCCCTTGCCATGCTCTCTCCGTCTTTAGACCGGCTGACCAGGAGGGTCGGCCTTAGATGTCCGAAGCGAGGGATGAGCGCCAGCTCATCCCCATGCCAGATGGCAATGCCGCACGGGGCGCCCTGGGTCTGTTCCACCCCCACCAGGGTTGACCGAACTATCCGCATCCACCCCTTCAATGTGGCTGCGGCCCATATCGGCCAGCGTTGGTCCATCCATTGTCGGCAAGAGGATCTGCTCATATCTGCCCGGAATTGTGGAATTTAATCTGGAGCGGAGCCGGTAGGTCCCCTAACATACGCCCTATTCTTAGGCGGCGTCGTGGGGGAAGACCATTTTTCCGCAGAGGCTGAGATCATACCCTGGCAGGTCGTTGGCTATCTCCCGGAAGGCAGGCTCGCTCAGGAAACCCAGGAAAAGTTGAATCCCCTTTTCAAAAAATCGATCCTTCTGGATCAGAAAATCAAACCGCTCCCATCGCAGGGGGATAAAATCGAGGTTCAGGAGCCCGGCCACCGCCCGGATTCCAGGTCCCGCATCCACACGGCCTGACAATACCTCGACGCCCACGTCAAAGTGACGGCTCACCTCCCGGTCATACCCCTCGATGCGCGAGCCGTCGATGCCTGCTTTTCTGAGCCCCGTTTCCAAGAGAAGGCGGGTCCCGGTCCCCGACGGCCGATTCACAATGCGAATCCCCGGCCGACCCAGGTCCGGGATCCCCGTGATCTTCTTGGGATTGCCCTTGGCCACGAGGAGCCCCTGCTCCCGCTTGCAGAAATTGATGATTCCGGGCACCTGCCCCAGTTCTTCCCTGGCAAAGCCGAAATTATACTCCTGTTCATTTTCCTGAAGGAGATGGCTCGCAGCGATATGACAGAGATTGCGCCTCAGGGCCCGAATGCCGCCCAGGCTCCCCAGATTGCCGAATACGGCCACCTGATCGGGATAGAGCCGGTTGAAGAGGGAAAGGGCCTTGTCGAGAAGGATATCGTTGCTCCCGCTGAGGATGAGGAGGCCGTGATAGGGGGGGAGGGTGTCGGCCGTCTTGGGGTAGTTGATGGTCTGGTTCTCCAGCCACTGCTCCACCAGATGGCGCGGAAAGAGCCATTTGCCGGTGGCCTTGGTGGCAGGAAGCCCCTTCTCCGAAATCAGGCTGTAGACCATTTTTTCGTTGATGTCTAAGAATCGCGCGATCTCCCGGGTGTTGAACAGGTTCTTGTCTTCCATCTGTCTCCTCCCTCCTTTCTCTTTCTAATAGAGCATTTATAAGGCAATAAGTCAACATGGATGTTGGAGGCGTAAGGCGTGAGGCATCAGGTGCAAGGGCGGCCCCATCCTTTCGGCGAAAGCCGGGATCCAGTTCCTTAGTCCTTAGGATGCGGTCAAGGTACTTGTGAAACCCTGTGCTGAGCCAAGAGCCTACCCCATATCTCCATAGTCTATCTCATATCTTGAGCAGGTCAGCGCCTCGCAACAATGATCCACATATCGCCCTTTGCCTCGCGTATATCATGAAAGGAAAACAATACCAACAAGATATGACGGCCAAGCCGTAGCGACCTCGATAATTGAACGTCAGAAATCCCATGCGCCCATGAAAAGGCATTGACGGTCAACGAGGAGATGGGGTAACAGGGATAGACATCGGAGAGATCCGTGCGGCCCCACGGGACGGCGGTTATGAACGTTGTGCATCCATTGAGAAGATAGTCTGATGGGGATATAAGGGATTGGATCATAGAGACATAACGGATTTGAGAGAAAGAAAGACCTTCCACTGGGCCTGGATCATCTTAGGGACCTGCTTTGTCAACCTCTTCATTAATTATTCGGTGCGCCTCGGATACAGCGTCGTCCTTCCGGAGATGATCCAGAACCTCGGGTTCAGCCGTACGGCCGGAGGATCTGTCTACAATGCCTACTTCCTGTTGTATGTGGCCTTGACCCCCCTGGCCGGCTATCTCACCGACCGCATCGGGGCGAGGCAGATCATTACCGTCTGCGCAGGCATCCTGGGCGGGGGCGTTCTCCTGATGGGGAGCATCCGTTCCTTTGGGATGGCATGCCTCGCCTTTGCCGTTGTCGGCCTCGGAAGCACGGGCATGTGGACCCCGATCATCACAGTAGTCCAGCGCTGGTTCGCCCCGAACCGAAGGGGACTTGCCCTCGGCATTCTTTCCACCGGTTATGGCCTGGGGTTTGCCACCATGGGAGTCGTCTTTCCCCGGATCGTGAACCAATGGAGCTGGCGCTACGCCTGGTATTTCTTAGGGGCCGCGGCCCTGGTGATGATCCTGGCAAACGGTCTCCTCCTCCGTAGCGATCCGGAGTCAACCGGATATCAACCGTGGGGTCAGAAAGGGGCCGGGACCGGACAGGCGCCGGCAACGCCATGGCGGCCTCAAGACCCGGTCCTCTCCAGACTCTTCAGGGACCGCACCTTCTGGCTCGTGGGTCTCTCCTATTTCGCTATCTCCTACAGCCTTTACGGCATCACCACCTTCATGGTGGATTATGCCAGATCCCAGTTCGGCGTGCCGTTGGAAAAGGCCAGCCTTCTGGCGACGATACACGGAACCTGCCAGGTGATCGGCGTGCTGACGGTCCTCCCCATGTCCGACTATCTGGGCCGAAGAAGGACCTTGATCTTTTCCAATTCTCTAATCACCGCCTGCCTGGCCGGGATCATCCTGAGTGGGGATTCATGGAGCATGCTCTGCCTGTTTGTCGGGATCATGGCGGTTTTCTATGGCGCCACCTTTCCCATGTACGGGGCCTGTGCCGGAGATTTTTTTCCGCGACAGATGATGGGGACGGTGATCGGGGTATGGACCCCCTTCTACGGTCTCGGGGCCATTTCGGTCCACTGGGTCAGCGGCCTGTTGCGGGATAGCGCCGGTTGCTATGATACGCCGTTTCTGATCAATGCGGTCATGGCAGCGATCGGAAGCATTCTGATATCTCTGGTCAAGCAGAAAAGCGGGGCTTGATGGGGGTAGATGGTTCTTGGATACTAACTGGATGGTGAATGGCCTGAAAGATGGGGGAGGATGTCTATGGATAAAGCAGCCTTTTTGTCCGTCGTCTCCATTTTTTCACAGATGACGGCGAAAGACCTGGAGCGGATCGCTGAGCACGCCCGGGTTCAGGAGTTTAAGGAGGGTGAGCTGATTATCAAGGAAGGGGAGCGGGACAATCGGCTCTTTGTCGTCGTCAGCGGTCGCGTGGAGGCCGTCAAAAGGCTCGGGCAGAGGGATGAAAAGATACTGGGCGCATTCGGGCCCCGGGCCTACTTTGGGGAGATGGCCATGATCGATGATATGCCACGGTCGGCCAGCGTGGTCGCTACGGAACAGACAAGGGTCCTCTGCCTGGAACAGTTGGATCTGCGTAAAAAAATGGCTGAATGCCCCGGCATGGCCCTTGAGTTGTTGCAAACCCTGAGTCGGCGCATTCGGGCAGCCGAAAAATTCATTGTCAACAACTTGGGATCGTTTCTCCCTATCTGCGCCAACTGCAAAAAGATCAGGGAAAAGGACGGCTCCTGGATACCCATTGAGGCCTACATCAGCGACCGTTCAGAAA
The DNA here is from genome assembly GCA_030837545.1 of Thermodesulfobacteriota bacterium. Taxonomy (GTDB): domain Bacteria; phylum Desulfobacterota; class DSM-4660; order Desulfatiglandales; family Desulfatiglandaceae; genus AUK324. Next base: position 42,450 of record JAUPKI010000006.1, on the reverse strand, counting down.
CGGAATTCAGCCACGGTATCTGCCCGGAGTGCGCAAAGAAGCTATATCCTGAGTTCTACACGGAAGCGTGAACGGTTATGTATGGCCGGGGCCGCCCCGCAGTTCGTGCATGGCTGACCGTTCCATGGCCAGGCAGGCCAGCTTTCCGAGACTGTTTAAAAAATACATTTCGTCGTGGTTCGGGACCTTTTTGGAGGTGAAGTAGACCCTCAGGATGGCGTACGTGGTTTCATTGACCGTAAAGGGGATGCCGATCACTGCGGCCAGGCCCTCTCTTCTGGCCGCTTCCCGATTATGAACGCGGGGGTCTTTCTCAAAATCGTTGATAATCATGATGTCCCCCTCCATGATCTCGGTGATGCTCCTACCGGAATCGATGGCCCCTGAGTTAAGGTACTTTTTGCTGAGACCAAAGGCGGAAACCACCTTAAGATCAAACGACCCATGTTCCAGGACGCGAAGGGTACTCCCCTTTGCGCCGGTCAGCTCCGCTGCCAGGGAGACGATAAAGTGAAGGACATCGCCGAGGTCTTCTTCGTTCTGATAAATAACGTCGATCACCCTGCTTAGAGCAAAGGAAGCGATTTCAGAAAAGCTTTCCGTCATAACGGGACCCCTGCATGATGATGGTTCCAGATCATTTCCGGTAAGGCGCACTGACTTCTCCGCAAGTTGCCGCGCATGCGGTTCAATGAAGTGGCCAAAACCTACAACATCGCGATACGACATTTCCCCACCCACATCATCGCGGGGATGTTCGGCTTTGAAAAAGCGACCTTCTTTGAGGTCCCGAAGGACCGGCAGGAGGCCCCCAAGGTGAAATTTTAGTCAGCGTTTCTGAAGGTAGTAATTCTCAATCCGATTCAACGTACGGATATACTCGTCCTGGAACTCCAGTTCGGGGTGATGTCTCAGTTCATCTTTCAAGGGCTGGAGGTAAGGCACCACGTCAATCCCATAGCTGTTTTTCCCTAATCTGTCTGCCTGGTAAACAATGAGAACACAATAGTAGCCCACCAGAAGCCTCAAGCGCAAGGGCCGTCGGAAAAGATAAGACCTCCCCCCGGTGGTATTTAGAAAGAATCCTGCATACCGATAGGTTACATCAAATGACGGGCGCACGTCTCCAGGGTTGGGGTAATCCTTCCCGAGCATCAGCCACCGGTAGAAGGTCTCCAGATTAAACTCCATGGTGTCGCGTTCGTTTGCCATGACCTCTTTGATGAGACTCAGGTCCTTCCGATCCAGGGCCCGGGAAAAGAAATAGATGTTGGCCAGCAGCGTGGCCGGCTGAATTCCCTCGCCCGCCGGCTGAGGCGGCTGGGCTGCCAACCGTTTGATAATCTGGGTGAAATGGGTATAGGCGTCCTTTCCCAGGTTCGAGCGTCGAAAATACGCCTGGGTGTTTAGGGACTTAAAAAAATCTGAAACTCGCTGATCGATGAGGGTGCAGTATGCCCCCTGGTCCGGCGCCGTTCCCCCGGCCGTGCGGCCGCTCCCTGTTTTCAAAAACAGCTCTTCTATGGGTCCCTGGACGGCCACTTCAGGGGGTCCGGCATCCTCCGCCTTCTTCTCAATGGGAAACTTCAGGGCGCCTGACCCCTCTGTTACGGAGGCTTCAGGAACGGCCTGTTTGGACTCAGGCCCGGACACGGCTGCGTCTCCGGCGCCGGTTCTCGTCCCGGCCCCCTGGACGGCCCCGGAGACGCCCGGTTTTTGGTCAGGAGATATTTCTCTGGCTACTCGGAGCTTTTCCGTCTCCGGTCCGGTTTTCGTGTACCAGTAATATCCAAGGCCTCCCAATATCACCATCGCCGGGACGATCCACCACCAGATGCGTCTCCCCTTATTCGTGGCCATGCCATTTTCTCCGAGGTTTAAAGGTTCAAAGGTTCAGAGGTTCAAGGTCTAACCCATCAGCCAAAAAAGAAATGTCGAGTGCGGAGTTAAAAGTTGAAATCGGGATCTTTCCTTTTTTAACTTTAGGCACTTTAAACTCGTAACTTCAAACTTTGCAAATCAAGTATCCAGTATCCGGTACTTCTCCTGCCCCTCCTGATACAAATCGTTCCCGAGGATGTCGTTGACCACAACCACCGGGAGCCTTTCCACCCTCAGCTCCCGAATCGCCTCAGGCCCAAGCTCCTCATAGGCCACCACCCGGGCGGCAGTGACGGCCTTTGCCATGAGGGCTCCCGCCCCGCCGACAGCGGCCAGGTAAACGGCCTTGTGCCTCACCATCGCCTCGATGACCTCTTTCGAACGTTTCCCCTTGCCGATCATGGCCTTGAGGCCCATCTCAAGGAGTCTGGGGGCAAACGGGTCCATGCGGTAGCTGGTGGTAGGCCCGGCGGCCCCGATGACCCGGCCTGGCGGGGCCGGGGACGGGCCCACGTAATAGATGACCTGCCCCTCGATCGGGATAGGCAGTTCTGTTCCCGCCTCGATCAGCTCGATGAGCCGTCGATGGGCTGCGTCTCTGGCCGTGTAAACGATCCCGGTTAGGGTGACGCGGTCCCCGGCCCTGAGGGGCTCGACGTCTCTGTCAGACAGCGGGGTCGTCAGATGATATTCGGCATCCATAAGCTTCTCCATGAGCCTTTAGGAGTTCAGAGCTGAAAGCATCCCGGCGGTTCCGTACCCAGTCATCCACCCATCCACTTCCCAATCTGAAATTCCCAGCATCCAGCATCGACCATCCAGTATTCAGCATCCAGTTCAAAGCACGATCTCCACATGTCGGCTTGCGTGACACTGGATATTGACGGCCAATGGGAGGCTGGCGATGTGACAGGGCATCATCAGAATATGAACGGCCAGGGAGGTGACCCTGCCGCCGAGTCCCTGGGGGCCGACCCCAGTCCTGTTGATCTCTCTGAGGAGTTCCTCTTCCATGGGGGCCAACCCTGGGTCCGGGTTCGGGGTGCCAAGGAGGCGGAGAAGGGACTTCTTGGCCAGGATCGCCGACTGCTCGAAATTCCCCCCGATGCCCACGCCAATAATCGTGGGGGGGCAGGGGTTGGGGCCAGCTTCGGCCACAGTCTGCACGACCTTTTCCTTAATCCCGGCCCACCCGGCGGCAGGCGGGAGCATAAACAGCCTGCTCATGTTTTCGCTCCCCCCTCCCTTGGGGACGACCCAGATCCTGAGGCGGTCCCCAGGGACCAGATTCAGGTGAACGATGATCGGGGTGTTGTCGCCGGTATTTTTCCGGGTAAAGGGGTCGCAGACCGATTTTCGGAGAAATCCCTCCTCATACCCCTGCCGAATCCCCTCCTCGAGGGCCTGATACAGATCGCCTGCCACCATCGCCCCCTGGCCCAGTTCAACAAAGAGGACTGCGACGCCGGTGTCCTGGCAGATGGGAATCCGCTCCTCCCTGGCTATGGCGGCGTTTTCCAGAAGTTTTTCGAGGATGTCTCTTCCCACGTCTGATTCTTCAAGCTCAACAGCCCGCTTCAGGGCCTCCACAACGTCGTCGCCTAACTCAATATTGGCCCGTATGGATGCATCTCTGACCGCATCCACAACGGCCTGGGCGGGTATTTCTCGCATCACACTCTCCGCGGTCAGGTTTCTATTCCTTTGGCAAATGATGAAAAATAGAATACATATATCAAAATAGAAAAAAAGCGTTCAAAATGCAACTGAATTAGTTTTTCGGATTGAAGGCTCAAGATGTTATGCGGATGCAACCCCACAACCCTCCCTTGGAGACCGGATCGAACCCATGAAAATCCTTTTGACCAATGACGACGGGATTCATGCACCCGGGCTCTTCGCCCTCTATGATGCCTTAAGGTCAGACCATGAGGTCCACATTGTGGCCCCTGAATCAGAGATGAGCGCGGTAGGGCATGCCATTACCCTCACGTCGCCCATCCGGGTCCAGGCAGTCCGTAAAAACGGCCTGTTCTTCGGCCATGCGGTCAAGGGCACGCCGGCCGATTGCGTCAAGATCGCGGTGCAGGAACTCCTGGAGGCCCCCCCGGATGTGGTCCTGTCCGGGATCAATGTGGGGGCCAATGTAGGCGTCAACATCCTGTACTCGGGGACGGTCTCAGCGGCGACCGAGGGGGCGTTTTTGGGGATTCGGTCTGCGGCCATTTCTATGGCGGCCCTGAAGGACCCCGACTTCCGCTTTGCCGCCCGCTTCAGCAAGGAGATTATCCGATTTATGATGGAGAGCGGCCTGAGCGACGGGACCGCGCTGAACGTGAACATCCCCGCTGTGCCGCCTGAAGAGATACAGGGCGTGGTCCTGGCCAGGCAGGGGACCTCCAGGTTTGAGGAGCGCTTCGATCGACGAAATGACCCAAGGGGAAATCTCTACTACTGGCTCACGGGGGAGACGTTCATTGAAAACGGCAATCCCTGCAATGATTCCGTGGCCCTGAAGCAGAATTACATCACCGTCACCCCTATTCATTACGACCTCACGTGCGAAAGGGAACTGGAGCGGCTGAGGGAGTTTCCCCTGCCCGCTTTGTTTCGATAGCTGATCCTATGGCTTACAGATAAGGTTTGCCTTCTATCCGCTTTATCGATCTAAGAATCCTCTCATTTACCGGCGTTGGGATGCCATATATCTTTCCCAGTTCGATCACCTTGCCCGCCAACATGTCGACCTCGGTTTTCCTCCCCGCCTCCACATCCTGGAGCATCGAGGTCTTGCCCCTCGGGGAGAGACCGGCCAAGACCGAATACCAGTTTTCGATATCTTTTTCAGACAAATCCACCATCGCTTCCTTGGCAATAGCCATGACCTCCCTCATGGCCGATTCCATGAGTTCTTTGGCCTTCTGTGATGTCTGGAATGCGGAATAGGGTGCGCGAAGGACGGCCGAGGCCTGATTGATTCCAACGTTGATCATGAACTTCCACCAAAGGACCCGGATCATGTCGACGGGTGTCTCATAGGCAATCGCGGCTCTATCAAAGAGGGCTTGCACGTCTTTGACCCGCTGCGAGGCAACAGGGTTCTTTGCCTCGCCAAAAAACAGCCTCCCCTGCGTGGTATAGGTCAGGCGGTTACCTTCCCTGAGCGCGTCAATACCCACTGCAACGGCATACAATACCTTTTCCATCCCATACGCAGCTCCGAGCTGCGCTTCACTGTCTATGCCATTCATCACAGACAATAGAACGGTGTTCTCGCCAATCCTGTTTCTTATGTCGCTGATGGCCTTTGGCAAATGATGGTGTTTTACGGCTACGATGACCAAATCCGAAGGGGGGGACTCATCCTCCGGTCTCATGACCGGCAAATCATAATGCCTGTTATTGACGAAAAACCCCTTCCCTTTGAGACGCGCATAGCGTTCCCCATCTGCGATGAGAGATATACACTTCTGATCCATATCGAAAAGCTTACTGGCATAAAAAGAGCCCATGGCCCCGGTGCCGATCAATGAGATGCTTTCAATGGATGACATCATTTGAACCTGCCTCCCCTCCTTACGCCTCGCCCTCAGAAATAACCTCCTGCATTGCCTCTTTCAAACGCCCGAAGGCCGCCTCCAACCCGGCCATCGCCTCCCAGGCCGCCTCCAGATCCCATTCACCAACCGCCGCCTCTATCTCCAGGGCCGCCGCACGAAGGGATTCACCCCCTACATTGGCTGCCGACCCCTTGATGTTATGGGCCTGTCGCCGGGCCCCTGAACGATCCCCATCCTCTATCAGCCGTTTCAAGGCCTGGATCTGTTGCGGGGCGTCCACTAAAAAAAGGGCTGTAATCTGTCTCATCAGCTCCTGGTCGCCCGTGAGCCGGCCGAGAAACCCGACCTTATCCCAGACCACGGGCCCCACCCCTTGGCGGTACCCTGCTCCCGCCTGTGGATCGCCTCGCTCCGACCCCAGGCCCCTGTTATCCGAGGTCTGGGGCTTTTCCGATGTTCCAAGCCACTTTTCCAGCGCCTCAGCCAGGGCCTGCGGGGAAACCGGCTTGGTCAGGTAGTCGTCCATACCGGCCGCCAGGCACGCCTCCCGGTCCTTCTGCATGGCATGGGCCGTCATGGCGATAATGGGGATGGGTTGCGATCGAGCTGAAGGCTGGAAGCTGGAAGCTGGAAGCCCGATAGATCCTTCTCCTGCTTTGAGCTTTGAACTTTGGCCTTTGAACTCTAAGGCGCGTATCCGCCGGGTTGTTTCCAGACCGTCCATGACGGGCATCTGCACATCCATCAAGACCAGATCGTAGGGGGTGGTCTGGAGCGCCCTGAGGACCTCTGCGCCGTCCCCTACGGCGTCGGCTTGCAGGCCCAGCTTCCCGAGAATGGCCAGGGCCACCTGCTGATTGGTCATATTGTCTTCGGCCAGCAGGATCCGCGCCCTACTCCCTGCAAATGGGGCAAACCGACCCCGGGCCGAATGGAGCGTTACGAAGCGCCCCGCAATCGGAGGCCCGCCTTCACTTGTTTCCGCGTGGGAAACAGGCATGTGGGACAGCACCGCAAAAAGGACATTTCGCAGCACCTGCTCCCTTAAGGGCTTCGTCAGGTACGCGGAAAAGCCCATCTCCTCGAATCGGCGGGAATCGCCTCTCACTCCCAGTGATGTCAGCAGAACCATCCGGATATCTTTCATCCGCTCATCCTCGCGGATGGCCTTGCCCAGTGCCTCGCCGTTCATCCCCGGCATCTGCATGTCGATGAGGATGATCCGGAAAGGGTCTCTTTCATCCAGTGCCCGATAGAGCGCATCGAGGGCTGATAGACCGTCCGGCGCAAGGCCCGGCCGCATGTCCCAGGAGGCCATTTTCCTGGCCAGGATGTCCCGACTGGCGGCGTTGTCATCCACAATGAGCGCTTTTACCCCGTGGAGACCGGCGGGAAAATGGGGCTCGGCAGGGGCGCCATCCGTCTCCTTCTCCAGTCTCGCCGTAAACCAGAACTCGGAACCTGCCCCCTCCCGGCTCTCGACGCCAACCTCGCCGCCCATCAACTCGGCCAGTTCCCTCGAAATGGCCAGCCCCAATCCTGTACCCCCAAATTGTCGCGTGGTGGATGCATCCACCTGATAGAACTTGTCGAAGAGTCGGCCGAGCTTGTCCCGGGGGATGCCGATGCCCGTGTCCCGCACCACAAAACGGACTACGGCCTCGTCTTTGGTTTCGGATTCAAGCATGGCCCCAATGGCCACCTCCCCATTCTGGGTGAATTTGACGGCATTGGCTGCCAGGTTGGTGAGGACCTGGCGCAGCCGGCCCGGATCCCCCCGAAGGCGCGCAGGGACCTCTGGATCAATGCTCAGGAGGAGCTCCAGTCCCCTGCCGTGGGCACGCAGGGCCATGCCTTCCGCAAAATCCTCCAGCAGGTTGTGCAAATCAAAATCAAGGACCTCCATTTCCAGTTTCCCGGCCTCGATCTTGGAAAAATCGAGGATATCATTGATGATGGCAAGAAGCGATTCTCCGGATGCCCGAATGGCCTCTCCATAACGCCGCTGCTCCTCGGTGAGGGGGGTGTCCAGCAGCAGGCTGGTCATGCCGATGACACCGTTCATTGGGGTCCGGATCTCGTGGCTCATATTGGCCAGAAACTGCCCCTTCGCCGCGTTGGCCATATCGGCCTCTGAGGCCAGGGCCTTGGCCCGGGCCGTTGCCTCTTGAAGATTGCGATTGATCTCCAGCAACTCCGCCTCATTTCTTTTTTGCTCCGTCATGTCGCTGATGCTCGCAAGAACGAATGGCTCATGATTGATCCGAATGATCTCAGCCGAGAAAAGCCCGACGACAATCTCCCCGGACTTCTTTCGAAACGAAAATTCCCTTCCGTACACCCTGCCGGTCTCTGACAGCTCTTGGACTACGGCCACACGGTCCTCCTGCCTGTCCCACATATGCAAACCGACCGTTGTCTGTCCCAAGACCTCAGTAATCGGGTAGCCTGTAATGGTTACAAAACCCTCATTGACCTCCATGATCTGCCCATCCGAAAGCCGCGTCAGTGTGACGGCATAAGGAGAGGAATGAAACGCCTTCTTGAATTTCTCTTCCTCGGTCGTGATCTCCACAAGAAGTCGCTTGTTGACCATCAGGATCAGCGTATAGGTCAAGAGAAGGAACAGGATCTGGTATGCGACAAGTATAAGCGAATCAAATGCTCCTGCCTGGAAAAAGTCGATTCTCGGGTGCGATCCGATGAAAAATTCGGCAATCCGGACCATGCTCACCAAGCAGTATCCCCCATTAACCATGCCCACACCAACGGTCAGCCGACGCATTCCAGGGCCAACCCGGAACAACAGAAGCCACATGGACTGAAAACAGATGATGAGCAATGCCGCTGATATATTGATATTCCGTACTGCCAGGTTGGGTTCAAGCAGGCAAAAATAGGCCTGAACAGAGGCAAAGGCCGCCAGCAGAATATAATTGTGAACCTGAGACGTCCTTTTTTCAACAAAACGCGCCTGACCCATGTAGCCCAGGATCGCCCCGGCAATCACCAGTGTGTTGGAGAGGACCATGGACATCACGTCCGGGATCCGGCCGCGCAGGATAATCAGAAGCAGGGCTACGGTTTGAAAGCCAAAATCAACGGCAAGAAGACCGACCCCTGCAAACCGGTTTCGGCTCTGACGCCAGAGCGCCAGGATGACCAGGACGCAGACGATATCAGTGAGCACATAGCTAAAGATGATGGTTTTCATGTCAAGCAACATGCTTTATCTCCTGTCGGCCCAGCCATTTATTTCCTAATAGCGCCGCATCACATGGACCTGAAACCCCAATGAAAGCGAACCTGCACAGGGCCGATCATAACTACACGGCAGGCGTCGAGTCAAGAACCATAAAATGAGCCAAGCATCCTTCATACCCTTACGGGAACACGACAATCCTGCGCTCTGCAAGCCGGAGCGTGATGCAGGATTCACTGTTCCGAATTAAGCCGTAAGTGTAATATTTTTATGGAATGTCACCCAACTCACTTTCAATACGTTCAAGGCGCTTTCTAACCTGCTTAACCTTCTATAGTAAGACCTATGCCGATGCCAAGATGACCGGGATCCATACGGACGTCAATCAAGATTTCGTTCCCAACAGGACAAGACGACTCCTGTCAGGAGCTTGGTGGTAGGGGGTATTTCATCGGGTGCTCCGTATGAATAAGATTTATTGCTGATGGCTTATAGCAGTGTGCGGCAGGTCGTTATGGAAATCCCTCATTTATAATCTCTCACCACCCTGAAGTCGGGCCTCGTCTTTCAGCCGATAGCTCGCGGACCCGTGCTCACGATAGTCCTTTTCCACCCTTACCAGATTGTCGTAGAAGATCTTGGCATGCGTTTTCATGGCCTCTGCGGCCGCATCCGCGTCGCCGGCCAGCACAGCGTCAACAATGGGTCCATGCAGGCCGGGCGGATGGATGGAACTGGGGGGATTCGGCCGGATCTCCTCGATGATCTTTCTGCTCAATTTGAGCAGCGAATTGACAAGGGCCTCCAGGAACCGATTCCCGCAGATCTCGGCCAGGATGAAATGGACCCGGGTTGCCGAGGCGATATCTTCGCTCAGAGAGGCGCCGGGGGGGTGCTCTCCCTTATAGGCCATCAGGAGACGTTCGTTCCATTCGGGATTGGTGTGGAGGGTGGCCAGTCGCGCCACCTCCGGTTCAATGAGAATGCGGACATGGTGCAGCTCATGAATGGATATCTTGTTGGACAGGAAGAGATCCAGGCAGGCATTGGCCAGATGTTCAAAGGTTAAATCGGTCACATAGGCGCCGCCGTTCAGTCCCTGTCGGATCGCCACAAACCCTGCATTTTCAAGGGCGCGAATGGCCTCCCTCACGGCAACGCGGCTTACCTGAAACTGCTCTGACAGGTCCCTTTCCGATGACAGCTTGTCTCCGGCCTTGAACTCGTTGGCCAGGATTGCATTCTTGAGCTGCTGAAAAATCACATCCGAGATTCTTGGCTGCTTGACGGGTTTAAAATTACGCATCGGTATCTCCTTTGCCTCCATGATAATGAAAGTCCGGCTCAACTTCAACTTGAATTTAAAGGGGAGGCGTACTGGTTTTAACCAGTTAAAATGGTTGTTTATTTCGGGATGATCAAGCCGCTCTTGTCCTGCCCTTTCCATGCAGTTGCAAGGCGTTGAACGCAGCGGTTAGGCGCTTGTCTATATATCCTGTTTGATAAAATGGTGCAACGTAAATTTCCCTCTAAGTTTTTCTTGACAGAATATTTCATATATTTTACCGTGTAAATGTTAGACCATTAGATTGAAATCCAAAAAAACCGGGAATGGCTGCCGACCGCTGCCGCCACTGAAGGCTTCACCACGCCCTGACGCATCCTTAACCCCGGCCTGGTCTACGGCTGGCCCTCTGAAGGAAAGGATCGTGGATAAAAGACTGATACTCAAGGAATTGAGCCGTTATCCGCTGGGGACATTTGCTGATCTCATCTATAGAAACGCCGTCCTCTACCCCGAGAGCGAGGCCTTTGTATGGGGCTCCGAGAGGATTACCTTCGAGCACTTCAACAAGAGGGTGAATGCCCTTGTCCATGGGCTTCAGGCCCTCGGGATTCAAAAAGGGGAGGTTATCGGGATCCTTTCATGGAACCGACTCGAATATCCGGAGGTCTTCGGGGCGGCCATGAAGGGAGGATTTATCCTTGCCCATTTCAGCCCCCGCCTGAAGCCGGAGGAACTGCAGCATCTCATCGATGACGCACAGGCGACGGCCCTCTTTTTCGCCCCCGAGTTCCAAGAAAGCGTGGAAGAGATCCGGAAAAGATCAATAAAGACGCAATCCTTCATCGATTTCGGCAAACCCAAGGGAAACGCTGTCGCCTACAGGGACCTCCTGGCGCGCCACCCCGTAGAGGAACCCGATGTGGCGGTGGAAAAAAACGACCCCCTGGTTATTTTCTATACCAGCGGCACCACCGGGACCCCGCGTGGCGCCGTATACACCCATACACAAAAGATGCAGAATACACAGATCAAGGCACTGGATCTGGGGTTGCAATCCGGCGATCGTCACCTGGTGGTCCTCCCTATGTTTCACATCGGCGGGGACAGCCATATATGGCCCTTTTTCCTGACGGGCGGATGTAATGTGATCATGGCCCGTGCCTCCTTCGATCCGGCAGAGACGTTAAAGACCGTTTCCGCCGAGCAGATCACCGACCTCCACATTGTTCCGACCCAGCTCATATCCCTGCTGAATCTCCCGGACATTGAGCAATATGATCTACGCTCTCTGAAGCGGATCTGGTACGCGGCATCGCCCATGCCCGTCGAGGTGTTGAAGAGAGGTCTGTCGGCCTTCGGGCCTCTCTTTTTTCAGGGGTACGGCCAGACAGAGTCCGGGCCCCATACGACCGTCCTTAGCAAGGCCGCCCACCGTGCCGCCCTGGCATCGGAAGAGGGCATGCGGGTGCTTGAATCCTGCGGTCAACCCTGCATCGGGGTCCACATGAGGATCGTGGACGACGAGGACAATGACCTCTTGCCCGGCCAGATCGGCGAGATCATTGTTCAGAGCGAGCGGATTATGTCGTCCTATTGGGGCAAGCCCGAAGATACAGAGGAGGCCGTGAAGGATGGATGGCTGCGGACCGGCGATCTGGGATATTACGACGAAAAGGGATTTGTCTATATCGCGGACAGAAAAAACGACATGATCGTCACGGGCGGGGAAAACGTCTATCCCAAGGAGGTGGAAGGGGTCCTGTACCGGCACCCGGCCGTGGCCGAGGCGGCCGTGATCGGCGTTCCCGATTCCTACTGGGTGGAACGGGTCCACGCGGTGGTGGTCTTGAAAGTCGGCGTCGCTGCAGTTGAAGAGGAGATCATCGATTTTTGCAGAGGACAGATGGCCTCATTCAAGACCCCCAAGTCCGTTGAATTCGTGGCCGAACTCCCAAAGAGCCCCCAGGGTAAGATCTTGAAAAGAGAGCTCAGAAAAAGGTTTCATGCCGGATCGTGAATCGCCCGATGAGCATGTCGCCGCACAGGCGCAAAGCTTGGTTTTGGCTTGACACCCAAAGGCAAGCCACATATAATCAGATTCTAACAAGGAGAAATTATTCTAAATTTAGCAGCAAGGCATCGTTGCCCTGCCGTATGCGGAATGCCTGTCCATTAACGGATAAGGATTGGCATTCACTTTTTGTCACGGGTCATATCCGTACGCCGTCGGCCGTTCACAGTCTCTTCGGCGTTGCTCCGCCGGACCAGGGCAAACATAATGATGGATAACCTGCCTCATCCCATATTGACCAATGTGCTGGAAGTGATCAGCGCAGCCAGTGAATCTCTGGATTGCAAACTGGTAAGGCAGAAGGCTTTGGATGTCCTGTTTCACACCATTCCTGCTGAAGGGGCGATTTTTTTCCTGCCGGACGGGAAGGGGCTATTCACCTATATCATTATCAAAAACTTGGATAAGGCGTACTGTAATTACTACAAGACGTATTTTCATCAATTCGATCCCCTGCATCTGACCCATGGGTTGGATGCCGGAAACGGGCTGAATCAGCTGGAAGAAACCTTTAGTTACGATTCGTTCCAGCCCACAGAGTACTATAATGACTTTCTCAAACCCCAGAAGATACATCATAAGCTCATTGTCAATCTGGTTGCCGAAAAGGAACTCTACGGCAAAATTGTATTGACCCGGCCCCGTGAATTCAACCGCTTTACCAGAAAGGAAATCCGGATAGCGAAAATCATTTCTCCCTATTTGGCACATGCCCTGGCCCATAACGATCTTCGAAAAAGGATAAAACTGAAAGGAAACATCCTCGATTATATTGAAAAGCAATCGTCGGTCGGGATGGTTCTGTTGGATGAAACCCTTCAAATTATCTACAGGAATCCTAAAGCGGACGAGATTTTTGGCGCAATGAAATCCTCGGGGGTGGCTGTCAACCACGACGAGCCGATCGCTTCCCGATTCTTGAAAGACTGCCGGGAAATGAGAGACAGTCTCGAGCGCTGTCCCAACGGGGGGATGATCGTTCCAAGGCGAAGCGTTGTGAAAGGGCCTGATAACACCCGTTTTTCGGTCGTATCAAAAGTCCTTGATCAGGAATCGGACTGGGAAGGCTCACGGCTGTTTATGGTCTCGATTGAAGAGGAGTCAGCGCCCACGAATATTAATCCACAGTACCTTAGGGATACATTTCGTCTGAGCAGAAGAGAAATCGATGTGGTCGACCTCCTTTTTTTGGGGCTCAAGAATGTGCAAATTGCCGGACAGCTATTTGTCAGCGAAGTCACCGTCAAAAAGCATCTTCAAAACATATATGACAAAGTTGGCGTCAACAACAGGACAACCCTGATCAACAGAATTTTGACCCGATACCCGCATCTCATCTCATCTCATTCCTCCATGTGAAAAATAGGTGCCCATCGGGTGCGGCATCCTTCTTCAGCCAGTTCCAAGGATGATCGGCGTCAACAAAAAGTATACTTTCGTATAATAGACAAACCCCATCCAACTTGCTAATTACACACTTAATGCAGAAGGCGTTTATTGATTTTCTCGCGATCCATGGGTTGTTAATTTAGGTGCCTTGTCACGGGAAAAGTCAATTATTGTTAGGGCGTTAGCTATAACGGCCCACTGCGAATCCCTTTCATATTTCATGAGGTTTTTAGATCAGTTGTAGAAACCAATCAAACTGATAGGAGGGCATGATGAAAATCAAAGGAGCAGTCATTTTTGAACCATCAGGCAAGTTTACCCTCGAAGAGCTGGAACTCAGTGAACCCCGTGACAATGAGATCCTGGTCCGCCTGGTCGGTTCCGGCATTTGCCATACGGATCTTGCCGGGAGGGACCAGCATCTGCCGATCCCGCTGCCCAGTGTCTTTGGGCATGAGGGGGCGGGTGTGGTCGAAAAAGTGGGTGCCCGGGTAATCAAGGTCGTGCCCGGGGATCATGTGACCTTGAGCTGGATGTGCTGCGGGGCATGTCCCTCATGCAAGTCGGGTAATGATCCCTATTGCGAGAATTTTTTGCGGCTCAACTTCAGCGGGGCCCGGCCGGACGGGACAACGACCCTGAAAAAGGGAGATCAGGTCATTCATGGCAATTTTTTTGGACAGTCTGCTTTCGCCGATTATGCGCTGGCCGAGGAAAGGAATGTGGTCAAGGTGCCCACTGATGTCCCCCTTGAGATCCTGGGACCCATGGGCTGCGGTATCATGACCGGGGCAGGTGCGGTCATCAACTCCCTCAAGGCCAGCGCCGGCACATCCATTGCCGTATTTGGCACCGGTACGGTGGGGATGAGCGCCATCATGGCGGCGGTGGTCTGTGGCTGTACTACGATTGTTGCCGTGGATATCCATCCTGACCGACTCACCATGGCCAGGCAGTTGGGCGCCACCCACACGGTCAACGCCAGGGAAATGGACCCTGTTGAAGCGGTCAAGGAGATCACGGGCGGAGGCCCTAATTTCAGCCTGGAATGTGTGGGGAACCCGGCGGTATTCCGGCAGGCCGTGGATGTCCTCCCCCTCCTCGGGGTGTGCGGCCTGGTGGGGGTCGTGGCCCCCGGCACTGAGGTCACCCTCAATATGGACCTGATCATGAACGGACGCGCGGTTCGAGGGATCATTGAAGGGGATGCCATCCCCGATCTCTTTATCCCTAAACTCATCGAACTCTACCGACAGGGCCGGTTCCCCTTTGACCGCATGATCACCTTCTATCCCTTTGACGAGATCAACCGGGCCGTGGAGGATATGGAAAAGGGTCTTGTGATCAAGCCTGTTCTAAAACTGTGAGATGATAGATCGGATGCTCAAAGGGATAACCGATGCCCTATGTGGGCCATATGAAAGAGACATTTCAGGGATTGAAGGACTAACCAAGCGAGAGAAAGCAACTGCCCAATAAAAGAAAGGAGGCTATATGAAAATATATCAAATGTTGATTGGGGGCCAGTGGGTGGATGCCACGTCAGGGTCGATTTTCGATGACATAAACCCCTACACCGGGGAACTTTATGCAAAGGTGGCAAAGGGAGATGCCCAGGATGCAGATCGCGCAATGGCTGCCGCCTTTGCGGCCCGCAGGGAATGGGCCGCCACACCTGCCATAGCTCGGGCCCAGATTCTGAACAAGGCGGCACAGCTCCTGGAAACGAGTAGACAGGAATTTGCAGACGTATTGATCCACGAAGGGGGCGGCACCGTAGGGAAGGTCATGTTTGAGATATCCCAAACGGTTGATCTCATCGAGACGGCCGCCGCTGACGGAAAGCGTATTCTCGGCGAGACCTTTCATAATGATCCTACGAAGCTTTCTATGACGGTGCGAAGACCGAGGGGGACAGTAGTTGCTATTTCTCCGTGGAATTTTCCTCTCGTCCTCTCCATCTACAAAGTGGCATACGCCATAGCCACGGGCAATACGGTTGTCCTGAAGCCGGCCAGTGAATCTCCGGTGATCGGGCTTAAGATCGGTGAGCTTTTTGAGCGGGCCGGCCTTCCAGCGGGGGTGCTTAATGTTGTAACCGGTCCGGGGAGCGTCCTCGGCGATGCCCTCATTGATGATGATCGCTGTTCATTTGTCGCCATTACCGGCGAGACAGTGACCGGACGGCATGTGGCGCAACGGGCTGCCGCCAAATTGAAGCCTTACACCCTGGAACTCGGCGGAAAAAATCCCATCATCGTGCTTGCTGATGCGGATATTGAATACGCCGTGAAATCCACCGCCTTCAGCGCGTATCTGCACCAGGGCGAGATATGCATGTCCGCAGACAGGATTATCGTGGAAAAACCGATTGTGGAGGCGTTTACTGAAGCACTGGCCGGTTTGGTTGCTCATCTCCCTGTGGGCGACCCCAGTCTTCCCACCACGTTCATTGGTCCGGTTATCAGTGATAATCAGGTCAAAAAGATTGACGACCATGTAAAAGATGCTGTCGGCAAAGGGGCAACGCTCCTTACCGGCGGCACCTACGAAGGGAGGCTGTATAAGCCCACATTACTGGCTAATATTACTCCTGCCATGAAAATCTATTACGAGGAGACCTTTGGGCCTGTGGCCTCGATCATTTCGGTCAAAGACGAAAAGGAGGCCCTCGCAGTGGCAAATGATACCACTTACGGACTGTCCGCCGGCGTGATCACCAAGGACTTGGAAAAGGCGCTTTTTCTTGGGGAAGGCCTTCAGGCGGGCATGGTCCACGTGAATGACGGCACCATTGATGCGGATGCGTGCTGTCCCTTTGGCGGGTGTAAAGGAAGTGGAATCGGACGAGAGGGGGGACGGTACTCGGTAGAAGAGATGACTGAGGTAAAGTGGCTCACGATCCAGAAGACCAAGCGGCTGCTGCCGTTCTAACGGGGATGAGATAGCCAATTCGAAGGGTCGGTTGGAATCAGCCCATAGGGAACAATCTCTTTAGAGTGAGGAATAGTTGATCCATGAGGCTGCCCAGGCATGCGCCGAATAAACCTTAATGATAACATGGAGGTGCGCGATGCCACAACCTGGACCTGTGAACCCTTAATGGTGGAGGAAGGAGGTGCAAAACCGAATAGAAAAGGCAGCGGGGATGTGTGGAAAGGGCGTTTTTCCAGGGCAGCTTAGAGGTGATGGGAGATGTCTCGAGAACAACTCTTGAAATGATCTTGGAAAGTCTCGAAAGGGGGAAAAAATGAAAAACAAAGGATGGATTTGGATCTTCGTAATTACAGTGGCATTGTTGTTCCTGGCAGGCCCTGTTGGGGCCAAAGAGGCGGCAGTCAAGGATAAGATTCGAATCGGCCAGGCGATTTCTCTCTCAGGGCCATTGGCAGGGGCCGTGGCCATAGCAGGCGGACCCATCTACGAATTGTGGGTGGAGGAGGTCAATAAGAACGGCGGCATCTACGTCAAGGAGTACGGCAAAAAACTCCCGGTGGAACTTATCCGATACGACGACAAGAGCGATATCGGCACCATGACGAACCTTCTGGAAAAGCTCATTTTAGAGGACAAGGTGGACTTTGTCTTTCCCCCGTGGGGAACGGCCTGGCTCTTTGCCGCTGCGCCCATCGCCAACAAATACGGGTATATCTTGATCGGGGGTCCCGGCGGCGCATTAAAGCTCAAGGAACTGAGCCTCCCCTACTTTTTCCAGGTCTTGAATTTCTCCGAAACCCAGGCCCCAGCCCTTGCCGATATCTTCAAGGGGGTGGGCGTCAAATCGGTGGCCGTGATCTCACGGGGAGACCTTCACGGCATCGAGTATGGCAATGCCATGGTCCCGTATTTCAAGAAGAAGGGGATCGACGTCAAGATGAACAAGTCCTTTCCCCCGGGGATCAAGGACCTCTCCCCCATGTTGAAAGAGGCCAAGTCCCTCAATGTGGATGCCTTTGTGGCCGCCGCCTATCCGGATGGCGGCATGCTCCTTACCGGCCAGGCCATGGAGCTGGGCATCGATTTCAACGCCTTCTTCATCTCTGTTCTCCCCTTTTCTCCCAAGCTGTATAGAGGTACCTTCGGGGCACAGGGCGTGGAGGGCGTCATGGGCGGCGGGGCCTGGAATGCCAAGACCTCTCCCGGCGCCAAAGAACTGGTAGATAAATTCGTAGCCCGCTTTAAAGAAGAACCTGACTACTGGGGCGGGTTGTATTACTGGTCATCGCTCCAGCATTTCCAGCAGGCCATCGAGAAGGCCGGGACCCTGAACCAGAAAAAGATCCGGGACATCATGGCCAAAGAGAAGTTCAATACGGCCCTGGGACCGTTCTGGTATGATAAGGACCGGTATTTTGTCAACCATCCTGGCGAGATCGGCCAGTGGCAGAAAGGCGTGTTCGAGGTGATCGACCCCGGACCGAAACGCACGGCGCCGCCGGAATACCCAAAGCCCCCCTGGCCCAAGAAGTAAGCCTGTGCAGGGGTCAACCGAATCTCTTCCCGAGAGGGGCCTCCCCCTTTCAGGGAAGGGGTCTTTCGGGCCTCGTGGACAGGACCTTCGACAGTCGGTTCATAAGCACAGGAATTTATTTTACCACAAAAAAGCACTTGAACCGCGAATGAACGCCAATCAACACGAATAGGGGGAACGGCTTCCCTTTCCTGTGAGAGAGGCTTGCAGCCTTGACCTTCGCGGCGAGGACGCCGCTCACACAAAAGGATTTTCATCCCCGGGGCGACAACCCCGGTTGTCATGGGCAGTTACATGATGGTTACCATCCTGGACGTGGTGATTTCCGGTCTGTTGCTGGGCGGCATCTATGCCGTGACGGCTGTGGGGCTCAGCCTGCAGTACGGTGTCGCCCGCGTGCTGAATATCGCCCATGGCGAATTTATCATGCTCGGGGCCTTCATCACCTATTCATTGTACACCCGCTTTGGGATCAACCCCCTCATCTGCTTTGCCATTTGCGGTCCTCTGGTCTTTGCGGTCGGTTTTATCCTCTACCGGACCCTGTTCACCCGGCTGAGGATGTCGTCTCCCACGCCCGGGGCCTTTGAGGGGAACTCCATGCTGGCCTGTTTCGGTCTCCTCTTCATCATTCAGAATGTCGCCATTCTGATCTGGGGGGCCGACATCAAGGGGTACACGTATCTGGCCTTCCCCGTCGATTTGTGGGGCGCCCGGTTTGCAGCCAACAGGCTCGTCACCCTTGGATTCGCCCTGGCGATCTGCCTGGTTTTTTATCTCTTCCTGGCCAATACCCGGTTGGGAAAGGCCATTCGGGCCGCGGCCCAGGACCCGGATACGGCGGGTCTCATGGGGGTCAGGATCAACCAGGTGCTGGCCCTCTGTTTTGGTTTCGGGGCGCTCATGGCCGGTCTGGGCGGGGCCTTGATCAGCATCTCCTACAAGATACAGCCGACCATGGGCCTTGAATACACCATGATCGCCCTCATTGTCATCGTCCTGGGGGGGTTGGGGAGCATCCCCGGAAGCTTTGTCGGCGGGCTTGTTCTGGGCCTCGTAGGGAGCATCGTCACCCATATCGAGCCGGGCCTGTCGCTGGTGGCCTACTATGTCATCTTCATGCTTCTGCTCCTTATAAAACCAACGGGCATCTTGGGAAAATAGAGAACTGGGGATGAAGAAAACAACCTCTAAAAGAATGTTCACCTTCGGCTTGGTGTTGCTCATCCTGGTCCTGGCGGCCTGCGCACCGCTCTACGCACCGGTATATACGGTCATCCTCCTCACCAGCATCCTCATGTATATGACCATTGCGGTGAGCTGGGCCCTGTTTTCCGGACCGACCGGTTACATCTCCCTGGCCTCTGCCGCCTTTTTCGGGGCCGGCATCTATACGTCGGCCATACTGGGGAAGGCGCTCCCGCTGCCGTTGGTGATCGTCGTCGGGGCCCTGGCCAGTTTCTGTCTCGCCCTCCTCGTGGGCGCGTTGACCCTGAGGCTGAAAGGCATCTATTTTGTGATGTTCACGTTCGGGCTCGTTGAACTCCTCCTCCACTTTATCCTCTGGTGGGAGGTCACGATATGCGGTACCACCGGAAGGGTGGTGCCCCCGGCGGGAAACGCCACGGTTTTTTACGCCATGCTCATCATTTTGGTCATACTGGTCCTGACCGTTTTCATTATCAGGCGTTCGAGATATGGACTGGCCCTTTTTAGCATCGGGGAAAACGAGGAGGCCGCGGCCCATGCCGGGGTTCACGTGACCGTCTTGAAAATCATCATTTTTGCGGTCAGTGCACTCTTCATGGGGGCGGCCGGGGCAGCCATGGCGACACGATGGACCTATATCGACCCGAGAATCGCCTTCAATCCGCTGATCTCCTTCATGCCTGTCCTCATGGCCATCTTCGGCGGCATTCGACCGCTCTACGGCCCTATCATCGGCGCGGCGATCTTTACCTACTTGGAGGAATTCCTCATCACCCGCTTTCCCTACTACTACATGCTCATCTTCGGGATCATCATGGTGGTGGCCATCCTGTATATGCCGGACGGTCTCGTAGGGCTGATCCAGCGGCTGTGGAAAGGAATTTCGGGGAGAAAACATGCCGATACTTGAGGGAAGGGGCGTGACCCGGTATTTCGGGGGGTTGGCCGCTGTATCCGATGTGGACTTCCAGGTGGAACAGGGCGAGGTCCTGGGTCTGATCGGTCCCAACGGCGCCGGAAAGACCACTCTCTTCAATCTGATTTCCGCGGCCCTTTCGCCCCGATCCGGAAGCATCACATTCAGGGGCAAGGAGATTACAGACCTGAAACCGTATCAGATCTGCAGGATGGGCCTGGCCAGGACCTTCCAGACGGTAAAGATCTTCGGGAATATGTCGGTCCTTGATAATGTCTTGTTGGGCGCCTTTTTTGGGGGGGAGGGACGCATCGCCTCGGCCGATGCCGCAGAGGCGGCCGCGTCGGCACTGGAATTTGTGGGCTTGGCCGAGGCCGCTGCTATCCCGGCCAGAGACCTGACCCTGGCCAACCAGAAGCGGCTTGAAGTGGCCCGGGCACTGGCGACCCGTCCGGAACTGCTGCTCCTGGATGAAATGATGGAGGGGCTGAACCCCACAGAGGTCAACCGGGCCATGGGTTTGGTCAAGATGATCCAGGACAAAGGGATTACGGTGGTCATGATCGAACATGTGATGAAGGCCATTATGAGCGTGTGCGGCCGCATTATGGTGCTCCATCACGGGGCCAAGATTGCGGAAGGGACGCCTCAGGAGGTTTCCACCAACAGAACCGTGATTGAGGTCTATTTCGGAGAACGGGCCGATGCTTCAGATTCATAACATCAACACCTTCTACGGCAAGGCCCAGGCCCTGTATGATCTCTCTTTAAGCGTTGAGGCATCGGAAATCGTGGCCCTGGTCGGGTCCAACGGCGCTGGGAAGACCACCCTGTTAAAGACCCTATCCGGCCTGCTGCGCCCGGCCTCCGGTCGCGTGGTGTTCTTGGAGAAGAGAATCGATGGACGGCCTTCCTACGCGGTTGTGGAAGCGGGCATCTCTCATATACCCGAGGGGAGGAGGCTGTTCCCGGACATGTCGGTCCGTGAGAACCTGGAGATGGGGGCGTATCTTCAGCGGGCCTGGAAACAGAAGGGAGAAAGTCTGGAAGAGATCTATCGGCTTCTCCCCGTTTTGAAGGCAAGGGAGGGCCAATTGGCCGGGACATTGAGCGGCGGCGAACAGCAGATGGTCGCCCTGGGTCGCGGCCTGATGTCCAAGCCCAGGCTGTGCATGATCGACGAGCCGTCATCCGGCCTTGCGCCGGTCATGGTGGATGAGATCTTCCACATCATAGAGGGGCTTCGGGACCAGGGCATCGCCATCTTTCTGGTGGAACAGAATGTTCGGCATACCCTGGAGATTGCGGATCGGGCATATGTGATCGAAAACGGACGCATCATCCTGGCAGGGAAGAGTGAACAACTCCTTTCGGAAGAACTCATCCGAAAGGCCTATCTGGGGCTCTGACCATAGAGGCGCATGGTATTTTCGTCAACTGACAGCGAACGCTTAAAGGAGGTAGCTAAAAATGAAAAGGAAATCCGTCATGTTTCCGGCTTGCTGTGCCGGCGTGGGCTCGTTCTTATTGACCTTGGCCATTGGCCTGGTTACGCCATTTGCTGCCCCGCCCGGGCAGAAAGGATCTAATGCCACTATGAGATCAACTCCCCCCATTGTAACCACGGATTGGTTGGCGCAACACATGAACGATGCGGCACTGGTTATCGTCGATATTCGAAGCGACAAAGAGTACTCAGCAGGCCATATCCCCAATGCCGTGCATGTTCCCACGCCCTCCTGGGTCGTTGAGAGAGAGGGCCTTCTCCTTGAGGTGCCGGAAGATGCAGCGCTGTGCCAGACACTGGGATCTGCTGGGATCGGCGCAGACTCAAAGGTTGTTGTCGTGAACCGGGCGGACCACCCTTATCCCCTCGCCGATACGGTCAGGGTTGCGGATATGCTGATATATGCAGGGGTGCGGAATTCTTCCGTGCTGAGCGGCGGGTATGACAAGTGGGTCAAAGAAAAGAGACCGACCTCGGACGCCCCGTCCAAGCCTAAGCCTGTAATGTACACAGGCGAAATGAACAAGGGCATGTTTGTCTCAAAGAAAGACGTGAAAGAGAAGATGGGAAAATGCACCCTTGTCGATGCAAGGACCCCTGACGTCTATTTTGGTGTGGTGAAAGAGCCTTTTTGCAAAAGAGCGGGTCATATTCCGGGCGCCACATGCTGGCCCGTCCCCTGGATGTGGACGGACGAGGGCGTCTATAAAAGTACCGAGGAGATAAGGGAGACGGCAGCCGGCGTTATGGGAAATGACCCTTCCAAGGAGATCATTGTCTACTGTGGCGTGGGGGGATACGGGGCCGCAGCATGGTTTGTTCTACATGAGGTACTGGGATATCAAAACGTGAAAATATATGACGGTTCGGCCCAGGAATGGACGGCAGACCCGGAGGCCCCGGTTTCCCGATATGTCTGGGAATAAGAAATCGCCATATCCATTGCAAAAAATAAGGAGTGGAGCATTATGTCTGAAGAACTTGCAAGGCTGTTAGCGGATTTGAAAGAGGCAGAGGCCTTGGCGTTTGTGGAAAAGGCCCTGGAACAGGGAAGCGATCCGTTGGACCTGTTGGCGAGTGCCAAGGAAGGCATGGCTATTGTGGGAGAGCGGTTCGCGGACTCAGATTATTTCATCCCGGATCTCGTCTTTTCGGGAGAGATCCTCAGGCGCATCGTCGCCCTCCTGGAGCCCCATCTCAAAAAACAGGGCGAATCCAACAGACTGGGGAAGGTCATCATGGGGACCGTGAAGGGCGATATCCACGACATCGGGAAGGACCTGGTGGTCTTTATGCTGGATGTGAGCGGATTCGAGGTCACGGATCTGGGTATTGATGTGCCGGTTCAGAGATTTGTGGAAGCCGTCAGGGAGACCGGCAGCAAGGTGGTCGGCCTGAGCGGAT
The DNA here is from genome assembly GCA_030837545.1 of Thermodesulfobacteriota bacterium. Lineage (GTDB taxonomy): Bacteria > Desulfobacterota > DSM-4660 > Desulfatiglandales > Desulfatiglandaceae > AUK324. The sequence continues at coordinate 19,552 of JAUPKI010000006.1, read as the reverse complement.
TTTTGACCCTGGCCTTTGATTCCATGAAGCAGACCGTAGACGCCATCCAGGAAGCAGGCCTGCGGGACGACGTGAAGATCATGATCGGGGGCGGCCAGATTGACGAACGGGTCAGACGGTTTACGGGCGCTGATGCCTATGGAAAGGACGCCATCGAGGCCGTTGCACTGGCCCAGCGCTGGATAGGAGGATAAGGCAATGGAAAAGAAATGGGAAGAGATGTCCGCGGAGGAAAAGCAGGAGGCCCAGTTTCAAAAGTTGCTGGCGCCCAAAGACCCCGAGGGGAATGACCTTAAATTCCAGAGCCGGGAGGCAGAGGCCGCCTATAAGGCGCGCATCAACCGATTAAAAGACGCCATTCAGCTTAAAAGGCCTCCAGACAGGGTGCCGGTCGCCCTGTTCCCGAGCATGTTCCCTTACATGTATGCCGGAATGACGGTTCAGGAGGCCATGTACGACTATGAGAAATGCGTCGCAGGCTATAAGAAATTCGTCCTGGACTTTGAGCCGGACTTCCCCATGGGGGCTGCAGGGCCGGGCCCCGGAAGGTTCTATGAGATCCTTGACTACAAGCTCTATTCCTGGCCGGGTCACGGGGTGGCCCCTGAGCACAGCTACCAGTGCAACGAAGGGGAATACATGAAGGCCGAGGAATATGATCTCTTGCTGAGCGACCCCTCCTTTTACTTCAGAAATTTCTACCTGCCGCGCGTATTCGGAAAGCTGGCGCCCTGGAACATGCTTCCTCCCCTCACCGGCATACTCGAGATGTACGGGGTTGCCTTTAATTTTATCCCCTTCGGCCTCCCCCCTGTTCAAGACGCCTACAAGGCCCTCTTCGAGGCCGGGGCCGAGGCCCTGAAATGGGCAATGGCCGTGGGCGGGGTCGACGTGGAGCTGGCAACCCTCGGATTCCCGAATATCTTCGGCGGGTTCAGCAAGGCGCCCTTTGACGTCCTCGGCGACACCCTCAGGGGCACCCGGGGGATCATGATCGACATGTATCGGCAACCCGATAAGCTTCTCAAGGCCCTGGAGGCCCTGACCCCGATCATGATCGGTCTGGGCCTGGGCGCGGCGCAACAGACCGGAAAACCGTTTATCTTCATGCCGCTCCACAAGGGCGCGGACGGTTTTCTCTCGGATGCGCAGTATAAAGAATTCTATTGGCCTACGTTTAAACAGGTGATGCTGGGGTTAATCGAGGGGGGTTGCATCCCGTTGCCCGCAGCCGAAGGGGGCTACAACACACGGTTGAAGTACCTCAACGAGCTGCCGAAAGGAAAGACCCTGTGGATGTTCGATCAGACGGATATGGCCGCGGCCAAGGAGACGGTGGGCGACACCATCTGCCTCCTCGGCAACGTCCCGTCCTCCCTGTTGAAACTGGGCACACCCGATGACATACGCGATTGTGTCAAGAAGCTCATCGATACCGCCGGCAAAGGGGGCGGCTATGTCATGGGCAACGGGGCGTTTTTTGATGAAGCAAAGCCGGAAAATGTGAAGGCCATGGTTGCGTTCACCAGAGAATACGGAGTGTATAAGTAGAGGGATCTGGGTTCATTCGTTCGTTGGGTTCATTGGGTTTGTTGAGTTTATGGCGTGGGCAGGGAGGGTCCTGTCACAAAAAAACAAAAAAATCTTTGTGTCTCTGCCAGCCCCGTGAAACCATCCCTTTCTTTCGTTTCACTGGGGTGCCTCTGTGAGAGATTGTTTTTGGTTCCGGCCTGTCTGGGTTAGGAGTGAATGAATGCTGATTGTCGGGGAGCGGATCAATACAAGTCGTCACGCGATCAACGAGGCTGTGGCTGGTCGGGACGCGGTCGCGATTCAGAGAGAGGTGCGCCTGCAGGTAGACGGAGGCGCCGATCTGATCGACGTCAACGCCGGGTCCCGACGGGATTCCGAAGTGGATGACCTGATCTGGCTGATCGAGGAGATCCAGAATGAATTCCCGAAGGTCCGGCTAAGTATCGACAGCGCCAACCCGGACAGCATGAACAGGGTCCTGGACAGGGTCATGCTTCGGCCCATGCTCAACTCTACCACCGGCGAAAGGTCCCGCATGGAGGCAATGGCCCCGGTTATTCAGAAGAGGGCGTGCGATATCGTGGCCCTCTGCATGGACGATCGAGGGATTCCAAAAACCGCAGGGCAGACGGTGGAGAATACCGTCCGGCTCGTGTCGGACCTGGAGGACCTGGGCGTGCCTCGGGACAGGATCTTTCTGGATCCCGTGACCCAGGCCGTCAGCGCCAATACCCGTGCAGGGATGATGGCCCTTGAGGCCATTGACGGAATCCGTCGCGAACTGGACGGGGTCCATATCATCAGCGGCCTCTCCAATATCTCCTTCGGGCTGCCAAGGCGCCCGCTGGTGAACAGGGCCTTTCTCACACTGGCCATGAAGGCCGGACTCACTGCGGCCATCCTGGATCCTTCGGACAGGGGGCTGATGAGCGCATTGAAGGCCGCCCAGGTCCTGCTGGATCAGGACCCCTGGTGTCAGGCCTATACACGGGCCTTTCGAGAAGGAAGATTGGAGGCGTAAACCTTGAAGGATGTGGAGCAACACCAAAAGAATAAAGGAGGAACAACATGCCTGACGAGTATCTGGACGTCTTTCTGAAAGACGAAGATTTCATGATGAGGGATATGATCCGCAGTTTCGTGGACAAGGAGATCATGCCTGTACGCCAGCAGATAGACGATGATAAGGACCACGTGATAGTCCGCAGAATCCTTCAGGGCTTGACCGACCTGGGGATCCAGAAGTCTCCATTTCCCCCGGAATATGGGGGGATGGGGGCCAAATCAGCCGTTTCTGCATGCATATTGCACGAAGAGCTGAGTCGGGGGGACAGCGGCATTTGCACGGCCTGCAATGTCACCACCTGGGCATGGATTCCCGCCATTGCGGCGAACAACCAGGCGGTGCTGGATCGTTTCGCGCCCGAGTTCACAGGAAAGGATCTGAGGATGGGGTGCTTTTCCATGACCGAGCCCGGTGGAGCCCACGGCGGCGGGGGCTGCGACATTGAGAATGTCAATCTTCATGCAAAGAAACTGCGAACAAAGGCCACGCTTGAAGGGGATGAGTGGGTGATCAACGGTCACAAGATGTGGGCCTCCAGTCAGGGAGTGGCCGATCTCTATGCCGTGGTCTGTACCACGGACCCAAACCTGGGAGACGAGGGCGTTGCCATCATCTATGTGCCAAAGGAGACCAAGGGCGTCACCTTTGGCAAGGACGAACATAAGGCAGGCATGGCCGCGGAGAAGAACCACTCCATGTATCTGGAGAACGTACGGGTACCCAAGGAATGGCGTGCGGCAGGGCCTGGGGTGGATGCCGAACTGCTCCATAACAACTTCGTCATCGGTCGGCTCGTCAGCGCCGGCATGGCTGTAGGGCAGGCCCAGGCTGCTTTTGACACGGTACTCAAATACACGGGCGATCGGATTGTGGCCGACAGGCCCATCAGACAGCACTCCATTGCCGCGGGTATGTTGGCGGATATGGCCATCGGCATCGAGACGGCAAGATGGGCCTACCTCGCAGCCGCCTGGATGTACGACCATCCGGAGAAGTACGGGGCCCCCACCTCCCATTACATGCTGTCGCGAGGAACCATCGCCAAGGTACACGCCTGCGAAGTGGCCGTTTCGGTCACCAACAAGGCCATGGAATTGATGGGATCCTTCGGATATGTCCGGGAGTACGACGTAGAGAAATACTGGCGCGACTGCAAGATGATCCAGTTATGGGAAGGCGGCGCCCAACTGGGACGGCTTGACGTGTGCCGCGGGTACTATGATCTGAAACTGTAACCCTGGCAGCAGCCGTTCACCCTTTTGGCGGGAGTATCGGGGTTGTTGATTTCATGCTGTCGGCATAGGATCCGCCCCTTTACCCCCGTCCTCCCTCGTCACGATATCTGGACAGGCGCTGAGTCAGGCCGCAGCCAGGACCTTGCGCGCCGGTCGACGCGTGGGTTGCTGCTTCCATATACAGGGAGACTGGATACCTCAATCCCTCAAATCTGGATGGAGAGGTCGTCATAGGCGACGGTGATCGGATAGGGGATCTGTCGGTCCGAGATGATAAGGTTGACGGTCTCCTGCCACTGGGCCTGATTGAGGGGGATCGGATACGGATCGCCTCCGGATGGGGGCCTCATCGGGTCTTTGGGTTCGTATTTTTTGAGCTGACGGTTGGCCGGGTCGTTCGCGACCCTGTCGGCATCCCCGATGTGAACGAGGAAGGTCTCCTTTTTCGGCCTCAGGCGCTCAATAAAATGGATGGCCCTCTGGAAGCTCATGTGATGGGGCCGGTTGTGGACAGGCTCATTGAGCCAGAATGATTGAATAATCAAGTAGTCCGGCTCAAGGAGATCAGCGGACGGGTTGGGGATATCTGAAAAGTCAGAAGTGTACACGATCCGCACCGCCTCCCCGGAAAGGCCCCTGGCCGCCACAAGAAAGCCCACTGACCCCTGTGCAAAAGGACCGTGATAGGTGTCAAAGGGGAGGACTTCAAACTCATTGACGCCAAACCAGCGCCCTGGCTCGATGGCGCAGACCCGGATCACCTCCATCTCTTCCAGATAATCAAACCGTTTCCGAATCACCTCTTGACTTTTCGCTGTGAGATAAACGGGAATCGGTCTAAATGACCCTCGAGGCAGGTTCCTCTTGTATGCAAAAAGCTCGTCAAGACCGATATAGTGATCCGTGTGTTCATGGGTGATCAGCACCCCGTCAATAGCGTCTATGGAATGTCTTGAAAGCTGGGTCCTTGCATCCGGGCCGCAGTCCACCAGCAGCGTGGTCTCATCTTTCAGCAGGAGGGAGGTTCGATCCCTCTTTTCCCCTTTCCGCCGCATCTCGCGGCAGATAAGACAGTTGCAGTTCAATTCAGGGAGACCCCAGGCCCCGCCGGTTCCCAAGAATGTCATGTCCATACAGACCATCTCCTTTTGGCGTGAAGGGTTACTGCTTTTAAAACCCTGGATAGTGTGTTAGAATAGTTGTGCCATACACAATAGAACCATAGAAAATCCTTGGTCTGGAACCGTAACACGATCTGAATTGAAATCAAATGAGAATCATATTTTTTGCCGGAAAGGGCGGGGTTGGGAAGACCAGCGTGTCCGCTGCCACCGGGATCAAGGCGGCACAGGCAGGCAACCGGACCCTGGTCATGTCCCTGGATGTGGCCCACAGCCTTGCGGACATATTTGACCTCGACAGAGGCCTCCTTGACAAGAACAGGGGGAAGCCGATCAAGGTCGGAACGAATCTCTGGATACAGGAACTCGACATCCAGGAAGAGATTGAGAAGAACTGGGGAGATATCCATAAATACCTCTCCACCCTCTTGAGTACCACCGGGCTGAATGAGATCCTGGCCGAGGAGCTGGCCATTCTGCCCGGAATGGAGGAGGTCAGTCTCCTTCTCTACATCAATCGGTATGTCAGGACAAAGAAATTCGATGTCATCCTCCTGGATTGCGCGCCCACAGGCGAATCCCTCAGGTTTATCAGTATTCCAACTACCCTGGAGTGGTACATTAAAAAGATATTCAAGATGGAGAGGGCCATCGTCAGGTACGCCCGTCCCCTCGCCAAGCGGCTGTATGATGTTCCGCTTCCGGGCGAAGACTACTTTGATGCCGTCGAATACCTGTTTCAACGACTGCAAGGGGTCGAAGACATCCTTGTGGATCCCAAGATAACCACGGTACGGCTCGTCACCAATCCGGAGAAAATCGTGATCAAGGAGACCCAGCGGGCCTTTATGTATTTTTCCCTTTACAAAATGAATACAGACGCCATCATCATGAATCGCATTCTGCCGGAGAGCGTGAGGGATGCCTATTTTGAGGACTGGAAGGGTCGGCAGGGCGAATATATCCGGCAGGCAGAGACCTATTTCAGCCCGATCCCTCTCTTTCCCGTGAATCTCTTCAGGGGTGAGATACTGGGCAAGGAGAGCCTCGCGTCCCTGGCTGAACAGATATACGGCGACAGGGACCCGCTGGAGCGGTTTTTTGACGGAGAGCCCTACTCTCTGGCAAAGGTCGACGGCAAGTATCAGTTAAAAATCAAATTGCCCTTCATCGAGAAGAAGGATGTCGACCTGAATAAGGTATCGGATGAACTGATTATCCGTGTCGGAGGCTTCAAACGGCATGTCCTGCTTCCCAGGCAGGTGGCTGCCTCAACATCGGTCAGCGCCAGGCTCGACGGGGCGGATCTGTCGGTTCAGTTTGAGCCCTGAAAATCTGTTAGAAAGGGAGGTAACCATGGTCAAAGCAAAAATAGACACTATGAACGAACAGATGGCATGCCCAATCGGCAGGTTTTTTTCAAAGCTTGAAAAGGCATCCCGAAGGAAATCCAAATTCACAGAACACCTGTCCCGGTCACGGATCGAGTTTTTCAAGGCCCTGAAATGCCTGATCGATGAAAAGATAGAAGACCTGGAGAAAGACGACGTTCCCCGAGGACAAAAGAAGGCAACCCGAATCAAGGTGAAATAATGCTGGATACTGGGTACTGAGAACACGCATGGAGCATAGGGCAGGGAGCAGGAAGCATTTAGCACGCGCATCTGACCTCTGAACCTTGAACCCTTGAACACCAAATTAATTTAAGGATCTGAGTGACGTCTTTTGTACAGATCTGAGGTGTAGGTGCGGCTTCAGCCGCACAATCGGGGCTAAACCCTTAAACCTTTGCACCCTGAACCATATTAAAGGAAAGGATATAAAGCCATTGGAAATCGCCAGCATCAAGGGATTCAGAGACATCCTCCCTGAAGAGACACGGGTCTGGCAGTGGATTGAGACCACGGCAAGACGTGTGTTCGAGGACTTTGGCTTTCAGGAGATCAAGACCCCTATCCTTGAGAAGACCGAACTCTTCAGTCGCAGCATCGGGGAGGAGACCGATATTGTTTCCAAGGAGATGTACACCTTTGACGATGTCAAGGGTCGGAGTCTCACCCTGCGGCCCGAGGCCACTGCCTCGGTGGTGAGGGCCTACATCCAAAACAGGCCCTACCAGACATATCCAGTGCAGAAATTATACAGCATCGGGCCTATGTTCCGGCATGAGCGGCCCCAGAGGGGACGGTTCAGGCAGTTTCATCAGATCAACGCCGAGCTGTTCGGCGACCCTGGACCCAAGAGCGACGCCGACATGATCTCCATGGCCGTTTACCTGTTTCGGTCTATCGGCCTCGATGATGTCGCTCTCAACCTCAACTCCCTGGGGTGTTCCGATTGCAGACCCCGGTTCAAGGAAGCGCTCACGGATTACCTGGCCGATAAAGTAACCCGGCTCTGTGAGGATTGTCAGCGACGGGCGACAAGCAACCCGTTGAGGGTCTTTGACTGCAAGGTGGACTCGTGCAAAGAGGTGGTCTCAAAGGCCCCCTCCATTGACGCCTTTCTCTGTCAGGCATGCCGGGACCACTTCGAGTCTGTGCAGGACGCCCTGAGCGATCTGGAGATCCCGTTTGTTTTGAACAGCCGGCTGGTCAGGGGGCTGGATTACTACAACCGGACCACCTTTGAGATCCAGACAGAACGCCTCGGCGCACAGAACGCTGTGGCCGGCGGCGGTCGGTACGATGGTCTGGTGAGGCTCCTGGGCGGTCCTGACCATCCTGCCATCGGATTTGCGGTGGGCGTGGAACGGGTGGTGGCCCTGATTGGAGACGACCACCCCCTTCAGGATAGACGTCCCGATCTCTTTATCGCCGCATTGGGGAAGGCCGCGGAAAGGGCCGCCTTCAAATGGGCCGTGGACCTCCGAAGGAACGGCCTCTGGGTGGAAGTCGATTACGCTTCAACCGGGCTCAAATCCCAGATGAAAAAGGCGGATCGAATCGGGGCCAGGCATGTGTTGATTGTGGGAGAGGATGAGCTGAAGACCAGCAGGGCCGCCTTGAGAAATATGCTCACCAAAGAACAGGCGGACGTGGAATTGAAGGATGCCGTAAATGTGTTAAAAGAGATGTTAAAGGATGAGAGAGAACGGGATGGCAGAGATTGATTCATTAGGGAACTGGATGCGCACACACGACTGCGGGGCGCTGAGAAAAGAGGACGCGGGCCGGGAAGTGGTCCTGATGGGATGGGTCAACAGCAGGCGGGATCTGGGAAATCTGATTTTTATTGACCTGCGGGACAGGGAGGGAATCACCCAGGCGGTCTTTGACCCCCGGGTAAACCCTGAGACGCATGAAAGGGCCCATGTCCTGAGAAACGAGTGGGTGGTGGCCCTCAAGGGCGAGGTGGCCCCCCGGCTCGAGGGACAGGAGAACGCCCAGATGCCGACCGGCGACATCGAGGTGAGGGCAACCGGGATGAAGATCCTTAACCTTACCGAGACCCCTCCCTTCCAGGTGGACGGGGCCGTGGACGCCTCCGAGACGCTGAGATTGAAGTACCGATATCTGGAACTGAGAAGGCCGCAGCTCTTTCAGAATCTCCGAAAACGCCACGCCATTGTCTCCTGCATTCGACAATTCCTGGACCAACGAGGGTTTATTGAGGTCGAAACCCCATTTCTCACCAAAAGCACGCCCGAGGGGGCCAGGGATTATCTGGTTCCGAGTCGGGTCAACAAGGGGATGTTTTATGCCCTGCCCCAATCGCCCCAGCTCTTCAAACAGCTTCTTATGATGGCCGGGTTCGACCGCTACTACCAGATTGTCCGCTGCTTTCGGGACGAAGATCTCCGGGCCGACCGCCAGCCTGAATTCACCCAGGTGGACCTGGAGATGGCCTTTGTTAACGAAGATCAGGTCATGGCGGTCTTTGAGGAGATGGTAGCGGAACTCTTCCCTAAGATATTGGACCGCACGATCCCCAGGCCTATTCAGCGTCTGACTTACCGGGATGCCATGGAGCGGTTCGGGACGGATAGACCGGACCTCCGCTTCGGCATGGAGCTGTGTGGTGTGAGCGATCTGGCAGACCGATCCGACTTCCGGGTCTTCAAGGAGATCCTCGCATCCGGGGGGGGCGGTAAAGGCGATCCGAGTGGAAAAGGGCGCTCCATCCTATTCGAGAAAAGGGCTGGATGACCTCTCAGAGGTGGTCAAGGCCGCCGGGGCCAAGGGGCTCGCATGGATCAAGGTCACCCAGGAAGGCTGGCAGTCCTCTCTGACCAAATTCTTTGAAGAGGGGGAACAGCATGCCCTCAATCGAAGGGTCGTCGCCCGGCCGGAAGACCTGATCCTCCTGGTGGCGGATCAGCCGGGAATCGTGAACCAGGCCTTGGGGGCCCTGCGGCTGCACGTGGCCCGGCAACAAAAGTTGATCCCGCATCATGCCTTTGCATGGGTATGGATCACCCAATTCCCCTTATTCGAGTATGATGAGACCCAAGGGAGACTGGCGGCGGTCCACCATCCCTTTACTTCCCCAATGGAAGAGGACCTGGACCTCCTCGCCGAAAACCCCGAACGGGTCAGGGCCAGGGCCTATGATCTCGTCCTGAACGGGTCGGAGATCGGCGGGGGGAGCATTCGGATTCACACCACCTCCGTTCAGGAAAGGATTTTCCATACCCTGGGCATACCCCCTAAAGAGGCGCAACTCAAATTCGGGTTTCTGTTGGAGGCGCTCAGGTATGGCGCCCCGCCCCATGGCGGAATGGCCCTGGGTTTGGACCGGCTGGCGGCCCTCATGACCGGGGCACAGTCCATCCGGGAGGTCATCGCCTTTCCCAAGACCACCAGCGCGGCCTGCCTGATGACCGATGCCCCCTCCCGAGTGGACCCGGAACAGCTCAGGGAGCTGGGGCTCAGTCTATGTGGTGAGGACCTTGAAGCTTGACGCTGGCGGGGGGTTGGGTTTATTGAGTTTATTGAGTTCAAGGCGAAGATTTGGGGTTGCTGGTCGAATCCCTTACGCCTTTCATTCTGATCCAAGATCCCGTCTACAGGCGGGGACCCTAGCATTAGAACTTCAAATATTTTCTACCAGTCATTCGGTTTTTTCCTTGAAAAGCTGAACTCCGTGTCTATTTTGCTTGACAATCAGAATTCAGTTAGGCATAAATCTCTGTTTAAACTTTAAACTTTTATCGTCCCCACCCTCCTGCGTGAGGACGCATATGGAAAGGATGTGGTTAACATGGTTTGTACAAGCGTAAAGCAAGGTCAGGACTGTTTTTTCATGTCCAAGAAAGGCTGCGGGTTCAATGGCGGCACCTGCCATATCATTGTTGAGGCATGCGAGGGCTGCCAGAAGGTCATGGAATACTCCACCGGCAAATACTGTATGGCATTCCCTGATCCCTCCGCCAAGTGGCGTAAGGGTGCCTGCAACATGGCGACCCATGTGCAAGCAACCGTCAAGAAGGAAAACGGAAAGGTGAACCCGCTCAAGGCATCCAAGCGAGCGGCCCACTAAACTGCCCCGATCCCAAACAGACCCAAAAGCCCCGAATGCTATAGGGAGAGACGCATGACCGCCTCAAAGGCGGCCACGCAGTCCCTGTCCCATTTTGTCCCTGCATGCTTTTTCAGTATCCCGAGGGCAACCCCCGTGGGTTTCCCTTTCTGATAGGGTCTGTCTGTCGTCATGGCGTCAAAGGCATCGGCCACAGCCAGTATCTTGGCGCCCAAGGGGATTTCCTTGTCCATAAGCTGGCGGGGATAGCCTTTGCCATCGGGCCGTTCGTGGTGACAGTGGACATAATTGAGGGCTGGCCCTAAGAAATCGAGGGCCTGGAGGATTTCGACGCCTGTTGACGGATGGCAAAGGATTTCCTTGACCATATCCGGAGGGTTCTTGGCCTCATGAGGGCTGAAAAGCCGGTCTGAAAATCCGATTTTACCGATATCGTGCAGGATGCCTCCTAATCGAACAGATTCCACCTCCTCATCCTCCACCCCCAACTCCCGGGCAATTCGAACGGCGAGGCCGGCGACCCGTTCCGCATGGCCCTCGGTGTAAGCATCCCGAGCAGCCAGGGCATGGGCCATCGCTGAAACCGCATGGATAGTGCTCTGCCGGATTTTTTCGTTCAGTTCCTCCAGATCTTTCACCATCAGCTCCAACCGGTAATCCCTGGCCTCCACCTTCACCATCATGAGACCCATGGCCTCAGCGATGGTCCGCACCGGTTCGGGCTGATTCTCATCGGTAAGTTCCATGATATCGTTGGAGTATCTCCCTGCGGCGATCTCCTCAATGATCTCCAACAATCGATCAACAGCCATCATTCAGCATCCACCACCTACCCCCTCGTCATATACACAAGAAACTCACGGTTTCCCTTAGGCCCCAGGAGCGGAGAGGGAATACAGCCTTGAACCTGCCAGCCTGAGTGTTCAAAGAAGCGGGTCAACTCTTCGATAACCTCCTGGTGGAGGATGGGATCCCGAACCACACCCCCCTTTCCCACCTTGCCTTTCCCCACCTCAAACTGGGGCTTGATCAGGGCGATGATAAAGGCGTCATCAACCAGGAGATGGGACACGGGGGGGATCACCAGTCTGAGCGAGATAAACGAGACATCGATGACCGCTCCGTGGGCAAGCGCTTGCAGGTGTTGGGGTTTCAGGTATCGTATATTCGCTTTTTCAACAAGTTCTACCCTTGGATCCTGCCTGAGGGTCCAGTCCAACTGGCCATAGCCCACATCAATGGCGATAACCCTGCCGGCCCCGCGTTTGAGAAGGCAGTCGGTAAAACCGCCGGTGGAGGCCCCCACGTCCAGCAGGGTGAGAGACTGGACGCTGACTGGAAACTGATCCAGAGCCGCCTCCAACTTCTCGCCGCCCCGGCTGACATACAGGGGGTGGGATTCTTTCAGGGAAATGACCGCCCCATCGGGCACTGAATGTCCCGGCTTATCGAGCCGCGCCCCGTCCACATGAACAAGACCGGCCATGATCATGGCTCTTGCCTTTTCCCGACTTCCCGCCAGACCCCTGTCCACCAGAAGGCGGTCCAATCTCGTCCGCTTCTTTCCCGTGTGCTCAAATGAATCGGCCGGAGTCACAGCAAGGTTCTGGCCTCTCTCAGGATCCCCGCGCTGTCAAGCCCGTATTTTGCCCTCAGAATATCCTGAGGGCCATGCTCTACGAACTCGTCTGGGAGTCCTATCCTTCTAATGTGGACGTCTCTTAAGCCGGCGTCATTGAAAAGTTCCAGCACAGCCCCTCCAAACCCTCCCTGCCGAATATTTTCCTCCACCACCAGGACGCGTCCCGAGGATGCGGCGATATCGACCAGGCCGGTATCCAGGGGTTTGACAAAACGGCAGTTCACCACGCCCACATGAATCCCTTCTTTTTCCAGGACGGCCGCAGCATCCAGGGAAGGCGTCACCATGCTCCCGATTGCAAGGATCTGCAGGTCGTTCCCCTCCCTGAGGATCTCCGCCTCGCCCATGGGAAGCACCTTGTAATCGGGGTCCATAGCCGCTCCGACCCCCTTCCCTCTCGGATAGCGGATCGCTACAGGTCCCGAATGCTGCAGGGCCGTGTAGAGCATATGCCTCAATTCGTTTTCGTCCTTGGGCGCCATCAAGGTCATGTTGGGCAGACTGCGCAGATAGGTAATATCAAAATGGCCGTGATGGGTCGGCCCGTCTTCCCCCACAAGCCCGCCCCTGTCAAGGGCAAACACCACCGGCAGATTGGGGAGACAGACATCATGGATGATCTGATCGTAGGCCCTCTGAAGAAACGTGGAATAGATGGCCACCACCGGCCTGAATCCCTCGGTGGCAAGCCCCGCGGCAAAGGTCACGGCGTGCTGTTCCGCGATGCCCACATCCAGAAAGCGTTCGGGAAAGGTCTGGGAAAAGGCGGCCAGGCCGGTTCCTTCGGGCATGGCCGCTGTAACGGCAAACAGCCTGTCATCCTTTTGAGCCAGATCCAGCATGGTGCTCCCGAATACGGAGGTATAGGATGGGGGCGACTTGGGCCTGTCTTTGGGAGGCGAACCGGTTGGAATTTCAAACGAGCCCACCCCGTGGAAGTAGGCAGGGTCTTTTTCAGCAAAGGCATAACCCTTCCCCTTGACCGTCAGGGCATGGACCAGGACAGGCCCCTCCAGGTTGCCGGCATTGGTGAAGGCCTCGATAAGCCGGTCCAGGCGGTGTCCCTGGATCGGCCCGATGTATTTAAACTTGAAGGCCTCGAACATCATGCCCGGCGTAAAAAAGGTAATAAAAGAGTCCTCGCTCTTGCGGACAAAGCTCAGGATGTTTTCGCCCACCCCCGGCAGAGACTTGATAAAATTCTCCAGGTCCCTCCTCAGGTTGACGAAGCGTTTGCCGGTCATCTTCCGGCTGATGAACGATGAGAAGGCCCCTACGTTGGGGGCGATGGACATGGCGTTATCGTTCAAAACAACGATGAGGTCCTTTTCGGTCTCTCCAGCCTGATTGAGGCCTTCGAAGGCCATGCCGGCGGTCATGGAGCCGTCGCCGATCACTGATATTACTTTGCTCTTCTCGCCCTTGAGCCCCTTGGCCGTTGAGATCCCGAGACCTACGGAGATGGAGGTGCTGCTGTGCCCGGTATCAAAGGTGTCGTACGGGCTCTCTGCCCTCTTGGGGAACCCGCTGATCCCCCCGTAGGTCCTCAGGGTGTGAAACCGGTCCCTCCGGCCGGTAATCAGCTTGTGGGCATAGGCCTGGTGTCCCACGTCCCAGATGATCTTGTCTTTGGGGGCGTCAAAGACATAATGGAGGGCAAGGGCCAGCTCGACGGCCCCCAGACTGGGGGCCAGGTGCCCGCCGGTCCTGGAGGTGGTCTCGATGATCTGCTGACGGATCTCTCCTGCCAACTGCTGAAGCTCTTCAAGAGAGAGTTTCTTCAGGTCCGCTGGGCTGTCGATCGTGTCCAACAGCCTCTGCGTTTTCTCAAATTGGGTCATTTTTTTCTCTCGATGATATATCGGGCAATCCGGCGAAGGGGTTCGGCCCTCCTGTCGAATTCGCGAAGTTCGTCTATCGCCCCCTGAACCAATTCCCCCTGGATCCTTTTGGATGGATCCAGGCCGAGAACCGCCGGATAGGTCATCTTTCCCTTTTCTTCATCGGCCCCGACCCGTTTCCCCATGGTCTCGCTGTCGCCTTCGATGTCCAGTATGTCGTCGGAGATCTGAAACGCCAGTCCGATTTTTTCGCCATAGGAGGTGATGGCCTTCAATTGGAATTCATTCGCGCCGGCCAGAATAGCGCCGGAGGACACCGATGCGGTAATCATGGCCCCGGTTTTATGGGTGTGCATGAACCGGACAACCTCGAGATCGGCCGCCTTCCCTTCCCACTGAATATCCACGGCCTGGCCTCCCACCATCCCCTCGTGACCGGCCGCCCAAGCGATGAGCCGGATCGCCTGAAGCAGGGTCTGAGGGGGCACCCGCTCTGACAACGCCTGGGAAGTCATGAAACTGAAGGCCTCAGTCAGGAGTCCGTCTCCTGCCAGCAATGCGATCGGTTCTCCAAAGACCTTGTGATTGGTCGGTTTGCCCCGCCTGAGGTCATCGTCATCCATCATGGGGAGGTCGTCGTGGATCAGGGAATAGGTATGGATCATTTCGAGGGCGCAGGCCACGGGCAAGACATCGCTTCCAACACCGCCTACCGCCTCTGCCCCGGCGATGCAGAGGATCGGCCTCAGCCGCTTTCCGCCTGCAAAGAGGCTGTAGCGCATAGCCGTTATGAGGTCGAAGGTAAACCCTTGCGGTTCAGGGAAACAGGCTTCGAGACCCGCGTCCACCATAGCCCGCTTTTCGGCAAGATATGCCTTGAAATCAAAAACGGCTTCCGCGGGCATCATGCCTCTCCATTCAGCTCAAATGGCGTTTCGCTCAATTTGCCGCCGCTTTCCTTCACCAGGAGGGTCACCTTTTTTTCTGCCGCCTCAAGTTCCATGGAGCAGAATTTCGACAGCGCCATCCCCTCCTCAAAGGCCTTCAGCGAATCGCCTAAGGAGAGGTCGCCCCCCTCGAGTCCCTGCACAATCTCTTCCAACCGCTGCATTGCCTCTTCAAATTTCTTCTCGGCCATGGCCCCTCGGGTGAAACTTGATGTTGGATACTGGTTTCACCAAGTTTGAAGTTACGAGTTCAAAGTGCCTAAAGTTAGAAAATAAAGAATTCCGATTTCAACTTTTAACTCCAAACTTCACACTCCACACTTCTTTGCTGGTTGCTGGTTCATTCGACGTTGGACGTTAGATGTTTCCCTCGTTCCCATGCTCTGCGTGGGAAGGCATTTGCGGGACGCTCCGCGTCCTATTCCAAACTGAATCATCTAAACTCGCCAAGCCCCTTACTACCCGAACAGGGGGAAAAATGCAAGTCCCGGGTGAAACACCCAAGATCCGCAAGCACAGGTTTGATTCCTTTATCGTGCAGGTCAGGTTGTGAGGCATATCAACTGCGTAAGGCGCAAGGGATTCAAACGGCAGAACCGTGTGAAGACTACTTAAAAAGCGGCGTGCTGATATAGCGTTCTCCGGTCCAATCAGCCCCTTTCGCTCTGCGGACTCGATCATGGCCAGACCGATACGGTCCTTGACGCTCCCCAAAGGGTTTTTGAATTCCAGCTTGGCCAGAATGCTCGCCGGTTGACCCTCGGCTATCTTATTGAGCCTGACCAGGGGAGTGGAACCGATGGTACGGGTAATGTCTGAGAAAATCTCGCCCATGGTCTCGAACCCCTTTCCTTAATTTTTCATCCTGTTACCCGATCGCTTGCCCTTGAAGATCAATTCAGGACGCTTCGAAAAAACCCGGGTGTCCGGAGGGACCGATTCTGTGATCCAGACATTGCCGCCGATCACCGAACGGGCCCCGATTACGGTCTCTCCGCCAAGGATGGATGCCCCCGCGTAGATCACCACATCGTCTTCAATGGTGGGATGCCGTTTCCGGGTGCGAAGGTCCTGGATGGTCCCCTTTGGAAGAGAGAGTGCCCCCAACGTGACGCCCTGGTAGATCCTCACACGGTCGCCGATGACAGCGGTTTCACCGATGACGACGCCAGTCCCGTGATCGATGAAGAAACGATCGCCGATATGGGCCCCGGGATGGATGTCGATGCCTGTCTGGCTGTGGGCATATTCTGTCATGATCCGGGGGATCAGGGGGACGCCCTGCTCGTAGAGTTGATGGGCGATCCGGTAGATGGTGATGCCTGAAAGCGCGGGGTAACTGAAGATGATCTCATCCTCGCTTTTCGCAGCCGGATCCCCCTCCCGGGCCGCGATGACATCCAAGGCAAGGGCCCTGCGCAGGGCAGGCATCTCTTTCAACAGACGGATGGCGGTCTCATATCCCCTGTCCAGGCACTTAGAACAGGGCTGATCGTACCGTAGGCAGTCATGCCGAATGGAGAGGGTCACCTGTTCGGCCAGCGCCTCAAAAAAACCTGTGACCTCCTGTCCCAGGTAGTAACCGAGGTTGACCCTGTCGATCCGTGCATGGATGAAGTAGCCGGGGAACAGGATCTTCTTGGCCTTTTCGATAAGGCCGATGATCGATTCCCGCGACGGAATGGGCTCCGGGCTCACATGTTCGAAGCACTCTCTCCCGTCGCAGGAAACCACAAGCCGGTCCACGATGTCGGGGATTTCCCCCCGGTATCTCTGTGAACTGGATACATCCGTCCGGCATTGATCTTCTTTGGGCATCTGATCCATGAAAGTTTCCTCACTCAGCCTCCATCTCACGTCCCTGAGGCGCAGGCCTGGCCTTCGGGTTTCCAGAAGGGGGAGAATGCCCGCAGTTTCTCAATAATCGGGGGGAGTTTGTCAATGACTTCATCCACCTCTTCGTCGGTATTGTAAACGCTCAGGCTGAGCCGTACAGAGCCGTGAGCCATAGTAAAGGGAACGCCCATGGCACGAAGGACATGAGACGGCTGAAGGGACCCTGAGGTGCAGGCCGATCCTGATGAGGCACAGATGCCGAATTCATCCATGCGCAGAAGAATGGCCTCCCCCTCAACGAATTCAAAGCTGATATTGGTGGTATTGGGGAGCCTTGGAGCGCCGCCCCCGTTCACACGGCTGTGGGGAATCCGGTTCAACAACTCCCGTTCAAGCCTGTCTCTGAGCGACTTGACCCGCGTGTTCTCCTCGTCCATGCGATCGGCCGCCAGTTCGCAGGCCTTGCCGAGGCCGATGATGCTGGCCGTATTCTCGGTCCCGCCCCGGCGTCCCCGTTCCTGGTGTCCACCGATCAGAAAGGGAGAAAATTTAGTCCCTTTCCGAACATACAGCACCCCGATCCCCTTGGGGGCGTGGAGCTTGTGACCGGAGATGGAGAGCATATCGATGGCGCTCTGCTGGAGATCAATGGGGATCTTGCCCACGGCCTGGACGGCGTCCGTGTGAAAGAGGATTCCCCGGCTTCTGGCGAGTTGGGCCGCCTCTTCCACCGGAAAAATCACCCCGGTTTCATTGTTGGCCCACATGATGCTGACAATGGCCGTATCCGAGGTCAGGCTCTCCTTGTAACGGTCCATGTCCAACTCCCCTTTCCTGTCCACCGGGACCTCGGTCACCCGACAGCCCCGTTTGACCAGTTCGTTACAGAGGACCTTTACAGCGGGGTGCTCCACACGGGTAGTGACAATGTGGGCCTTGTCTTTCCCTGTATTCAAGGCAGACATAATGGCGGTATTGTCGCTTTCAGACCCGCAGCTCGTAAAGATAATCTCCTCCGGCGAGGCCCCTAAGAGGGCAGACGCCTGCTCTCTGGATTCCCGGATATTCCTGGCGACCCGGCCCCCGAAGGAATAGGCGCTGCTGGGGTTTCCGTAGAGATCCGTGAGAAAGGGGAGCATGGTCTCAAGCACCTCAGGCGCTACCCGTGTGGTGGCGTTGTTGTCCATGTAGATCGTCTTCATTTGGGCACCTCCTCCACGACCAGTTCGGGCCATACCATTTCCCTGAGCTTGGCCTCCACAAAATGGGTAAGGGTCAGTTCAGAGGCCTTGCAGACAGCACAGGCCCCTCGTGAAGCGACCAGTACCCGGTTGCCGATCACATCCACCAATTCAATGTCTCCGCCGTCCTGCTGCAGCGAGGGTCGGATTTCCCGTTCGAGGGTCTCCTCAATCATTCTGATTTTCTGGATGTTGGTGAGCTTAGGCCGTTTTGCCGGCGCTTCCTCCTGTCGAACCCTGGCAATCAGCTCACGGATGGCGTCATGGCATGACTCGCACCCGCCGCCGGCCTTGGTGTAATTGGTCACTTCCTCCACAGACGTAAGATTGTTTTCCCGAATCGCCTTTTCAATCTCTCTATCCGTAACCCCGAAGCATTCACAGACAATTTTCCCTTCCTGTTCTTTGGGCGCCTCTCCTCTGTAGTTGGAAAGGGCCGATTCAAGGGCCTGCCGGCCCAGCACGGAGCAATGCATCTTTTCCTTGGGAAGCCCCCCGAGATAGTCGGCAATGTCCTGGTTAGTTATCCGTTCAGCCTCTTGAAGGCTCTTGCCCTTGAGCATTTCAGTCAGGGCAGAGGCCGAAGCAATGGCGCTGGCGCAACCGAAGGTCTGGAATTTTGCATCCTCGATCTTGCCGTTGTCACCCACCTTCAGGGTAAGTTTCAAGGCATCTCCACAGGCCATGGAGCCCACCTCGCCCACGGCGTTGGCGTCTTTCACTTCCCCGGCGTTCCGGGGATTAAGAAAGTGTTCCTTAACCTTGTCCGTATACTCCCACATATGCAACCTCCCTTCACCAAGCGGGTTAAAAACGAGACCCCGTCCATAGGATCGAGCAGGACCTTGACATTGCCATTCCTCAGGATACATCTTTTGTAAGGGTTCACAGGTTCCGGGTTCAAGGTCCAACGTTAGGGAAAGGGACAGAATCTCATGTGAATGGGCCTTCAACATCGCATTGGCGATCACAAACGCGACGTTGAACGTCTGAACCTCTGAACCCATGAACAGTTACCGTCTTTTATCACAAAAGGCGTATTGCCTCAAGGAATAATGCTGAGCGAGGGACTTGACGTAATCAAAAATTGGGGTCAGAAAGAGAAATGGGGTCAGCCCTGACCGCAGAATCCCCATTTGTGGTGTTAACGTGGTCTTGATGTGGTCAGCCGAGAAAGGGCTTTAAACTTGTCTCGGCAAAGGAGAAGGGGCCTCGGTCTTTCAACCGATGAAATGGCTTGACAAACCGTGGAAATTCTTGAAATACTCCTACTTACAAAGGCCAAATTTGGCCTTTCCCGTCCAAATCGGACGAACGCCGTGAAAGGCGGGGAGGACGCCCTGGGAACGGATGCCTCTTGTCAAATTCTTCAACATGAGCGGTGAACATGGAGACTGTAAAGAATCCCCACGATCGGTTTTTCAAGGAGACCTTCTCAAGGGCCGAGGTGGCGCTGGATTTTGTGTACAACTATGTACCTCAACCGATCGCCGGTCTTGTCTTGTGGCCCCCGAGACCTTCAAGCTCAGCAAGGACACCTTTGTCGGGGATTCTGGGTCTGCTGGAAGACCTGAAGGACAGCCGGACCGCGCTTCAGTTTCTGCGTGCG
>JAUPKI010000430.1 GCA_030837545.1 Thermodesulfobacteriota bacterium | reverse complement strand
CTTGTTCCACTTGCTTGTTCCTGGCGGGAAGTGGCAGACAGAGATGGAAAGGCCCATCTGGTCTGCAAGCGTCTGCAGTTCCAGCTTCCACAGTCGCAGACGCGAACCGTTGCTGCCCCCGCGTAGGGCGGGACGCTGGCAAGAAAGTAAGAAACCGTCTGTTCGGCTCTGCAGCATGGCATGCGGGAATTCATCTGAAATCAAGGGAACTTAATCTCCTCTTGGCGAAAGGGCCTGGAAGTGGTCTTAATGAGGGGCCAAACCGTGCGGCTGAGATGGCTGCATATTACCATAGTACACTGGAATTCCGATATAAGGATCAAAAAAAAGTGAATTTTTAAAAAAAATTGCATCCCCATGATTTCCCATTGCTTTTTCAAACTGGAAAAGGACCGGTTCCGGCCCTTCCCAGTCGTACGAGGTAAAATAGTGCACAGACGGACATTTTTCCGGGCAGAATGTCCTGATAGGCGTCGCCTTTGCGGGATAAATCGGCTATGTGGACATTTACCCGGACAGAATGTCCGGGTAAGAACCGAAAAAGAGATCAACAGAAGCCCTTCACTGTCGAGGACATGCTCATGGTGATTGAAGACACGGACATAGTGGTCATGCCGCAGGAGGAATTTGTTTGCCCAACCAAGCCTTGCAGCCGACGCCAAAAAAGCGGCGCGGCTGAAGGCTGCCGTTCCCGATCGTGCGATTCCTTAGCCAAAGCGGCGGGAGAAGAAGGAGATATGGATAATTGGATATTCGTTGCGCTGCTGGGTGCTGCGGCCGTTCACATCTTTGAAGAATACGTTTACCCGGGGGGCTTCCCGAATGCGCTCAGGAAGCTGCTTCCAAGGGGAGCACATCTTTTCACACCGAAGTTTCATCTGGCGGTGAACGGCCTGTTTCTCCTGTTGTGTCTTGCGAGCGTGTCCATCGGAAAGAGTAACCTTATTCTGAGCTTGTCCGCCTTCAGCCTTGTCTTCGCAAATGCCGTGCTGCACATTCGCGGGGCCATCGTAATGAAGAGGTACTATCCCGGCGTCATCTCAGGTGCGTTGATATATATCCCGCTCGCCGTTTACGCGTACTCCGTGTTTCTCTCTTCACGACAACTTACGTGGCTTCAAGCGGGTTTCTCTTTTCTGTTAGGAGTGCTGTGTATGGGAGTTCTCATGGCCTACGTGCTTATCCAACGCGTGAGCAACACCGGTCAACAAGGGCCGGGTGAGATTCGGGATATTGTGATCAAGAATAGAGCGATTGACAGGAAATAAATGCGAAAGGAGCCGATTCGACAACGATTTGGTGAACTGCCTTCAAACGGATCGCAAAGAATGAGCCATCTGAAGCATCCGTTCGGGAAGGAATGACATGGCGAGATTAACGTCTGGAGATTTGAGCTTTGATTTTCGATATGCCGGCTTTGAGTATGGCTGGGTGCAGTACGAATTCTATTTCCGGTGGAAAAATGAGCATATCGCAAGAGACAGTCTCCTAAAAAGATGGGGTGAGTATTGGGGGCGCCGTCCAGAAGGAGCTTTTTTGGCAAACGAATATGAAGAAGATGGACTATTGCCATTGCTCAAAAAGGTCCTTGACGAGGATAAGGCGGATTATTGGGAACCAATGGAACCGGACATTATCGTTGCGGTTTATCCAGAAGCGTATTTCCCCTTTCTGCCTTCTCGCCACAAGCTGATATATGAAAGCGATGAGCACAAGGCAAAGCGTGAAGAAAGAGAAAACCTTAAGAGAGAGAAATGGAAACTGCCTGACGATTCATATACAGTCATCATCTTAATTGATGCATATAACTTTAGAGAGGCAGATGCCTATTACGGCCAAGGGCTTTCCCTGCATTTGATAGTGACTCGGCGGGATTTGGAAGAATTTGCCGAGGCTTTAGAATCCGAATACATAGAGTTCAAGCAGAAGTTCAAGGTGGAAGAATGGCTGGAACAGAACGCCTATCGAGACGCTCCACCAGATTATCCATAAAGCTATCTTCCTGGTGAGTTTTACGCTCTTGTGTCAGAGACGGATAGAGAGTCCTGGCATGAATAAACAGGGCTGACAGGATTCGACTATGTGGGGATAAGGGGACGGGTATGAAAATATGCGTTTCTTATGATCGCAGCCCAGTCTCGTCCCTCCCATCGATTCCCAAAAAGTGGCAGGTCCACTCCGCCTTGACAATCTACCCTCCTTACGATATCCTTATTTTTTAAGGAAAATCATACGAGATCGAACGTATTAAACTCCATCGGCAGAATGTTGCTCGAGAAGGGCCCGTACCCGTTTCACCTTTGGTAAGTGCGATGGATAGGTTGTTCGTCAAAGCCCGATAGAACTCCGTCAAAAAGCCATGAGCGGCAGTGGAAACCGAATATGAAGCATGAAAAGGGAAACGCGCGGGGGATAAGAAGGGGTGGCCGGGAGTTGTCTTGATATTTTTGGGGGCTGTATTAGTTTATGGGCTTAAAAAATGCGACAGGAAAGGCACTATCATGTCCGGGATGAAAGGGAACCCAATAAGTCTCGATTTTTCCAAAGGGGGGGGTCTCTTGCCGGCCATCGCACAGGATCATGCGTCCGGGAAGGTCCTGATGCTGGCGTATATCAACGAGGCCGCGTGGCAAAAGACCTTGGAGACTGGAGAGGCCCATTACTGGAGCCGCACGAGACAGGAGATCTGGCACAAAGGCGGCACCTCGGGCCATGTGCAGAAAATCAGGGAGATCTACGCGGACTGCGACAACGACACGGTCCTTTTCAAGGTGGACCAGATCGGCGGCGCTGCCTGCCACACGGGTCATGAGACGTGCTTTCACCAGAGGGTCGAGCGTGACGGCAGCGTCACCGTGGTCGGCGAAAGGATATTTGATCCGGAAAAGGTTTACGGGAAATGAACAGATTGAAATTCGGCATCCCCAAGGGGAGCCTGCAGAATGCGACGATCCACCTCTTTGAGAAATCGGGCTGGCGGATCAATGTAAATGGCCGGAGCTATTTTCCGGATATTAATGACGATGACATCGAGTGCGCCATCTGTCGCGCCCAGGAGATGTCCCGGTATGTTGAAAACGGCACCCTGGACGCGGGCCTAACGGGGAGGGACTGGATAGAGGAGAACAAGTCCGACGTGGTGATGGTGGACGACCTGGTCTATTCCAAGGTCAGCCAGAAGCCTGCCCGGTGGGTCCTGGCCGTGCCTGCCGACTCCCGGATCGATCGGCTCGAAGATCTTCAGGGGAAAAAAATCGCAACGGAACTCGTCAATTTCACAAAGCGATTTTTTGCGGAGAGACACATCGACGTGAACGTGGAGTTCTCCTGGGGGGCCACCGAGGCAAAGGCGGTCTCGGGTCTCGCCGACGCCATCGTCGAGGTGACGGAGACCGGGAGCACCATCAGGGCCCACGGCCTCAAGATCATCTATGACATGATGGAGACCAATACCCAGTTGATCGCCAATCGAAGCGCCTACCAGGATCCCTGGAAAAGGGCCAAGATCGGGCAGATCATTCTCCTGCTCAAAGGTGCCCTTCGGGCCGAGAACATGGTGGCCCTTAAAATGAATCTCCCGCAGAAACGCATGGAAGACGTCATCGCTATTCTTCCGAGTCTGAACGCCCCCACCGTCGCCGGGCTGTACAATTCCGACTGGGTGTCGGTGGAGACCGTTGTTGACGCGAGGGTGGTCCGGGATCTAATCCCGAGGCTTATGAATGCGGGGGCCCAAGGAATCATCGAATATTCCCTGAATAAGGTGATCTGATGGATAGAATAACCAAAAAGGCGAAGGAGATTCCGCCCTTCATCGTGATGGATGTCCTCGAACGGGCCCATGAGCTGGAAAGAGAGGGCCGGCATATCATCCATCTCCAGATCGGCGAGCCTGATTTCCCCACGCCCGCGTGTATCTGCGATGCGGCCTGCGAAGCCATTCGGGGGGGAGAGACCCATTATACCCACAGCCTCGGGCTCATCGAACTGAGAGAGGCCATCTGCGCCCATTATCTCGAAAAATACGGGGTCAGGATTGAACCCGACCGCATCCTCGTTTCCTCAGGCACGTCTCCGGCCCTTTTCATGATATTCGCCGCCCTCTTAGAGGCAGGCGACGAGGTCATCATGTCAGACCCTCATTACCCTTGCTATCCCAACTTTGCAGCGTTTCTGGGAGGCCGGGCCGTCCCGATCCGGACGGAAGAGGGAGAGGGGTTTCAACTGCGGCCCGAGGAGATCCAAAAAAAGATCGGACCGAAAACAAAGGCCATCCTGATCAACTCCCCCTCGAATCCCACGGGCAATCTCCTGTCGGCCGAAAGGATGGAGGAGATCGCGGAACTGGGGCCCCTGGTGATATCGGATGAGATCTATCACGGCCTGGTTTACGGAGAAAGGGAGCATTCCATCCTGGAGTTCACGGACAATGCCTTTGTATTGAACGGGTTTTCAAAGGCGTATGCCATGACCGGATGGCGTCTTGGGTATCTCATCGCGCCCCCGGTTTTTGTCCGTCCTTTGCAGAAGATGCAGCAGAATTTCTATATCTCGGCAGGCAGCGTCTCCCAGTGGGCAGGCGTGGCCGCTCTCACCCAGGCGGGACCGGATGTGGAACGGATGAAGGCCATTTATGACGAACGGCGCAGGTACATGATACAGAGGGTCCGGGAACTGGGCTTCGGCCTCAAGGTGGAACCGGCAGGGGCCTTCTACATGCTGGCCAATGCCAGACATCTTTCCGAAAATTCCTACGACCTGGCCTTTGAAATCCTTGAAAAGGCCGGGGTTGGCGTGTCACCGGGGATCGAATTCGGCCAGAATGCCGAAGGGTATCTCAGATTCTCCTATGCCAATTCTCTTGAGAACATCAAAGAAGGCCTGGATAGAATCGAAGCATTCGTTCGACAGCGCTGAACCTTTCAAAACATCCTGCCCTGTTCCTCAGTTCACTTGAAGGGGGGCGTCTTATTGAAGACATTAACAGGTGCTATTGGCAGAATCCCATGCCCAACCGCCTCATCCATGAGAAAAGCCCTTATCTGATCCAGCATGCCCACAATCCGGTGGACTGGCGTCCATGGTCCGAGGAGGCATTTGCCCAGGCCAGGGCGGAAGAAAAGCCCGTCTTCCTGTCCATCGGCTATGCCACCTGTCACTGGTGTCATGTCATGGAAAAGGAATCCTTCGAGGACGAGGAGGCCGCCGGGTACCTCAACGACACATTTGTCTGCATCAAGGTGGATCGGGAAGAACGGCCCGATATTGACGCTGTCTATATGGCCGCCTGTCAGATGCTGACCGGAAGCGGCGGCTGGCCCTTAAGCATTTTCCTGACCCCGGGAAAAAGGCCGTTTTTCGCGGCCACCTATCTTCCCAAACGGAGTGGCCACGGCCGAGTCGGCCTGATCGACCTCTGCCAGCAGGTGAAAAAGCTCTGGTCAGGCCAGCAAAACCAGATCAAGGATTCCGCTGACAACATCCATGCGGCCCTGGGCAGGGCATTTGCCTTCAGCACTGGGGATGCGCCCGAGGCCTCTCTTCTTGAAGAGACCTACCGGCAGATGGCAACGCGCTTTGATGCCCGATATGGCGGCTTCGGGCCGGCCCCCAAATTCCCGACGCCCCATCGCCTCCTTTTTCTGCTGCGCCATTACTACAGGACCCGGGAAACCGCTGCATTGGACATGGCGGCCCAGACATTGACTCGAATGCGCATGGGAGGGATCTGGGATCATGTGGGCCATGGGTTTCACCGTTATTCCACAGACGAACGGTGGCTGGTGCCCCATTTCGAGAAGATGTTGTACGACCAGGCCCTGCTGGCCACTGCCTATCTCGAGGCCTTCCAGATTCAAAAGGAGCCCCTCTATGCTGAAACAGCAGAGGAGATTTTTACCTACGTTCTTCGAGACATGACCTCCCCCCAGGGTGCATTTTACTCTGCTGAAGACGCAGACAGCGACGGCGAAGAGGGCAAATTCTATGTGTGGACTGAGAAGGAATTCATGCAGGGGGCCGGCCCTGAAGCAGGCCGAAGATGGGCGACGATATTTCGGTTAGACCCGGAGGGAAACGTTGTGGATGAGGCCGCCGGCCGGAAGACCGGGGCCAACATCCTCCATCTGACGTCCCCCCTTCCCAACTGGGCTGAAAAACTGGGAATCCCTCCGGATCAGTTGCAGGAAGAATGGACCATCCTGCGTGACACCTTGTTTCACATCCGCAAAGAACGGATGCATCCCCTGAAAGACGATAAGATCCTCACCGACTGGAACGGCCTGATGATCGCCGCCCTGGCCCTGGGGGCTCGGGTCCTGAACAGGCCTGACTATGAAGAGGCCGCCCGCCAGGCAACCCGATTTATCTTGGAACATATGCGGGATAAGGAGGGCCGCCTGTATCACCGATTCAGAGAGGGTGACGTGGCTGTGAACGCCCAATCCTCCGACTATGCCTTCCTGATTCTGGGTCTGCTGAGTCTGTACCGGACGACATTTGATCTGACATTCGCGGAAGAGGCCCTAACACTCCAGAAACGGATGATCGAGGATTTCTGGGATGGTCAAAACGGCGGCTTTTTCTCCACGCCCGATGGAAGCGACGACCTCCCTGTGCGGCCCAAGGAACTGTATGACGGGGCTATCCCGTCCGCCAACTCGGTGGCCCTTTTGAACCTGACCACGCTCTTTCGCCTGACGGGCGATCCGGTATGGGAGGAGCGGGCTCGAATGCTGATTCATGCCTTTGCCGGCACCGTCGCCACTCAACCGGAGGCCTACGCCTATTTTCTCTGTGCCCTTGATGTTGTTCTGTCGCCCGGTCAGGACGTCATCATCACGGGCGAGCGCGGGTCTCCTCAAGCCGAGGAGATGCTAACTGCGCTGAACCGCAGTTATGCACCCAACCGGGTCGCCATCTTCAAGTCGGAAGAAAACAGCGCCATGCTGGGGCGATTCGCCCCTTATACCGAGGGGCTTCCCGTCCAGAAGGGAAAGACCGCCGTCCACATATGTGCCAACGGCGCCTGCACGCTTTCCGCCGATGATCCGGAAACGATGATAGCCCGGCTCTCGACCGACCCGTTGCCATGACCCGAGATCAGACGGCGGCCTTTCAAAAGACATTGATCGCGTGGTATGCGACAAACAGGAGGGATCTGCCGTGGCGCAACACCAGGGATCCCTATTCGATCTGGGTGTCGGAGGTCATGCTGCAACAGACCCAGGTCGCCACGGTCCTGACGTACTATCACAATTTTTTGGAGCGCTTTTCGAGTATCGAGGACCTGACCGGTGCTGACCTGCAGGAGGTCCTGAAGCGCTGGGAGGGGATGGGATACTACGGCCGCGCCCGCAACCTGCACCGTGCGGCCCAACTGGTCATGCATGACCATCAAGGAAGTGTCCCGAAGGCATGGGAAGCGTTTCGGCGGCTGCCCGGTGTGGGGGATTACATTGCTGGGGCCGTTTTGAGCATCGCCTTTGGAGCGCCGTACCCGGTGATCGATGGAAATGTGAAGCGAGTCCTGTCCCGTCTGCGACTGCTGGAGGCGCCGGCCAATTCATCCGCCTCCATTAGGGAGTTTCGAAAGGCAGCCGAAGACATCCTGGATCGCCGAAATCCCGGGAACTTCAACCAAGCCATGATGGAACTGGGCGCCCTGGTCTGCCGACCGAAACAGCCGTTCTGCACCACCTGTCCGATGCACAACTTCTGTCTCGCCTATATGACCAGCCGGGTCATGGAATTCCCAAAGACAAACAAAAAGGGGCCGACCCCGCAAATCCGTATTGCGGTGGGCGTTATATTCAAGAAGGGAAAGGTCCTCATCACCCGTCGAAAGGCCGAGGGTCTTCTGGGCGGCCTGTGGGAGTTTCCAGGGGGAAGAATTCGAGATGGGGAAACCCCCGAGACGGCCTGCAAGAGAGAACTGAAGGAGGAGGTCAATCTGAGGATCGCCATAGATTCCCACCTGTGCAGGGTCAGGCACGCATATACCCATTTCAGGATCGTGATGGATGTCTTCTGTTGCTCGTATGTCTCCGGCAGGGTCAGGCTCAAAGGCCCGGTGGATCATCGATGGGTCTCGCTCCATAAATTGGGCGATTATCCGTTCCCCAAGGCCAACCACAAATTTATGCCTCAATTGATGAAATATGCATCCCTCAGGGGCGGGTGATTTGAGGCGACTTGATCGGGTTTTCGATCCATTTCCACGGAGGTGGGGGAAGGCGCGACTGGACGTCGCGCCTTCCTGTCTTTGGCGGGT
>JAUPKI010000429.1 GCA_030837545.1 Thermodesulfobacteriota bacterium | reverse complement strand
GTTCATTCGCCCTTTGGGGCAGTTTTGGAGGCCATTCGCGAGAACGAGGAGAGGGCCTCCTTTGTAGGGATCAACGTGCGCAAGTTTAAGCTCCTCGGGTGGTTGCTCGCCTGTGGTCTTGCGGGCGTGAGCGGCGGCCTCTTCATTCTGTGGCGGGGTTATATCGGGCCGGCCACCATGAGTGCCTTTGCAGGCGCAGGCGTTCTGATGATGGTGCTTCTGGGCGGCATGGGCTCCCTTTGGGGCCCGTTTGTTGGGGCCGGGATTTTCATCCTCATGCAGGATTACATCAGCACTATGACCGAGCACTGGGAACTCTTCGTGGGGCTTGTGGTCATTCTGCTGGTACTCTTTCTGCCGAGGGGCTTTGTCGGCCTGGGTGATTATGTAACGCGCTTCAGAAAGGAATAATCAAGATCCATGACCACTATTCTGAGCACAAAAGGCCTTCACAAACATTTTGGCGGCGTGCTTGCCGTGAACGATGTCAATGCGGAGTTCAAGGCGAAACGCCTTCGATCGATTATCGGTCCTAACGGGGCCGGAAAGACCACCTTTATCAATGTCATTACAGGTAGGCTGCCTGCCAGCTCCGGTGCAGTGCTGTTCGGCAATCAGGATATCACCAATCAGCCGGCGCATCGGCTGGTCCGGTTAGGCATCTGCCGTACCTTTCAGATAACAAGTATATTTATGGGATTAACCGTATTTGAGAATGTGCGGATTGCGGCACAGAGCAACATAGGGGGCTCGCTCAAGATTTTTTCGGCAAGAGAAAGCCTGAAGGAGGTCAACGCCAAGACGTGGGAGACACTGGATCGTATAGGCCTCAAGGACAAGGCGCGCATACCCTCCAACAATCTTGCCCATGGCGACCAGCGACTCCTTGAGGTCGCTATGGCACTGGCCGGCGACCCAAAGATCCTTTTCCTGGATGAACCCACGGCAGGGATGTCGCCTGCGGAAACCGAACACATCGCAGAGCTTATCAAGGGATTGACCGAAACCGTTGCAGTGGTCCTGGTAGAACATGATATGGATGTGGTCATGAGCATTTCAGACGAAATCACCGTCCTGAACCAGGGGAGCGTCATTGCAGAAGGTCCTCCCCGGGAGATACAGAATAACGAGATGGTCAAGGAGGCGTATCTCGGCCATGCATGATTCGGAAGCAAATAAGATCCTTGAAATCGAGGACCTCCACACCTACTATGGAAGGAGCCATATTATTCAAGGGCTTTCCATGGATGTGGCCAGGCTCGAGGCTGTTTCCATCCTGGGAAGGAACGGGGTGGGAAAGACAACCACCCTCCGCTCTATTTTGGGCCTGACCCCGGCCCGAAGAGGGACGATCCGAATCAATGGGGACGACACGACTCGGTGGCCTACCCACAGGGTTGTCAGAAAGGGGATCGGTTATGTGCCGGCTGAACGAAACATCTTTCCTGGAGTGAGCGTCGAAGAGAATCTCAGATTGGCGGCAAAGCCTTCAGCAGATGAAGATGCGTGGACTATGGATAAAGTGTACAGCCATTTTCCCGTATTGAAGGCAAGGAACCGGCAGGACGGGTCTACGCTCAGCGGTGGAGAGCAGCAGATGCTGGCCATCGGCCGGGCGTTGATGGGGAACCCGATCATCATGCTTTTAGATGAGCCGTCCCAGGGGCTCGCGCCGCTCCTGGTGTTCGAGGTCATACAGCCGATACTCCTATTTTGCATTCAGTCGGGATTGACGCTTCTGCTGGTGGAGCAGAATCATCGCATGGCCCTGAAAGTGGCCTCCAGGCACTATCTGATGGGCATCAAGGGCAAAATCGGGCAGACCGCTACGTCTGAAGAACTGACGGCCGACAGTGAGATCATCAAGAAGCACCTGGCGGTATAAGCGGTATAAGATGAGGCGCAAGGTAGATAAGTGTGAAGTGGGAAGTGCGAAGTTAAAAGTTGAAATCGGGATTCTTCCTTTTCTAACTTTAGGCACTTCCAACTCGTAACTCCAAACGATAAGAACGAGTATCCAGAAACCAGTATCCAGCATCAGACAAGGAGATTTAGGATGTTTCATTTTTCGAGGGAGCAGAAGGTTTGCGAGGTCGGCGGCGTCCGATTTGGCGGTCAGCCCGGCGAGTATCCCACGGTGGTCTGTTCCTCCATTTTTCAGAAAGGAGACAAGGTCTTTGAAGCGAAACGGAAGGAGGGATTTGACGAGAATCGTGCGGAGGAACTGCTTCGGACACAGGACAGACTTTCCATGGAAACCGGGGTCCCCGGGATGGCCGACGTGGTGGCCAATACAGGAAAGGAGTTCGAATTATACATCGATTTTGTGACCTCGGTGAGCGATATGCCCTTCTGCGTCGATGCATGGCAGATGAAGCCCAAACTGGCAGGCGCGGCCTATTGCGCGGAGAAGGGTCTCCTGGACCGCATGTTCTATAACAGCATCACGGTATGGGAAGAGGACCTGGAGACAGAGATCCGTGAAATTGCACAGATCGGGGTCAAACATGTCCTTCTCGTGGCCTTTGACATGGCCGACCAGATGCCCTCAGGGAGAATTGCCGGGACGCAAAAGCTTTTAGATGCTATGGAAAAGGTCGGGGCACGCTTCGAGAGCATCTTTGTGGATACCTCGGTCATGAACGGCCCTGCCACCGCCTTTTGCAGCATTGCCAACCGGATGATTAAGGAGAAGTGGGGCTTCCCCACGGCCAGCGCCCCCTCCAATGGCTCTTATATGTGGAAGGAGGCACGGGAACGCTGGGGGTTCAAGGGATGGTCGGCTGCGGATGCGGGCCTGGAGTCACTGGCCTCCTTCATGTACCATGATATGATATTCGCCGGTCCCATGGCAGGGGCATCACGGATTTTTCCCGCCGTGGCCATGGCCGATGCCTTTGCCGCAACGGCCGCCTTTGCTGAAACCAGAAAACTTCCGACACTTGAAACCCATCCTCTCAATAAGCTCTTTCCGGATTTTGTAAATCAGTTGAAGGGAATGTAATCGAAACGGATTGATTTGCTTCATAACTGTAGGTGCGGATTTATTCGCACCCATTGTGCGGATGAATCCGCACCTGCAACAGCAAATTGCCAATAGCATGATTAAGGAGTTGCACTATGATGACGATGACATCCAAGGAGCGTGTGAAGGCTTTTTTTAGAAAAGAACCGGTGGATCAGGCGCCCGTTTTCAGCGGCATGGGCACAGTGACGGTCCAGGCCATTGATCAGATGGGCATCCGTTTTGCTCAGGTGCATGGATCGGCGGAATATCTGGCGGGGTCGGCCATTGCCAGCGCCGAGATGTTCGGGTTTGACGGGATCGTTGTTCCCTACGATATGTGTACCGTTCCGGAGGCACTTGGAAGGGGCGCCAGTCTGTATGAAAATGCAGACGGCATCCTCTATCCCACCGTCCCCTCAAAATGGGCCACACTGGACGACGTAGATCTTCCCGAGGATTACCGGTCGATTTTTGACCAGGGACGCATGCCGGTGGTGGATGAGGCCATCAAGATCACAAAGGCGCATGAAGGGGGCAAACTGGCTGTAGGAGGATGGGTGCTGGGACCCTTCACCATGGCCGGCCAGTTGATTGAACTGGATGTCCTGCTTAAAGGGCTCCGTAAGGACAAGGACAGGGTGGAGGCCTTTCTCTCAAAGATGACCGACCTGGTGATTGCCGTAGCTCAGCATTATCAGGACTTGGGGGTGGATTACATGAATATCCGCGAGATGGGATCGGGTACCGATCTTATTTCCCCCCGCATGTGGAAGGCCCTCATCAAACCCAATCTCGAGAAGGTCTTTTCTGCGCTCGAATCCCCCAAGATCAATCATATCTGCGGGTCCACCGACCTGATCATCGAGATGATGAACGACTGCGGGGCGGATGCCGTGAGTGTCGATCAGAAAAACCATGTGGCTGAATCGCGTCAAAAGCTGGGCCCGGACGCCATGATCCTGGGGAATTTCGATCCCTACGGGACCCTGGTTCAGAAGGATGCCGGCGAGGTGGCCGAGGTCATCAAGAAATGTGTGGATGACGGCGTGGATGCGGTCTGGCCGGGTTGTGATATCTGGCCCGATGTGAAAAGGGAAAACGTGGAGGCCTATGTGAAGGCCGTCCGGGAATACGGTAAAAAATAGACACGGAATGAAAACGTGAAACGTGATGCGTGGACTTTCCTTCACTTTAGTCACTTTAGTCACTCAATTTAGGCACAGCGGAGGGAAATGCAATTATGGGAAAGGAAGAACTCAGGGAGGAATTGCTGAAGCAGCTTCACGAAGGTGTTGTGGAGTTTGAAGAAGACAAGGTCCGGGAGGCCGCACAGAGGGTGCTGGATGAGGGGCTGAACGCCTATGATGCGGTGATGAACGGCCTGGCTGCGGGCATGCAGGAAGTGGGTGATCTCTATGATCAGCAGGAGTATTTTGTGCCTGAACTTCTTATGTGCGCCGATGCACTGTATGTGGGCCTGGATATCCTAAAGCCCCATATCAGCCTTGAAGATCTGGGAGACAAGCCAAAAGGCCAGGTGGTGATCGGCACGGTGCAGGGAGATGTGCACGACATCGGAAAGAATATCATCAAGATGATGTTCGAGGTGGCCGGGTTCACGGTCCACGATCTGGGCAGGGACGTCCCCCTTGAAAAATTCGTGGAGGAGCAGCTCCGCACAGACTCGGAGATCGTTGCCCTGTCGGCCATGATGACCACCACCATGATGGGCATGGAAAAAGTCATCAAGATGATCAAAGAGAAAAACCCCAATGTGGCCATCATGCTGGGCGGTGCGCCGGTGACCAGTGATACGGCCACTCTCTTCGGAGCCGACGGCTACGCTGAATCTGCCGGCAATGCGGTGCAGGAGGCCATCAAGATGATCGGCCGATTGAGAGAAATGCAGGCGAAATAG
>JAUPKI010000428.1 GCA_030837545.1 Thermodesulfobacteriota bacterium | reverse complement strand
TCCAGAAGGCCGAAAGCCTTGGACGGATGGCCGGGGCCATTGCCCATCATTTCAACAACAAGCTCGGTGCGGTGATGGGGAATCTGGAGATGGCCATGGTTGATTCGGCAAAGGGCGGGCGGCCTGATGCGACCCTGACCGAGGCCATGAAGGCGGCCCGCGGGGCCGCCCATGTGAGCGGGCAGATGCTGACGTATCTCGGACAGAAACCCGGCAGACGCAACACACTCGACCTTTGCGAGGTCTGCCGCCGGACCCTTCCCATGCTCCAGGCTGCCGTGCCCAGCCAGGTCCCACTGAAGACCGATCTGCCCATATCAGGGCCTGCCGTACACGCAAATGCAAACGAGATGCAGCAGGTCTTGACTAACCTGGTCGCCAACGCATGGGAGTCCATCGGCGAAGAGGGAGGCGCCGTTCACCTGACCGTAAAGACGGTTTCCGCAGCGGATATTCCCGCATCTCACCGCTTCCCCATTGACTGGCAGCCCGAGGACAAGGGCTACGCCTGTCTGCAGGTCAGAGATTCCGGCTGCGGGATCGGGGAACAGGACATGGAGAAGCTGTTCGACCCCTTTTTCACCACCAAGTTCACGGGCCGGGGCATGGGGCTCGCCGTGGTTCTGGGGATTGTGCGGGCCCACGACGGGGCGATCACGGTGGAAAGCGGGGGCGGAACGGGGAGCGAGGAGCAGGGAGCGGGGAACGGTGAGGATGGAGGTCAGAGGTCAGAGGTCAGAGGTCGGAAGTCAGAAGAAGGGAACCCATGGCGCCTTTGGCGGCTTGGCGTCTTCGCGAGAGAAAAGTTCGGGAAGCGTGTTCCGGGTGTTTCTGCCGTTGTGCGAAGAGGCGCTGCCCAGGCCGGCGGAGAAAGCAGCCAAGGCCCCAGCGCTGAAAGGGGGCGGGACGGTGCTGGTGATCGATGACGAGCCCCAGGTGCTCAAATTGGCCGCACGCATGATCACGCTGTTGGGGTTTGAGGTATTGACAGCGAAGAATGGCGTGGAGGGTGTGGAAGTTTTCAGGAAACACCAGGATCAGATCCGCTTCGTACTCTCCGACCTGACCATGCCCGGTATGGATGGCTGGCAGACCCTTGCGGCCCTTCGAAAGGTGAAGCCGGACGTCTGCGTCATCCTGGCCAGCGGCTACGACGAGGCCAGCGTCATGTCGGGCGACCATCCCGAATGGCCCCAGGCATTCCTTGGGAAACCCTACAGCATCGAGGATCTGCGCGAGGCCATCGGAAAGGTGCAGAAGGCGGTAGATAGTGAAAAATGAAGAAGGAAGAGTGAAGAATGAAAAAGAAACGCGGAACGGGGAACGCGGAGCTGAAGGAAGATTGAAGAGTCAAAGATGAAAGACTGGTGCGGGTGGAGGAGCGCTCCATTCTTCACTTATCTTTATTCATTCTCCAGGTGGTCATGCGCTGCGCTGTCATGAGGTGGTCATGGATCGTCAGGAGGTCGTTTTCAGCGTTCCGGCCTCCAACCTCCCCGCTCTCCCCACGCTGCTCGAAACGTTCCGAGTTCAAACCCAAAAAGAACGGTGGCTATTTTTCATTTCATTTAAAAATGGACTTGACTATTTTTCATTATTGTGAAGAATCGTCGCTATGGAAACACGGCCCCTTTATATCAATATCTGGCAGGAGCTTTCCGCGCATAAACCCATGATCTTTCTCGTGGGGCCGCGACAGACGGGTAAAACGACCCTGGCCCACCTGATCTCCAGGACCTTTCCCAACCATGTCTATTTCAACTGGGACATCGCTGATCAAAGGGCCGAATTTCTGCAAAGGCCTGTTTTCTTCACAACCCTGGAGCGCCAGGACGCGTCAACCCCTTTGGTGGTCTTTGACGAAATCCACAAATACAAAGACTGGAAAAACTACCTGAAAGGGATCTACGATCAGTTTCACAAGGAGTATCGGTTTTTGGTTTCAGGAAGCGGCCGGCTGGATATCTACCAGAAGGGAGGGGACTCCCTGGCGGGGCGATATTTTCTCTTTCATCTCTGGCCTTTCACCATTGCTGAATTGGCCAACCGGAACAGGGAGATGGACAGCTTCCTTCAGGACCCGCTGCAGATGGAAATGGCAGACCGGAACAACCTTCAGGAAATCTGGCAGGGGCTGTCTGAGTTGAGCGGATTCCCAGAGCCCTATCTGGCAGGTCGAAAGACCCATTATCGAAGATGGACGAACACGTATTCACGGCAGTTGATTCGTGAGGACATTCGGGATTTGACCGACATCAAATCCATCGCCGATTTGGAAACACTCTATGTCCTGCTCCCTTCCCGAGTGGGGAGCCCTTTGTCCATTCCTTCGCTGGCCTCCGATCTGAAAGTATCCTACAATTCCATTCAAAGCTGGCTTTCTGTTTTTGAGCTGTTTTTTCTCACGTTCACCATCGGCCCGTGGACCCGGAAAATCGCGAGGACCATCCAAAAGGAACGTAAGACCTATCTCTGGGATGCCCCCCGGATCAAGGAGCCCGGGGCCCGGTTTGAGAATATGGTGGCGATTGAACTGTATCGCGCGGTCAACGGATGGAATGATATGGGATACGGCGCCTTTTCATTGCACTTCATTAAGAATAAAGAACAGCAGGAAGTGGACTTTGTCATCGCGAATGATGGAGAACCGGTTGTTCTGATCGAGGCTAAGCGAACAGATGTGGAACCCTCCAAGGCGCTTCGAAAATTCCAGGATTTCGTCAAGACGCCGGCCGTTCAGCTTGTGGAAGAGGCCGGCGGCTACCGGCTGATCCCGAACGGCGATCAATCCATACTCGTTGCACCGGCCTGTCAGTGGCTTTCGACATTGCCTTAGGCCCATGGGTGCAATGAATGAAGAATGAACGCGGAACGCGCAAGTCGGAACGCGGAGCCGAATGAAGAGTGAAAGATTGTCAGGCGGCCTTCGGCCGTCAAGGGTGGTCATGCGCTGCGCTGAAACGGAGTGGTCGTGAAGTGGTCATGGATGGTCATGAATTTGTTTTCCGATCGGCAATCGTCAATGCAGGGGTAACGTATGTTGCTTGACATGAGAACAGTCCTGCTCAGCAGTGTGGTCACGGATATCATGTGCGTCCTGTTCGCCCTGCCCTGACGCTCTGGTTTCAGAGCCGAAGGCGGTTTGAAGGCATCGGCTTTTTTGTGGTTGATTTTGCGTTTCAGACCGTGGCCTTTCTTTTAATCGTCCTGCGCGGGTCCATTCCGGACTGGATATCCATTGTGGTCGCCAA
This sequence comes from Thermodesulfobacteriota bacterium, assembly GCA_030837545.1. Classification (GTDB taxonomy): domain Bacteria; phylum Desulfobacterota; class DSM-4660; order Desulfatiglandales; family Desulfatiglandaceae; genus AUK324. The sequence goes on along the minus strand of JAUPKI010000428.1, from coordinate 6,380 downwards.
TGGCCTGATCGTCGCTGGCGCCATTCTCGGTTACATGGGCCTGGAGCGCTTTGTCGACAAAAGGAGTTCGCAGGTTCATAACTTCATTGTGATGGCGGTCTTCGTCGCTATTCACACCTATTTTGCATTTTTCCAACCCAACCTGGCAATCAGGAACCTCAACGTAACCATCGCCGGGCTGATCATCTGTTTCCGGTGCATGTGGCTCCTTCTTTATCGGGTCGAGGCCGGGATGCGACCGTTCACTTGGGGGGTGGGGCTTGTTTTCGGGGGCCACTGCCTCCTCAGCCTCCTGCGTATAGGAGACTTCTTTTGGGGTGGGGATCCGGGGAACGAGTTTTTGAAACCGGGCATATTCGAGCCGCTCGTACTCATCTGTTACCAGTTGCTGCTCATTCTCCTGGCCTGTGGTCTGGTTTTGATGGTCAACAAGCGCCTGTTTGCAGATATCCAGACCGAGCAGGAGAAATTCTCCAAGGCGTTTCATTCCTCTTCCTACGCGCTCACCCTGACGCGGTTATCGGACGGACAGATTGTGGAGGTCAACGAAGGTTTCGTGAATATCACGGGCTACCCGGCCGCGGAGGTCCTGGGACAGACAACCGTCGGGTTGCACATCTGGGACAGGCAGGAAGACCGGATGGCCGTGGTCAAGGAGCTGTCCGAAAAAGGCAAGGTCCATGGAAGAGAATTTACGTTTCGAAAGCGGTCTGGGGAGGTGCTGACGGGTCTTTTTTCGGCGGATGTCATTTACATCAACAACGAGGCATTTGTTCTTTCGAGCATCAGCGATATCACGGAGCGGAAAATGGGGGAGATGGAGGGGGAGAGGCTCATCCACGCGCTTCAAGAGGCCTTGGCCAAGGTGAAGAGGCTGAGCGGCATGCTCCCCATCTGCGCTTCCTGCAAGAAGATCCGGGACGACCAGGGCTACTGGAATCAAATCGAGGTTTATATACGGGACCATTCCGAGGCCGAGTTCAGCCACGGCATCTGCCCGGAGTGCATGCAAAAAACTGTATCCGGAATACGCTACAGAAGATGGAGAATTCAAAACCGGGGATTGAAGGGTGAAGAAGGAAGAGTGAAGAAGGGTGTATATCGATACGGGAGTCAGAAATGGATAGAAAACCAGCAGATGAGGCGGTGAGAGGTCGGCTCGGTGAGTTGGAGCAAGAGGCCTCGAAACGAAAAAGGATCGAAGATCATTCCCTAAGGCAGAGCCGGGTCCTGGGCGCAGTCAACGACCTGTTGAAAGAGGCGTTGACATGCGACACCGAAGAGGACGTCGCGCAGAGCTGTCTGGCCGTTGCCCAGAAACTGACCGACAGTCCATTCGGTTTTATTGGCGAGGTGAATCCGACCGGCCGGTTCGATACCCTTGCCATCAGCGACCCGGGCCGGGCCGCCTGCAGCATGACCGGTTCGGAGGCCTCTCAGTTGGTCAAAGGGATGGCGGTCCGTGGCATCTGGGGCCGCGTGATACAGGAGGGACGGCCGTTGATCGTCAACGATCCCGCTGCCCATCCTGCCCGTGTGGGAACCCCTGACGGGCATCCGGCCCTGACCTCCTTCCTGGGCATTCCCTTGAAACATGGGGGCAACACCGTCGGGATGATCGCCCTGGCCAACAAAGAGACGGGGTACTGCCTGTCGGATCAGGAGGATGTGGAATCCCTGTCTGTCGTTCTTGTGGAGGCACTGCACCACAAGCGGGCGGAACAGGCCCTGCGCCGCAGCGAGGCGCACTTCCGAACGCTTTCAGGGGCAGCGCCTTTTGGCATTTCCATTATGAAGCCGGATATGAGCTTTGAATATCTCAATCCGAAATTTGAGGAGATCTTCGGCTACACCCTCGACGACCTTCCTGACAAACAAACCTGGTTTGAGAAGGCCTATCCCGATGAGACATACAGGGAGCAGGTGGTTTCGGCGTGGAAGGCGGATTCGGCCGATGCGAGCGAAAGAAAAGGAGAGAGGGCGCGGCTCTTTACCGTACGATGTAAAAATGGCCAGGATAAGCGGATCCGGTTCAGCGCGGTCGCCCTGGCGGATGGAAGACAGCTTCTGACCTACCTGGATATGACGGAACAGGCAAGGGCAGAGGAAAAGCTCAGCGAGAGCGAGGAACGCTTCCGGAGCATCTTCGATTCGGTTCGGGCCGGCATTGTGGTCATCGACGCGGAAACCCATCGCATTACCGATGTCAATCCTGTGGCACAGGAGCTCATTGGGGCGCCGAAAGAAGAGATCGTCGGCAGGATCTGCCACGAGTATATCTGCCCCGCCCAGGTGGGGAAGTGCCCCATGGCCGATCTGGGTCAGACAATCGACAATTCCGAGCGCGTGCTCCTGAGGGCCGACGGCGGGAGCGTCCCCATATTGAAGACCGTGATTCCGATAACGCTCGATCACCATGACTATTTTCTGGAAAGCCTGGTGGATGTCTCGGATCTCAAGGCCGCCCAGGAAATGGGCCAGAAGGAGACCTCGAAGCTCTCCGCCATGATCTCGGGGATGGAAGAAGGGGTGATCTTTGCAGACGCCGACAACGTGATCGTCGCGGTCAATGCCTACTTCTGCACGTTTGTCGGTAAACAGCGGGAGGAGATCCTGGGGAGACGGTTGGAGGAATTTCATTCGAACGAGGTCATGGGGAAGATACGTGGCCATATTGCATCCTTTCAGAAGAACGCCCTTTCGAAAGCGATTGTCAAACAGCGGCCCCTGGGCGATGCGGAGGTCATCCTGCGTGTTCAGCCGATCTACACGGAGGACCGCTACGACGGGGTGCTCCTCAACGTCATCAATGTGACCGACCTGGTGACGGCACGCCGGCAGGCGGAAAAGGCCTCGGAAAAACTGGCGCAATACGCAGGCCGGATGGAGGCGAAAAACATCGAGCTGGACGAGGCGCTCAACAAGGCCGAGGCAGCCACTCAGGCCAAAGGCGAATTTCTGGCCAATATGAGTCATGAAATTCGGACCCCTATGAATGCCATCATCGGCATGACAGGCCTTCTCCTGGATACCGAACTGGACACGGAACAGCGGGAATATGCGGAAACCGTGCGGAATGCAGGAGAGGGGCTTCTGGGCCTGATTAATGACATCCTCGATTTTTCCAAGATAGAATCGGGAAAGCTGGAAATCGAGGAGATCCCCTTTGATCTGCGCTATATCGTAGAAAGCGTTGGAGCGCTGGTGGCCCCCAGCGCCCATGCCAAGGGCCTGGAACTGACCTGCTTTGTTCAACCCGAGAGCAGCGTGAGACTGAGGGGGGATCCGGAGCGTCTGCGCCAGGTGCTGGTGAACCTGGTCTCCAATGCCGTCAAATTTACGGAAAAGGGGAACATCGATATCCGCGTCGAGGGCAAGCCTGCTGAGGAGGGAAAGGTCAAGGTCTGTTTTGAGGTCGCGGATACGGGTGTCGGCATTCCACAGCACCGCCTGAGCGCCATATTCGAGAGCTTTACCCAGGCCGACGGCACCACCACGCGGCTCTACGGGGGGACGGGATTGGGCCTGACCATATCGAAGCGTCTGGTGGAACTGATGGGAGGAAAGATCCAGGTGACGAGCGAAGAGGGAAAAGGGAGCACATTCCGGCTGGTGATTCCTTTCAAGGAGCAGGAAGAGACCGGGACCTCTGCTGCCGTCACCCGTCAGAGCGTTCGAGGAGCCCATATCCTGATTGTGGACGATAATGCCACCAACCGAACGATCCTGAACAAGATGCTTCTGTCGTTCGGGTGTTTTCCCGAAGAGGCGTCCAGCGGCGAGGAGGCCCTCGCCCGTTTGGGCCGGTCCCTCGACAAGGACCGCCCGTTCGATGCCATCCTGCTGGACCATCAGATGCCGAGGATGGATGGGGAAGACGTGGTCCGGTCCATTCGGGCGAACCCCGCGCTGAGCGGGACTCGCATTTTGATTTTGACCTCCATTGGCGAGCGGGGTGATGCAAAGAAATTCAAGGAGTTGGGCTGTTCAGCCTACCTGACAAAGCCGGTGCGTCAGTCCCAACTGCTGGATGCGCTTGCCGAGACCCTGGTGGCGGTGGAGAAACCGGACGCGGTATCGGAAGAGGGGGAGACCCCAAGGGCCGATATCATTACCCGCCACAGTCTGGGGGAAGGCGTGGCCCGATCCGCGCGGATCCTTCTCGCCGAAGACAATGTGGTCAACCAGAAAGTCGCTATGCGGATACTGGAAAAGGCAGGCCACCGGATCGATGCGGTGGCCAACGGCATCGAGGCCTTGGAAGCCCTGAACCGGCTGCCGTACGACATCGTCCTGATGGATGTGCAGATGCCTGAAATGGATGGATATGAGGCCACGGCTGCAATCCGAGGCCTGCAATCCGGCGTCCGCGATATCCCGATCATCGCCATGACCGCCCACGCCATGAAAGGGGACCGCGAAAAATCCCTGGCAGCGGGCATGGACGACTATATTTCCAAGCCCGTCAAACCGAATCAGCTATTGGAGGCGGTTCAACGATGGGCCGGCAGACGGGTCCTCCATCCCCCGGTGGTAGAGGACAGGCCTTCCGTCGTGCGCCCTTCTCCCTTCAACATGACCCACCTGAATGATATTACCGGAGGGGACGGCGAATTCAGGCAGGAGCTGTTGGAGCTGTTTTTCAAAGACGCCAGGGAGCAGTTGTCCTCCATGACAAAGGCCATCGAGGAAGGCGATGCCACGGCCCTGGAAAAAGCGGCGCACGCCGTAAAGGGCGCAGCCAACAAGCTGGGCGCCGAGCGTTTCGGAGAGCTTGCCCTAAGACTCGAAATGAAGGGAACATCCGGTTCTCTTGAAGGCGCTCAGGATATGCTTATCGAGCTGGAGGCCGAGTTTCAGCAAATGAAAGGCTTCCTGAAAGAAGGGTAGCCTCCCAGGGCGTGGAGACCCTTTACATCGGTTTCAGCCATGCCATGTCCGAAAAGAAGGCCAAGACTCTCGGCATCCGCAGATTTCTGATGAAGCCCCTGGTGTTTCGCCATGTGGCCAACACCATCCGCAGCGTGCTGGATCAAAAAGATTCAGAAATGTAGCGGTGATCATGATAAGAGACAACTGAAGAGGGTATGTGGGAGAGGAATAGATGAGCAAGGACGGGATGAATGGAAAAGGGCAGAAAGTGCGCTTGCAGCGCTTTGGCATGGCCACTGTCACCTATGCGCTGGTGAGCCTGGCAGCCTTTCTGGTTACCCGGCTTGATCTCGGTGAGATGACGCCGCCCCAGTGGCTCTTCTTTTTGGGACTCGGCGTCTTCATCAATTGCGTGTTCTTTATTCTCTTTTACACCAATGCCAACCTGCGGTTTTCCGATCCATCCCTGACCCGGGAACAGATCGTCTTTTCAACCTGTTGGGGCATGGTTCCATTGTATCTGTTGCCAGAGGCACGTCCGATTGTGCTGATGTTCTATGTACCTGCTTTCACCTTCGGCATCCTGCGCCTGACACGCAACCAGTATTTTGCAGTCGTCGCGATCGTGATGGGGCTCTATGCCTCCCTTCTGGGACTCGAGTATTGGCAGCATCCTCCCCAGTTCAGGATTCAATACCAGCTATTTTTGTTTATCATTTTCGGCATCTTACTGGGATGGATAGCTTTTTTTGGCGGGTTTGTGTCAAGTCTCAGACGACGCCTCCGACTACAGCATCGAGACATTCAAAGCGCCCATGAAAAGATCCAAATGGAGATGGAAGAGCGCAAGCGGGCAGAGATCGAAAAGGACCATGTAATCGCTGAACTCAAGGATGCCCTTCAAAAGGTCAAACTCCTGAGCGGCATGCTGCCGATCTGTGCCTCGTGCAAGAAAATACGAGACGATCAGGGCTACTGGACCCAGATCGAGGCCTATATCCGGGACCATTCCGAGGCCGAGTTCAGCCACGGCATCTGCCCGGAATGTATGAAGAAGCTCTATCCGGAATTCTGTAAAGAGGATAGCGAATTGAAAACCGGGGATTGAAGAATTAAGAAGGAAGAGTGAAGAATGAAGAATGGTTATGAAATAGTCATGAAGTGGTCATGAAATTGAAGAAGGAAGAGTGAAGAAAGAGTGACAAAGAAAAGATGATATGGTTTGAGGGAGTTCTCCATCCTTCAACGTTCAATTATCCTTATCCATTGATGATGGTGGTCATGAACCGTCATGAGGCCGTCTTCAGCGTTCCGGCCTCCAAGCCCCGAGCTCCCAGCATCCTGCTCGAACCGTTCCGATTTCCGCGTTCCGAGTTCAGATGGTGGTTATGTCGCTTGGCTGGCCTGATACAACGTATCCGCAACCCATTTATTGAGGCTTTTGCCGCTGGTCTCGGCTGCCGTGGCAATCGCCGCGTGAACCCCCGGTGGAATCCGCAGCGTCAGTT
>JAUPKI010000427.1 GCA_030837545.1 Thermodesulfobacteriota bacterium | reverse complement strand
GTCTTTCATGATGGCCAGTCGTCTCTCCCTTTGGAAAAGACCGCCGATGGAGTCGGCCCAGTCCGCCAGGCCATCAAAATGGAGGCCCCGCGTCAGGCAGACGTCGGCCGCCGCCAGAAGGACGGCCGTTCCGGCAGGCCACGGGGTGGCTGGGATCAGTTTCCAGGGAAGACTCAGACCGTACAGGATGGACCCCAAAAGCAGACCGATAACCGGAAACCATGGGAGCGATGCAGCAAAATCCTCAGATTCCCGGCCTCGCCAGGGGATGGCCGTAAGGGTCTTGAGAGCGGTTCCGAGACCGTCCAGCCTGAATGGATTCTTGGACGTCGTCATCATGATCACAATTCACTACGCCCCCGGCGTGATGCCCATCTCTTCAAAGGTGGCCATTTCCCGGTAGAGCCTCAGGGCATTTTCGATGATCTGCATGCCTAAAACCGCGCCGGTCCCTTCACCCAGCCGGAGGTCCAGGTTAAGGATCGGGCGAATCCCTTCCTTTTCAAAAAAGACCTGGTGTCCCTTTTCAGAGGATTGATGCGAGAAGAACAGGTAGTCTTTTATAGCGGGGTTGAGACGCATGGCCACAAGGGCTGCGGCAGTCGATATGAAGCCATCCACAACCACCATCATCCGTCTGGCCGCCCCCCCGATGCAGAGGCCGCAGATCCCGGCGATCTCCAGACCGCCCACGGCCGAAAGGATGGAAAGGGGATCTCCCATTGCCTGGCTGTTTACCTCCAGGGCCCTGGCGATGACGGCTGTCTTGCGCCTCAGTCCGGCATCATCGAGGCCGGTACCCCTCCCTGTGACGTCCTCGATGGCCGCCGGAAGGAGCGCTGACAAAAGGGCTGCAGATGGCGTGGTATTGCCGATGCCCATCTCGCCTGTCGCTACCATGAGGACCCCCCTAGCGAATGCTGCTTCAGCCATTCCCACGCCTGTATTCATAGCCGTTTCGGTCTCTTTGAGGGTCATTGCCGGGCCTTCCGCCATGTTGCGGGTTCCCCTCCTGACATTCCTCCGTATGAGGCCATTGATATCTGGAAGGTCATCCTTCATTCCGATATCGATGATCGTCACCTCTGCCCCGGCACATCGGGCGAGGACATTAATCCCCGCGCCCCCCTGCAGAAAATTTCTGACCATCAGTCCGGTCACCTCCTGGGGGTAGGGGCTGATCCCTTCTGAAACCACGCCGTGGTCGCCGGCAAACACGAACACCTCCTTTCGCGGAATCGCAGGCAGTTTCTCCTCCCTGATAGCCACCACCCGGGCAGCGATCTCTTCGAGCATCCCCAGACTCTTTCTGGGCTTGGTGAGTCTGTCCCATCGTTCATGTGCCGCGGTGAGCCATTCGCTTGAGACAGGTTGAATCCGCTTCAGGTCGTGTTTCCACATATCCATTATTCCTCGTCAAAAAAAATGTACCCGTTCACGGGTTCAAAGGTTTCCCGCTGCAGCGGGATTTAAGGTTGCATTCTGGTCCCTTAATCCCATTTTGGAGCCGCACCTGCCATCATCGGCCCCGGACTCGTCACGTTAAACCAGGAGATAGGGGACCGAACGGACGCAGGGAAACAAACCAGCGCCATCTCACTTGCGATTCGGGTCTTTAACCCTGCTCTTGCCCCTAACCCTGAATCCCGCTTAAGCGGGAAACCCGGAACCTGTGAACGCTTACTAAAAAAATAACCCCGTCCAGGTCACATGGAAATAGACCCGAACGGGGTTTTGGCAACTCCATCCGTCATGATCGGCAGGTCTTCTGACTTCCCCTCACTCAGCTCGCCTTCCCGCCCCGCATGCATCTCCTATCTCAATTTCCACGGATATGGCGGCAGTTCAAAGAAATGCCCGCGGAAAAGGATCAGAAGAATAGCGTACCCAGACAGTGACTTTTCACCCGGTCAAGGTTCCACCGGGACGTTGCTGAATGACCCACGCCCTGAAGCAGGGCGCATCGGTTGTTGCTGGGGACACAGCACCGGCCATTGTGCGGCGGCATCTCACCGCCTTCCCTTTTCACCCGCAATCGAGGGCTTATCGGACGGCCTCCTATGAAACATCGCCGAAAGGCCCCTTGTGCGAACACCGATCATGTGTGCATATACAGAGGTTCAACACAATGTTGCTACAACATTAGCCCGATCTTCAGCAGTTGTCAAAGGAATTTAGCCGCAGCGGTTTTTGTCCGCTGACTATTGAAATGATACAATATAGTATTGCCAAGGATAAAACGATTTGATAAAGTATCTAAAAGTGTCTACGGCGATGATATCTGCGACAGAAAGGAGGTGAGACATCGGGGGAAGTTGAGTCTTTGGTCATAACCCTTTTACCGACACGAGGAGGATACAAATGGCTGGAAGCACCTACAAGATTATTGAGCTGGTTGGAACAAGCGACCAATCGTGGGAAGATGCGGCTAAGACGGCTGTGGAAACGGCGGGAGAAAGTCTGAAGGACCTGAGGATTGCAGAGGTGACCAAACTCGATATGACCATTGAAAACGGCAAGGTGGTTTCGTATCGGGCAAGGTTGAACGTATCTTTCAAATATGTCAGGTAGGGCCGGACCGCCGTCTGATTTTCACGGTTAACCCTTCGAAATCCGATGTTCAACATGCGAGACAAAGACCCGATGCCGCGGTCCCGACCGCCTGCCATAGGATGACCTGCGTCGAGGCCCATCAAGGAGGTATTTGTTCGCCTGGCATTTGAAGTCGTCTCGCATTTCGGATTTCGATATCCGAACATCCCAATCAAACCCAACGCCCTCACTAAGGCATATGTCGCGTTCCAGGCCCATCCCGGTGAATCCAGTGCCTTTGAGCGCCCGTTTCTTCTTCAGACCTTCTTCTTTAAAATCAGGATCTTCCTTTTCGCCCCCTTTCCGGGCAATGAATAGGGTATGCTTTTGAAGGGGAAGAGCCGGTGCATGCCAATGATGTCTGCGCTTTCACGGATCGACGATTCAGCCTGGCCGCCCAGGAAGGCCACCATGCACCCACCGGGAGAGAGATGCGGTGCACACAGGGTCAAAAACCCCGGCAAGGGGAGAAAGGCCCTGGATGTGATCACATCATAGCCTTTCGAGAGAAGCGCCCCTTCCTTCTCCTCCATGCGCCCCTGAATCACCTCAATGTCATCGAGCCGTGCGAGGCGGATGACCTGCTTCAGGAAATGCGTCTTTTTCGCATGAGGTTCGATCAACTGACATTCGAGACGGGGTTTGCAGATCTTGATGGGGATGGCGGGAAAACCTGCCCCCGAACCCACATCGAGGAGGGTCCCCTCATCAGGCAGAAAGGGGGTCGGCAGGAGGGAATCGGTCAGGAGTTCATCCACGATTTTCTGCCGAGAAGAGAGGCCTGTCAGGTTTATCTTTTTATTCCAGAGTTCCAACTCATCCAGGAAAACGTCCAGCCTCCTGGCCTGGTTCGAATCCACGTGGATCCCCCATTTCTGCAACAGGGGTCCGAATCTTTCTTGTTCGCCTTTGGACGGATCAGACAATGACCCTTCTCTTTATGATGCCCACCGCCTCTTCCGGCGTATCTACCAGATTGAATATATCAAAATCGGTCTTTGAAATGGTGCCTTCCTTGATCAGGGTTTCCTTGACCCAGGTCAAAAGCCCGCCCCAGAAGCTGGAATCCATGAGGATGACCGGGAAGTATCGAATCCGCTTGGTCTGGATAAGGGTCAAGGCCTCAAAGAGTTCATCGAGGGTGCCGAATCCGCCCGGCATGATGATGTAGGCCACCGAGTACTTGACGAACATGACCTTTCTGATAAAGAAGTATCTAAACGCAAGCCTGAGATTGGCATATTCGTTGGGCCTCTGCTCGCTGGGAAGCTCGATGTGAAGCCCCACGGATTTTCCTTTGGCCTCTGCGGCCCCTCGATTGGCCGCCTCCATAACGCCCGGTCCCCCGCCGGAGATCACATTGAATCCATTTTCCACCAGCAGCCGGGCTACCTTGACCGTGTCTCTGTAGGATTTGCTTTTGGCGTCGATCCTGGATGAACCGAAGATGCTGACCGCCGGATAGGCATCGGGCATCACCTCGAACCCCTTGACAAATTCAGCCATGATCTGAAACATCCGCCAGGAATCGTTCAGCGTCATGTCGTCTACAATATATTGCTTTTCACGCATGGTCAGAAGCCCTTTCCTTTGGATGTAGGTAACGAAAAAATCATTGATTTTTTTGACTTTATCCTATACGTTGGGATTAGCATCATAGTTGCCTGATGATCGGGTGTCAAGGGTTGTATTTTCGCCGCAACAGGCTATCCATCAACCCACTCTGTATTTTTTCTATAGAGCGCCGCTTTACCCCAGGCCGTGTCCATGATATAATAGGGGCGAGGCCTGAAAATTTGGCGGGTACGCTTGGGCGGTTACCTTTATCTTACCGTGGACATGAATGAGGAGGTCATCTTATGGAACGTGTGGCAAGAGTTTCGGAGATCATTGGCGCCTCTCCAACCAGTTTTGACGATGCTATTCGGGTCGGATTTGAAAGAGCGAGCAAGACATTGAGAGGCATCACCGGCCTGAGAATTTTGGAGCAGAGGGTATCCGTTGAAGATGACATGATCAGTGAATATCGTGTAAGGATGGAAGTCATTTTTGTCCTTGAGGCCTAATGATGCCAAAAGTCCTACAGCCAGCCGCGGTGGCGAGGCATCTGAACGCCTTCCGGGCGCAAGCGTACTCGAACGTCTAATATATACCGGCGCGGATGCATAGCGTCTGCCTCGCCAGCCCCTGACGTCTGAAGGGAGCTGAAACAGATTAGAGGAAATAACTATGGAAAAGAGACATGACCCGGCTGACGCCCATGACGCCCATCGGGATTTTCTGAGCAACGTCAGCCGTCAGTTCGGGAGAAGGGATCAGGAAAGGGATTTTATAGACAGCATCAGTCAAGGCCCGCCCCAGGAAGATATCCAGGTCAATGTGGGCGAACGCGTCAAGGCGGTCAGGGAGAAACGCAACCTGAGCCTTAAGGATATCTCCCAGAGAACCGATCTGAGCGTGGCTATCCTGGAGCAGATCGAGGACGGCAGCCTGGCCCCCCCGCTGGGGACTGTTATCAAGCTGGCAAAGGCCCTTGACCTGAAGATGGGCTACTTCATATCCGGCGAGGAAGACCGGCCATACACCCTTGTGCGGAAGGGCGACCGAAAGGTGGTCTCCCGATACGACTCCAAAAAGGGGGCGTACTATGGTTACGGCTACGAATCGCTGGCCCCCCACAAGACCGACCGGCATATGGAGCCCTTTCTCGTGACCCTTGATCCGGCCGAAACCGAGGAAGAGAGATCCACCCATGACGGCCAGGAATTCATCTATGTGCTGGAGGGGACCATGGAGGTCCGCCTGGGAGAGGACATCCATCTCCTTCAACCGGGCGACGCCATCTACTATGACTCTACGGTCCCCCACCTGGTCAAATGTCATGGTCAGGAGAGGACCCGGATCTTAGCGATCCTGTATGCCGAGAGGTGAGATGCCGCGATTGGGCGCCCACATGTCCATCAGCGGCGGCCTGGAAAAGGCCCTTTTGAGGGGCGAAAAACGGGGTTGCCAGGTCATTCAGATATTCACCCGGAACCCGAACCGATGGGTTTCCACGCAATTGTCCCCCAAGGAGGTCGATGCCTTTCACGAGGCCCGGGCGCTGACATCGGTTGTGCCCGTCGCTTCACACGACAGCTACCTGATCAATCTGGCCTCGCCCTATCATGAGAAGCGTCAGAGGTCATTGCAGGCCCTCCAGAATGAACTGGTGCGGGCCGATCTCCTGGGCATCCCCTATGTGGTGATGCACCCTGGGGCGCACATGGGGGCCGGCGAAAAGAAGGGCATTCGGCGTATTGCAGAAGGGCTCAAGCGCATCTTTGACCGCACCTCACACCTCCGGGTCCACACCCTCATCGAAACCACCGCCGGCCAGGGGACCAGTCTGGGCTATCGGTTCGAGCACCTGGCCGAGATCATCCGGCAGACCGAATCTCAGGAGCGCCTGGGGGTCTGTCTGGATACCTGCCATATCTTTGCCGCCGGTTATGACTTCGGGGAGAGGGGAACCTTTGATAAGCTCATCAGAGAATTCGACGCGATGATCGGATTGAAGCGTCTGAAACTGATTCACGTGAACGACTCCAAGAAGGAACGGGGATCGAGAATCGATCGACATGAACACATCGGGGAAGGCTTTATTGGGGAAAGGGCCTTCTCTTTTTTATTGAAAGCCCCCCTGTTCAAGGACCTCTCCTTTATCCTGGAGACCCCCAAAGGGGCAGACGCAGCCGGTACGGATCTCGACATCCTGAATCTGGGCGTCCTGAGACGATTGATGGAGGAAGAAACCATAGATGATTGTATTTGACCTGACGTGCCCCCAGGGACACATTTTTGAAGGGTGGTTTGACAGCAATGAATCATTTGAAGAACAGAACACTCTGGGCCTTGTCCGCTGTCCTGTCTGCGACGACTCAGACATACGGAAGGTCATATCGCCTGTTGCCTTGAAAAAATCCCAGCCTGTTGCTCAGACCGGACAGGAAACCATTGACTATCAGCGGCTTGCCAAAGAGGTGGTGGAATATATCAAGACCAATTCCGAGGATGTCGGGGCCCAGTTTGCTGCAGAGGCCCTCAAAATCCATTACGGCGTAGCCGAAAAGCGGAGCATTCGCGGGTCGGCAACCGCTGATGAGGAAAAGACCCTCAAGGAGGAAGGGGTTGAGTTTGTCAAGGTTCCTTTTCCCGTCTCAGAGGATGACAACAAGACAAACTGAGGAAGTGGGGAGCAGGGAGCAAGGAGTAAGGAGCAGGGAGTAGGCAACGAGGCGTGAGGCGCAAGGAGTTCGAATAGCCAATTCGCAACCTTCACTTTAAACTCAGCAACAAATCATCATCCAGCATCGAGAAAGGAGTCTTTATAGATGAGCAAGATCGGGAGGGCCATTATCAGCGTCACCGATAAAAGCGGCATTGTGGCGTTTGCCGCATCCCTTTCCAAGTTTGGGGTGGAGATCATTTCCACCGGAGGGACCGCCAAGGCCCTGCGACAGGGAGGCATCCACGTGACGGACATCTCGGAATATACCGGCTTTCCGGAGATGATGGACGGCCGCGTCAAGACCCTTCATCCCAAGGTTCATGGGGGACTTTTGGGCCTGCGGGATAACCCGGAGCATGCCCGAATGATGGAGACGTACGGGATCACGCCCATCGACATGGTGGTGGTAAACCTCTACCAGTTCGAAAGAACCGTCGCGAAAGAGGGCGTAACCCTGGAAGAGGCGATTGAAAACATCGATATCGGGGGGCCGTCCATGCTCCGGTCGTCGGCCAAGAATTTCAAGTTTGTGACGGTCGTGGTAGATCCGGCGGACTACCAAACCGTGCTGAAGGAGATGGAGGCCTCCGGCGGCGAGACCACGCTTGAGACCCGGTTCCGGTTGGCCAGAAAGGTCTTTCGCCTGACCCACGAGTATGACGGAGCCATCAGCCGGTATCTTGATGCCGTCTCCCTATGATGACCGTCTCTCTTCTGTGACCGGGGGCCGAGACTCTTTTTTCTTTTTCTCAGGGCACGGCATGTTCTTGTGGACATGTTGTGCCTTTTGGGTGCAGTAAATGGCCTGAAAGGTCCTGCAGCTCCCAGAACCGTCCAGCCCCTCACCTTCCGGCCATGTCGCATATTCACAATTCAAATCGCAGAATTCCATGTCTCTTCTGGTGCACTCCAATCTGTTGATCGCCTTTACCCTGATCCAATCGAATGATCACCCTCCCAGCACGATCAAGCCGTCTGCCTTTGTCTCGACCTGCATACTCTCGGTGGGTCCAGTCTCCTCTCTTACCGCCGCAAGTTGCGGCCACTATATCCTACGTCTGAATTTTTCTTGACCCGCAAGACTACACCCACTAAACTCCTTCAGCAAGAAAGTTATTTTTATCACACAGATCACCTATCATACAATACCCTGCCGCGCCAACGATACCAGCCAGGCGAGTGCCTGTTTAAGCCGGTTTCATCTGTCTGTTGGCATTTGGTTCGGAGAGAAGTAGACAGGACAATTGAGAAGAATACGATTCGATAACCTTCGAATATCTGCCGGGGTCTTCACCGAAAGTCCGGGTCTGTTCGATCGCCGATGTTCCTTTTGACCGTCCAGAGTGCGGACCGATGATGGCTTAGCAGCCCTGGTTTCGCTCCAAGTTAGACCATAAAGGAATAACGTAAAGGGGAGATATTGAAGATCCGTTATTACATTGATCCAGAAACGGAATTGCCTCATATCTATGGCCATGATGTTGATGAAACCGAGGTCGAAGAGGTTCTCGCCAAGCCCGGAGAAGATAGACCGGGACGTGATGGGTCAAGGGTCGCCATTGGGAAAACATTAGCAGGGAGATATCTCAGGGTAATTTATGTGCCTGATCCTGCGCCGAATAGCGTCTTTGTGATTACATCCTATGAACTCGCGGGCAAACCCTTGCTGGCATATCGACGCCGAAGGAGGAGGAAGAAGAAATGAAACAGAGCAGATTTCCACCTGGATGGGATGCAGAGCGCGTGAATAGCGTACTCGCACATTATGAATCTCAGTCTGAGGAAGAAGCTGTGGCGGAAGACGAAGCAAGCTTTGAACGAACCGGCCAAACAGTCATGGAGCTCCCAACAGAAATCGTTCCGATCGTCCGTGAACTCATTGGCAGGCTCAAGGCTGCCTGACGAGTGAGCGAGCTCCATGGCCTCCCGCTGCAAGGGGACGGCAAAAGGTTTTACCGTTCGAAGATTCTCTTGTTTTTTATGACAGGTTTTTGAAACAAGCTGCTAAAGAGGGGGACAGCAATATGCGTTCACTGCATGATGACATTGTGATCAAGGGATTGAGGCTGCGGAACCGGATCGCCCTGCCGCCGTTGACCACCAACTACGGGAGCCTGGAGGGCTATGTCACCGATGCGGTTGTGCAGTTTTACGCCGACCGATCCAGGGATGTGGGCCTGGTTATTGTGGAAGCCACGGCTGTGCAGCCCGACGGCCGGATCGTGCCGGGGAGTCTGGGATTGTGGGAGGATGGACAGATTGCCGGCATGGGCCGTCTTGCTGCAGCCATCAAGGGAGAGGGGGCCGCTGCGGTGGTGCAGCTTAATCACGCGGGGGCCCGGTGTACGCCCAGTGGCGGCGAGCTGCAGGGGGCATCGCCATCGGGGGTCGGCTTCAGGCCGGATGTGGCGCCCTTTGCCCTGAGCCGGGAACAGATTGCGGGTCTGGTAACGGCATTCGCTGACGCTGCGGGGCGTGCGGCCCAGGCAGGATTTGACGGGGTGGAGATTCATGGGGCCCACATGTATTTGATCAGTCAGTTCCTCTCCCCGTTTACCAATCACCGGAATGACCGATACGGGGGCGACGCGGCGGCGCGGGCTGCCTTTGCACAGGAAGTGGTCAGGGCATCGAGAGAAAAGCTTGGAGAGGAATACCCTATCCTGTTCCGCCTCAATGCCATTGAGGAGATGGAGGGCGGTCAGACCCTGGCCGATGCCCTCGTGGTAAGCCGGCTCTTGGCGAAGGAGGGGGTGGATGTCCTGGATGTGTCGCTGGTCAGCGGCTGCACCTGGCGGGAGGTGGATGGACGGCGATTCCCCATCTGTACATCCGCCTTTTCAAAGAAGCAGCCTCCTGGAGCGAACGTTTCGGTCACGGCTAAGCTGAGGGTTGCGGCTGGCCTTCCCGTGATCGCTGTGGGTAAATTGGGGGATGAGATGGCGGCAGTGGAAGCCGTGCGGGATGCGGGGATCGATGTGGTGGCCATTGGCCGCCAGATGATTGCCGATCCGGATGCAGCCGGGAAAATCTTAGCGGGAAAGGGAAGCGAAATCCTACAATGCGAGGAGTGCATGACCTGTTTTGCCAGCCTGGGGAAAGGGAAACCCCTGACCTGCAAGGTGAACAAGGGGCTCCCTGGATCACGTGAGTCATGATTGAGGGCTGGTTGGCCAGGCGGCAGGCTTCATCGCCAAGATATTTCCCTGGATCCTGCCGAGCCCGGCCCGGGCAAAGGCGGTTTTTCCATAGGTCTCCTGGAATGTCTCTTCGTCCATGGTTAGGATGTCGTTTATCGGAGGGAGGATAACCTCTGCGGGGTCATCTCTCTTATTCAGTGGACAGACCTCCTGGCAGACATCACAGCCGAAAAAACAGCCTCCCATTTGTCTCCCTGTTTCCCTGTCCACCCTCTCCTTCTGTTCAATGGTTCGGTATGACAGGCATTTCGCGGCATTCAGACGGTAAGGGGCCTCGAGTGCCCCCGCGGGACAGGCATCCAGGCACCGGGTGCATGAGCCGCAGCGGCTCTCCATGAGCGTCGATTCGGCAAAGGGGAGGGAGGCGGTGGTCAGGATCTCCGCCAGGAAGAGATAGGACCCATGGCCCGGGATGATAAATTGGGTGTTCTTTCCGATAAAGCCGATCCCGGATTGGACCGCAAAGCTCCTCTCCATAATGGGGGCCGAATCTACGCAGATCCGTGTTTGGGTTCCAGGGAAATGCTCCTGCAGAGTCTTGGCAAGCATCCTTGCCTTTTCCCTTAGACGGTCATGATAATCCACCCTTAAAGGCTCACTGTATCTGGCGGCCGACAGGCCTTCAGGCGTACAGGGTTTCCGGTGGGAGTAGGGATAAGCGAGGGTAATGATGGTTCGGCAGTCTCTAAGGAGCCTTGAAGGGGCTTCCCTGATATCCAGGTTCCTCGCCATCCACGCCATGCCGGCCTGTTTCCCCTCAGAAATCCAGGCTCGGAACCGGTCAAAAAAGAGGGGCATGCCGGGACGGGAAAAGCCCACGGCAATAAAGCCCAGATCGCCTGCCTGCTGGATCAGATCCATACGTCAAGAAGGCCCGGAGACCCCAATGGGGTCACAGGTCAAAAGGGGTCAGACTCTCAAAACCGGTTTCTGTCACAAGGATGGTCTGTTCAAACTGTGCAGAGAGGGACCCGTCACGGGTGACGGCGGTCCAGTTGTCGCTTTGGACGTTCAGGTCCTTTTTTCCGAGGTTTATCATCGGTTCAATGGTGAAAACCATCCCCGGGATCAGGAGTATCCCTTCACCCTGGCGGCCGTAGTGGGGGACCTGGGGGGCCTCATGAAAATCAAAACCGACCCCGTGTCCCACAAATTCCCGTACCACCGAGCACCCCTGACTTTCGGCATACGTCTGAATAACCCAGCCGATGTCGCCGATCCTGTTGCCGGGCCGGACCGCCGACATCCCCTCCTTCAGACATCGCTGTGCCACCGTTACGATCTTCTGGGCATCCGGCCCCGGCGTTCCCACGAAAAAGGTCTTGTTCGTATCCGCATAATAGCCGTTCAGGATGGGCGTGACATCCACATTGACAATATCCCCATCCTTCAACACCCTCTCTCCGGGGATGCCATGACAGATCACCTCGTTGACCGATACGCAGACGCTTTTGGGAAAGCCGCGATAATTCAGCGGGGCGGGGGTGGCGCCGTTCTTGATGGTAAAATCGTGAACGATGACGTTAATGTCGTCCGTGGTCATTCCCGGCGCAATGCGCGACGCCACCAGATCAAGAGTGTTCAGGGCCAGTTGACCTGCCCTTCGGATGCCTTCAATGTCTTTTTCTTCTTTCAACCGGATGTTGTACTTCTGGCGATAAAGGTCCCTGTTCTGGGCTGCATCGGCGACGGTTTCCCGGTTGAGACAGCACTTCTTATACTTAAGCCCGCTCCCGCACGGGCACGGATCATTTCTCCGGACCTTCAGTGCCCTGTGTTTCATCAAATCCTTTATTTAACCCCCTGACCACATTCCCTTTTAGCATGCACCGTTATCTTATTGCAGGCCTTGCTCGATCAAGAACATATTTATGTTGCTGTATCTTATACGAAAGGGCCTCTGGGATCAATGATTAT
>JAUPKI010000426.1 GCA_030837545.1 Thermodesulfobacteriota bacterium | reverse complement strand
GGTTTCCCGTTAGTTTCGGGGTCAACTGGTCCTAATGTTGAGGCTCAACGAACCATGCATGGGCCTTAACCCAGTACAGGGAGGCGACAAATGGTTCACCCGGTGAGCACATGCTAACTGCCAAACGTCCTATTGACTGCCAGTCAGCTCTTCAATGTACCTCTTGCGAGGAAACCCTAAACGTTAAACCCTGAACCTGTGAACGCTTACGATTTTAGAGGCATTCCCCTTGCAAGTCAACGGCAGACCGACCTCCGCGACCCTTGCAGGGTCATCCCGGATCGCCGTCAGGAGACCTTGGAGGCCGATAGACCAGCCAGTAGACATTCAGGATACTCCCCTTTTCACATTCGCGCTTGACATATCCTTCGGATACGCACCATGATAAGCGTAGCCCAAATGCCTAAAGCGAGCTAACGTGACGATAGTACATAGTATATTTGGCATCGAATGTCCAAACGTCGAAGGAACGCGTAACGAGAACCGAGTGCCACTGAACCTTTGAACCCGTGCGCGGTTACACCCAATTTCAAGGAGCGCCTCCATGTCCCGGTCAGACGACCCATGCGTCATCGAAGCCCATGCATTGACGCGCATATACCCCCTGGAGAACGGGGGCGCTGTCGGGATTCGCGATATCGACCTTTATATCCGAAACGGCGAGATGGCGGTGATCAAGGGAAACAGCGGGTCTGGAAAGAGCACCCTTCTGGCCCTTATCGGAGGGCTCGACAGGCCTTCCCGAGGCCGCATCGTGGTGGGAGGCCGTGATCTGACCACGGCCTCGGCTGCGGAACTGACCGCATATCGAAGGACGACCGTGGGGATGGTCTTTCAGGCCTTTAACCTGCTACCCACCCTTACCGCCCTGGAGAACGTGTGTCTCCCTGCCCTGCTGGCCGGGATGGCCTATGAGACGACGCGAGAGAGCGCCCTGAACCACCTGCGGGAACTGGGGATAGAGAAACTCGCGGACCGCTACCCCGCCCAGCTCTCGGGCGGGGAGATGCAGCGCAGCGCCATTGCCAGGGCACTTATCAATAATCCTTCGATCGTCCTGGCGGACGAACCGACCGGAAACCTGGACAGCCGCAACGGGGAGATCGTCATGAGGCTGTTGGCGGACCTCAACCAGCGTCAGGGTCGCACGGTCATTGTCGCCACCCACAGCGCCCTGGCAGACCCCTATGCGACCGTGCAGATCACCCTTCGAGACGGGATGATCGCCCAAAGGACCCCATGCAACGGGTGACCTTGTACCTTCGTCTGTTTGTCTGGTTCAACGGCCGACAGCTTCAGCGACACCCATGGCGGCTTAGCGCAGTCATCCTGGGAATCGCCCTCGGCGCGGCCGTTTTTACCAGTGTTCGCCTTGCCGTGGACGCCTCTCTGGACGCCTTCATCCAGAGCATAGAGCTGATCTCCGGCAAGGCGGACTGGTCTGTCCTTGGCCGGGGGGCCCGGGTGCCGGAGGATCTCGTGGCCCGGTTGAAGGGAGATGCGGCCGTGGAAACGGCATCCCCCTTTGTCTCCACCTATGTGGAGGCCCAGGGCAATGACCTTCCCCCTTTTCTCCTGATCGGGATCGACCCGATCCTCGATTATTCCCTTCGAACCTGGGAACTGGCCTCTTTCGGGCCGGATCAGACGGCCTCCTGGCTGGATCTCATTCGGGCGCCCAACACCTGTCTGCTGACCCCAACCTTGGCCCAGGCCCTTCAGAGATCGTCCGGCGACATCGTTCAGCTCTCCCATGTCCGCCAGATCGCCCCGTTTCGCATCCTTGGCATCCTGAAGCCCCAGGGTCTTGCCCGAGTCGAAGGGGGCGCCATGGCCATCACAGATATTGCCACGATCCAGGAATTCATCGGGTGCCAGGGCCGGGTGGACCGGATCGACCTCAAGCTCAAACCGGGGACGACCGAGGCGGACCTTCGGCGCATTGAAGGCGCGTTGCCCGAGGGATTCGATCTGGAGCGACCGGTTGAGACCAAGGAAACCGGGGAGGCCATGATTCGCGGATACCAGCTCAATCTGTCGGTCCTAAGCCTGGTATCCCTCTTTGTGGGCATGTTTCTCGTCTACAGTCTGGTTTCTCTGAATGCCGCGGCGCGACGCAATGAGCTGGCCAACCTGAGGGCGCTGGGGGCATCTACCGACCTGATCTTTTTGCTGATCCTCTCAGAAGGGATCGCCCTGGGGATCGCCGGATGGATCGCGGCAATCCCCATCGGATCCCTGCTGGTCCAGTATCTTCTGGCCGCTGTCAGCGGCACGATCGACAGTCTCTTTGTACGGGTGCAGGCCGTGACCTTGGGACCGGATGTCTCGGAGATCCTCCTCTCTTTTGGGATCACCGTGGGTACCTCGCTCGTGGCCGCATCCAAGCCAGCCAGGGACGCCACCCGGATCGCCCCAAAGGAGGCCATGATCATCCATGGTTCGGCAAGTCAGACCCCGTCGCGGGCAAGGGGGCTGTGGGCCATCGGCCTCCTCCTCATCGCCCTTTCCTGGCCCCTGGCCTCCTTACCCCCGGTGGGCCCTTTCCCGCTGGCCGGGTATGTTTCGGCCAGTCTCCTCATCCTGGGATTTTCATCCCTCTCTCCGCCCCTCTTGAGGATCATGGGATCCCGCCTGGCAAGACCGCTCCGGTTCGTGGGGGGGGAGCCTGCCTTCCTGGCAGGACGATATGTGCGGGAGGCAGGGAGCCGCACGGCCATCTCCGTGGGCGCCCTGATCACGGCCGTGGCCCTCTTCGTGTCCCTGGTGATCATGGTAAACAGCTTCCGGTATACCGTATCCCTCTGGGTCGAGCAGACCCTGGCCGGCGACTTTTTTCTCCGGCCCAGCATGGCCGGTCTCAATGAATACCGCGATGCCCTCCCCGACGACGTGGTCCGGGCAGTTCAGGGTATGGCCTCGGACGTGGATATCCTCCCCTATCATCGCCTCCGTCTTCGGCACGACAAGACCCCCTATGAGCTGGAGGCGGTAGATCTCAAAAAACTCATGAGTTATGGTGGGTTCATCCTCCTTGAGGGGCGAATGGAAGCGATGCGCCATCCCCTCTTTCGAGGAGAAGGCGTCCTCGTCTCCGAGGTATTCGCCAACAGGAGCGGTCTGAGTACAGGAGATCGCTATGGCGCACAGATCGGCAAGGCGGTGCTCGACCTTCCGATCCTTGGGGTCTTCAGGGATTATCGTACCCACGGGGGGGCGGTCTACATGGATCTGAAGGCCTTTCAGACCCTAACCGGAATAACCGCATGGGGGGGCGTCCGCTTCTTTTTCAAAGACCGGGACAGGGACCTCGAAGGGGCGACCCGGGCACTTGAGGCCCGGATTCGTCGCTGTTGCGCACAGAGCCATCCCCTGGAGATGGCCGCCGGTCTGGAACTCCGCAGGGAGGTCCTGAGGATCTTTGATGAGACCTTTGCGGTGACCACGGTGCTCCTCCTTATTGCCCTTCTCGTAAGCGCCCTGGGGATCGCCACCACCCTGACCGTCCTGGTCCTGGAGCGCCTCCGGCAGTTAAACACCCTTGCAGCCATCGGCGCGAGTCCAGGTCAGATACGCTCCATGGTTTTCTGGGAGGCGGTCCTCATGGTGGCGGCAGGGGAACTCATCGGCCTGGTGTGCGGTTTTCTCCTCTCATCATTCCTCATCTTCGTCATCAACAGGCAGTGCTTTGGATGGACATTCCTCTACCGGATCGATATGGGGACCTTTGCCGTCTCGCTCCCCCTGATCCTGGCCGCGGCCCTTGCCGCAGCACTCCCTGCGGCCCGGCTGGTCCTGCGCGCATCGCCGGCCCAGGCGCTGAAGGAGGCCTGATATGAAGGGACGACGCCTGCAACGGGTCTGTCTGGCATTGATCTGGGTTTGGATCGGGACCGTGATCTTTTGGGAAAGCAGGCCAAGCCTCGGGTCGGACTACCTATCGGTTGCGGGACCGTGCGGGTTTTCCTTTCCCGAGGACCACGGCGCCCACCCCGGTTATCAGACAGAGTGGTGGTACTATACAGGCAATCTCAACGCAGAGGGCGGACGTCCCTTCGGGTTCCAACTCACCTTCTTTCGAAGGCAGATCATCCCTCCAGGCGCTGAAAAGGGGTGGCCGCCCCATCCGTCGTCATGGCGCGCCGGGAACCTCTTTATGGCCCATGCCGCCCTTTCAGACGTGGCCAATGGTCGCTTTTACTGGGATGAGGACATGGCCAGAGAGGCGATCGGGCTTGCCGGCGTCAGGAGGGGAGGGGGCGCGATCGAGGTCTTCCTGGGCCGGTGGAAGACCGCCATGGGTCCGTCCGGACATCGTCTGACAGCGATGACAGACAGGTTCTCCCTGGACCTGAAGTGTGTGCCCCGCAAGGCGCCGGTCGCGCACGGCAGGGGAGGATACAGCCAAAAGGGAGTCAGACCGGGAAGCGCCAGTTGCTACTATTCCATCACCCGGCTGGAGACCTCGGGCGCCCTGTCGGTGGATGGAAGGAACTATAACGTCCAGGGAATGGCCTGGATGGACCACGAATACAGCACGGCCCCCCTGGAGCCTTCCCTGGCGGGATGGGACTGGTTCAGCCTCCAGTTTGCAGACGAGACGGAACTGATGCTTTACATCCTCCGTGAGACAGATGGCTCGTGGAGCCCCGCTTCGAGCGGCACATTCGTTCCCCCATCGGGCGCGCCGCAACACCTAACACGGGATGACATTGAGGTGGCAGTCATGGATCGGTGGCAAAGCCCCCGTTCCGGGGCCAAGTACCCCTCCCGATGGCGGATCCGCGTGTTCCCGTTGCAGCTCGATCTGGAGATCTCCCCCCAACTGAACGACCAGGAATTGCGTTTGACCCGTTCCATGCAGGTGAGCTACTGGGAAGGGAGCGTGAAGGTCAAGGGGCACAAGGCCCGTCGCCCCGTGGAGGGCGTGGGATATGTGGAACTGACCGGATACGCTGCGCCCTTTGATCTCCTCGGTCAGGATCGAAGATAGGGCCGGGGCGCAGCAATGAGAGAAAACAGGTTGGAGCTGCCGCCAGGGCAATTTTATCGGTTGCAAAATGGCTACAATGTAGTTACCATCCAACCCTGAACGCCAGGTTTGTGAAATTCCAAACTCAAGGAGATATCTCATGTCTGACGGTGTAACAGGAGCTGTCCTGGTCGCAGGCGCGGGAATTGCGGGCATGCAGTGCGCCCTGGATCTGGCCAGTTCCGGATACTATGTATACCTTCTGGAAAAGGGCCCTGCCATCGGCGGGGCCATGGCCCGATTAGACAAGACCTTTCCCACCAACGACTGCGCCATGTGAATCATCTCCCCCAAACTGGTCGAGGTCGACCGGCACCTGAATATCGAACTGATCACACTGGCCGATATTGCCGCCATTCACGGCGAGGCCGGCAATTTTGAGATAGATGTTTTGAGGCATCCACGCTATGTGGATATGGACAAATGCATTGCATGTGGAACCTGCTCGGAAAAATGCCCGAAGAAAGTGGACGACCTCTTCAACGGGAAGCTCATCAAACGCAAGGCCGTCTATGTGGAATATCCCCAGGCGGTCCCGCTCAAGTATGTCATTGACGAAGACAACTGTCTGTACTTCCAAAAGGGGAAATGCCGGGCCTGCGAAAAATTCTGCCCCACAAAGGCCATCCGTTTTGACGACCAAGAGGAAAGACGGACCATCCATGCGGGGGCTGTTGTCCTGGCCCCCGGATTCAGGCCCTATGACCCCAGCGCCTACACGACCTACGCCTACAGCAGATACCCTAATGTGGTCACAAGCATGGAGTTCGAGCGGATCCTGAGCGCCACCGGACCTTATCAGGGGCATCTGAAGCGGCCTTCCGATGGAAAATCGCCCAAAAAGATCGCATGGCTTCAGTGCGTCGGATCCAGGGACGTCAACCAATGCGATCATGGATATTGCTCATCGGTCTGCTGCATGTACGCCATCAAGGAGGCGGTTATTGCCAAAGAACATGCCGGGGCCGATCTGGACTGCGCTATTTTTTACATGGACATGCGGACCCACGGAAAGGATTTCGAGCGGTACTACACCCATGCACGAGAGAGGCATGGCGTCCGTTTCATTCGATCGCGTGTTCCTACGGTTGACGCACTCAAAGACACGGGCGACCTACTGATCCCGTATGTCAACGAGGCGGGGGACGTGGTCGAGGAGACCTTTGACATGGTCGTGCTCTCCGTGGGCATGGAGACCTCCCCTGAGTCTCTGGAACTGGCGCACCGGCTCGACATTGACCTCACCGAGGGGGGGTTCTGCAAGACGGATTCGTTTCATCCGGTAGCCACATCCAGGCCCGGCATGTATGTGTGCGGGGCGTTTCAAGGCCCCAAGGATATTCCCCAGTCCATCATTGAGGCCAGTTCTGCGGCCGCAGAGGCAGGCGCCCGGTTGAGCCCTGCAAGGAACACCCTGACGAAGCATATCAAGGTCCCGGAAGAGAAACAGGTCGCCGGGGAAAGGCCCCGCATCGGGGTATTCATCTGCCACTGCGGCATCAATATCGGAGGGGTGGTGGATGTCCCAGGCGTACGCGATTACGCCGGAACCCTCCCCTACGTGGAATATATCGCTGACAATCTATTTACCTGTTCGACGGATACCCAGCAGGTCATCGCCCAGACCATCAAAGAGAAAGACCTCAATCGCATTGTGGTGGCCGCCTGCACGCCCAAGACCCACGAGCCCCTGTTTCAGGAGACATTGGTCGATGCAGGCCTGAACAAGTACCTCTTCGAAATGACCAATATCCGAAACCAGGACTCCTGGGTCCATAAGGATTCCCCCCAGTCAGCGACCGAAAAGGCCAAGGACCTTGTCCGCATGGCCGTGGCCAAGGCCGCCCTGATGGAGCCCCTGGTGGAAACCGAACTGGGCATCAGCCAGAAGGCCCTCGTTGTCGGAGGGGGGATCTCGGGGATGGCAGCGGCAAAGAGCCTGTCAGATCAAGGTTTCCCGGTCTGTCTGGTGGAACGGTCTTCTGCCCTGGGCGGTCAGGCCCTCAACCTTTTCAGGACCTGGAAGGGAGAGGACGTTCAGAAGGATTTGTCTGAATTGGTTGACTCTGTCCAAAAAGACCCCCATATCGATGTGCGCCTCGACACGGAGCTGGCGGATGTGGAAGGGTTTGTGGGGAACTTCAAGACAAGGCTTGTCTCAAACGGGGGCGATTCCCTGATTGAACACGGGATCGCTGTGATCGCTACCGGCGCCAGGGAATCGAGGCCTCGGGAATACCTGTATGGAGAGGATTCAAGGGTGCTCACCCACCTGGAACTGGATCGAAAGATGATGGGAGGCGACCCGGGCCTCAAAGATATTCAAACCGCTGTGTTCATCCAGTGTGTGGGGTCCCGGGAGACTGAGCGCCCCTATTGCTCCAGGGTCTGCTGCAGCCATTCCATTGAGAGCGCGCTCCATCTGAAAGAGCTGAACCCCGACATGAAGGTCTATATCCTCTACCGGGATATCCGCACCTACGGGGAACGAGAGCGTCTCTATCGCGACGCCCGCCTGGCAGGGGTGGTGTTTATTCCTTTTTCGGTGGATCAAAAACCCCGGGTCTTTCCGGATGAGAAACGGCTCAGGCTTGAGGTGCTGGACAACGCCCTGGGTGAAACGGTCACATTCGGGGCTGATCTGGTGGTGCTGGCCGCAGCCATTGTGCCCTACAGGGACGAAAGACTGGCACAGATGTTCAAGGTGCCGATGAATGAAGACGGGTTTTTTGTGGAGGCCCACGCCAAGCTCGGGCCTTCAGAGTTTGCCACGGACGGGGTATTCCTTTGCGGGATGAGTCACTATCCCAAACCGATCGATGAATCCGTGGCCCAGGCCCTGGCCGCCGCCTCCCGGGCGGTGACGCTGTTGTCTCGAACGTCGGTTCGAATGACCGGAACCGTAGCCCATGTGAATCCCCGCGCGTGCAGCGGCTGCGGCGTGTGTGCGACCATCTGCCCCTATTCAGCCCCCACAGTGGTGACCCAGGGCCCTTTTGCTGGCAAAATGGAAATCAACCCGGCGCTGTGCAAGGGATGCGGGCTGTGTGTGGCCTCGTGTCGATCGGGCGCGCTGAACCTCAAGGGCTTTGGCGAAGATCAGATCATGGCCATGATCAATGAAATATAGTAAGGGTTCACAGGTTCCGGGTTCAGCGTTCAAGGTTATAGACAAAGAGAGGATTCAATACCCCATTCAGGTTACGAATCCGGGTGCTTCG
>JAUPKI010000054.1 GCA_030837545.1 Thermodesulfobacteriota bacterium | reverse complement strand
GAAAATCCCCTATCCTGTGTGAGCGGCCTGTCTGTCCCGCGGGGCGGGACACAGGCAGGCCTCCTCTCCGTACAACATCCCGTCCCCTACCCTACTCGAAAAATCCTTGACAGTAGTCCAGCAAATGTGTAGCAAGTCGGCTCAGGCCAACACACACAGCAGATGAATCGGAAGGGATTGGGAATGGCATCAACAACAAGAGGAAGCGGGGTGTTGCTCCATATCGCCTCGTTGCCGTCGCCCCATGGGATAGGGGATTTCGGGGCGGCGGCCTACAGATTTGCGGATTTTCTGGTCCGCACCGGACAGACCTTCTGGCAGGTCCTTCCCCTGAACCCCACAGACGCCATGTGCGGCAATTCCCCCTATTTCAGCCGATCCACCTTTGCCATGAATCCCCTCTTCATCGGGATCGACCCCCTTGTGGAGGAGGGGCTCATCTCTAAAACCGAACTGCCGGAACCGCTCCCCTTTCTCCAAGGCCGCATCGACTATTACAGGGCAGAGACCTATAAAGGCGCAATTCTTGAAAGGGCATTTCAACAGTTCAAACGATTGCCGGTCCCTGACGACTACAGGGCATTCCGTGCAAAACATTCAGGCTGGTTAGACGACTTCGCCCTCTTCACCGCCCTCAAGACCGAATTCAAGGGAATGGTCTGGAGCAGGTGGCCGGAGGCCCTGAGGGACAGACGGCCTGAGGCCCTGAAAGAGGCCGAGGAGCATCTGAAAGAAGGCGTGGACAAGGAAAGATTTGTTCAGTACCTCCTGTTCAACCAGTGGGCCTCGCTCAAATCCTACTGCAACAAGAAGGGGATACAGATTATCGGGGACCTCCCCATCTATGTGTGTTACGACAGCGCCGACGTGTGGGTGAACCCCCATATAGTCAAATTAGACAGGGACAAGGCCCCCACGGCTGTGTCCGGGGTCCCGCCCGATTATTTTAGTGAAACCGGTCAGTTGTGGAATAACCCGGTCTACAGATGGGACGTGCTGAAGCAGACTGGGTATCGATGGTGGATCGAGCGCATGGGTCATACGCTTAGCTGTTTTGACCGGGTACGGATCGATCACTTCAGGGGGCTTGTGAAGTACTGGGAGGTGCCGGCTGACGAGAAAACAGCTATGAACGGGGAGTGGGAAGATGTCCCGACAGATGATTTCTTCAAGACCCTGATCGAATGGTTTCAGCGGTTTCCGGTGATTGCGGAAGACCTCGGGTTTATCACACCCGATGTTCGGGAGGTGATGGAGCGGTTTCAATTTCCAGGGATGAAGGTCCTCCTCTTCGCCTTTGGCGACGACGATCCGATGCACCCCTTTCTGCCCCATACCTATTCGAGAAACTGCGTGGCCTATACCGGCACCCACGACAACAATACCCTGCGAGGATGGTTTGAGAACGAGGCTGCCCCTGAAGAGAAAGACCGTCTATTTCGCTATCTGTATCGAGAACCCCCGGCCGATGAGATCCACTGGGAGATGATCCGGCTGATCATGATGTCGGTGGCGGATATGGCCGTAATTCCGATGCAGGATATATTAGGCCTGGGCCAGGATGCCCGAATGAACCGGCCGGCCACCCCTTCCGGGAACTGGACATGGCGGCTTGAGCCCGGGGAAATCACCCCCGCCATTGAAGAAAAATTGTCTATAATGACGGAAACCTATGGGAGGAGATTGAAACCGGTAGTCGGTGGTCAGAGGTCGGAGGACAGCTAAAGGCGAAAGGTCAAAGGCGGAAGGTAAGAAGATCAGACTGCTGATCTCTGGCCTCTGACCTCAAATACTATATGCTTTCAACTTTGAGCTCCTTACTGTTTACTCCACATACCTCACGCCTTGCGCCTCCTACACCGCCTCCGGCTTCAGTATGAGCATGGCGAGGGGAGAGATGCAAAGACTGACGGAACAGGGCTGGTTGTGCCAGGGCTTAGGATCGGCGGTCATGCCGCCGCCAAGTCCCATGTTGCTCCCCCCGTAACAGGCAGCATCGGAATTCATCAGCTCCCGGTAGAACCCTTCCCGGGGAACGCCGATCCGGTAATCGATCCTGGGAACCGGCGTGAAATTGAAGATAAAGACCAGGGTCTCGCCAGGCGACCGGCCCCTCCGGATAAAGGAAACCACGCTGGCGTCCGTGTCCCTGAAATCAATCCATTCAAAGCCCGCAGGCTCATAGTCCAGTTCGTAAAATGCCGGTTCCGAGAGATAGAGCCGGTTGAGGTCCTGTATGAGCCGTTGAAGCCCGGCGTGCATGTCATACTGGAGGAGGTCCCAGGGGAGCTGTTCGTCGTGTTTCCATTCAGACCACTGACCGAGCTCCCCGCCCATGAAGAGGGTTTTTTTGCCAGGCTCTCCATACATATATCCGAACAAAAGCCTTAGATTGGCGAATTTCTGCCAGTCGTCTCCCGGCATCTTGGACAGGAGGGACGCCTTGCCGTGGACCACCTCGTCGTGGGACAGGGGGAGGATGAAATTCTCGTGAAAGGCGTAGAGGAGGGCAAAGGTCAGTTTGTCCATGTGGAACCGGCGGTGGATCGGGTCTTTGGACATAAAGCTGAGCATGTCGTGCATCCAGCCCATGTTCCACTTGAATAGGAATCCGAGCCCGCCCAGATGCACAGGCCGGGTCACCCCCGGCCAGGCCGTGGACTCCTCGGCAATGGTGATTGCCCCTGGGAAGCGGCCAAAGACCTGGGTGTTGAGGGTCTTGATAAACTCGATGGCATCGAGGTTTTCCCTGCCGCCGTACCGGTTCGGGATCCATTCCCCCTCATCGCGGGAATAGTCCAGGTAGAGCATGGCCGCGACCGCATCCACCCGCAAGCCGTCGATATGGTAGGCGTCGAGCCAGAAGAGGGCATTGGCCACCAGGAAATTCTTTACCTCATTTCGGCCGAAGTTGAAGACAAGGGTGTCCCAGTCCTTCTGGACCCCCTGTTTCGGGTCCGCGTGCTCGTAGAGATGGGTGCCGTCAAAATACTCGAGGGCAAAGCTGTCCCTGGGGAAGTGGGCCGGGACCCAGTCTAAGATCACACCGATCCCCTCGGCATGGCAACGGTCCACCAAGTACCTCAGGTCGTCTGGCGTGCCGTAGCGGGATGTGGCCGCATAGTAACCGGTCACCTGATAGCCCCATGATGCGTCAAAGGGATGCTCGGCTAAAGGGAGAAACTCGATGTAATTGAATCCCATTTCCTTGACATATGGGACCAGTTGCTCGGCCGCCTCCCGGTAGGTCAGCCACGCCTTAGACGGTTCTTCTGCCTCCCTGTTGTGCCAGCGCCATGACCCTAAGTGCACCTCATAGACGGCCATGGGTCGGGTCAATGGGGCCTGTGCAGACCGGGATGCCATCCAGCCCTGATCCGTCCATTGGAACCGGCTTAGATCATAGACGATGCAGGCTGTCCTGGGCCGTTTTTCAAAGCAGAATGCAAAGGGATCGGATTTGATGAGAATCGTGCCGTCGGTCGTGCGGATCTCGAACTTATACAAAAGCCCCTGGCCTAACTGGGGGACAAAAAGCTCCCATACCCCGGATGCCCCCCGGAAGCGCATCCCATGCCTCCTGCCGTTCCACTGATTGAAATCCCCCACCACGCTCACGCGGGCCGCGGACGGGGCCCAGACCGCAAAGAGGACCCCTGAGATCCCCTGATGTCGGATAACATGGGCACCCAGTTTCTGGTAGATATCATAATGGTTGCCCTGATTGAAGAGGTAGAGATCGTACTCTGACAGGACAGGAGAAAAGGAATAGCAGTCATAGAAAGTGGATGTCAGACCGGCGCCGAAATCCACCCTGAGCCGATACGGCGCAATCTCTCTCTTTCCCTCCAGGATCAACTCAAAGAGTCCGGCCTTATTCACCAGGGGCATTCGGGTCTCTATTCCGGGATCAAGGTCGAGGGCCGCCGCCCTTCGCGCCCCCGGCAGGAAGGCCCTCACCACGACCCCTGGGCCCGAGTCCAGGTCAACCGGATGGACCCCTAAGACATCAAAGGGGTCCCGCATCTCACCGGAAAGGAGGACCTTGAGGTCCTCAGGCTTCAGTGTGCCGGCAGATTTAACAATCATTTCAATTCCTCAATTCCTCAACCCCTGAATTCCTGAATCCCTGAATTCCTCAATCCCTCAATCCCTCAATCTGTGCTCACGCCCACGTAACCAGCCCCATCACGAACCTGTTTTCGAGCCGGTGCTGGCTGGGCATGACCCGTAGGGTGTAGCCGAACCGGCCGGTCTTGTTGCACGGGACATACCCCCGATAGAGGTAAACCCCATCGGTCGATTCGACCGCCTCCAGGGAAACGGTATCCCGCTCCACAAAGTCGCCGTTGGGGTCCATCCTGCCGTAATAGGCGTCCACGGTCACGTCTTCGGGGAGCATAGAACCTAACCTAATCCGGGCCGTCACCTCAACCCGATCTCCCACCGGCCTTTCCAGGACATCATCATGGATGACCTCCTGAACGGATACCTCGTTCCACCCTGTCCTGACCTTCTGAACCCACTCCGAGAGTTTCAAGGCCCCCGCAAAGGTGTCGCGGCACAGGGCATCGAACCGCCTGGCGCTGGGGAGATAGTAGCGGTTCATATATTCCTGGACCATCCGGTGGCTGTTGAATATGGGCACCAGGCGGCTGAGCCCGGCCTTCATTTTCTCCACCCACTCTCTCGGGATGTCGGCCTCACCCCGCCGATAGAAGAGAGGCACGATCTCCTTTTCGAGGCAATTGTAGATATCCTGGCTCTCAATAGCGTCCTGTGCTTCTTGGTTCTGGTAGACCTCGCCATGACCGATGGCCCAGCCGAAATCCCGGTGGTATCCTTCATCCCACCAGCCGTCCAGTACGCTGAAGTTGAGGCACCCGTTGGCCAGGGCCTTCATGCCGCTGGTCCCGCAGGCCTCCAGGGGACGGCGGGGGGTATTGAGCCAGAGGTCGCTCCCCGACACGAGGCGGAGGGCCACGTCGATGTTATAGTCCTCCAGAAAGATAATTCGCCTGCGGAAGCGTTCCTGGCGGGCCAGATGGACAATGCGCTTGATGAAATCCTTCCCCTCGCTGTCCATAGGATGGGCCTTGCCGGCGATAATGACCTGGACCGGGTGCTGAGGATGATTGACGATATGATCGAGCCGCTCCGGGTCCCTGAAGAGGAGCGTGGCCCGCTTGTATGTGGCAAAGCGGCGGGCGAAGCCAATGGTCAGCATCTCGGGGGACAGGACCTCGGCAGATGCCCGGATTTCTTCATCGGATGCCCCCCGGCGGACAAGCTGTTGGCTGAGACGCTGGCGACAAAAGCTGACGAGGTGCTCCCTGCGGCGTTCATGGGCGCGCCACAGCTCGGTGGCAGGGATCTGTTCTATTTGCTCCCATATCCGTTCGTTGTCCGGATCCTCGCTCCAGTCCGGCCCTAAATAGCTGTCAAAGAGGGCCGCCATATCTTCAGAACTCCATGTGGGGACATGGATGCCGTTGGTGATGT
>JAUPKI010000053.1 GCA_030837545.1 Thermodesulfobacteriota bacterium | reverse complement strand
GCATCCTGTCCCGATCGAGCATCTCGTCGGCATAGGGCTTTACCTCTGTCTTCCAGAACTCGCTTCCATACACCTCCTCGTAAAGCCGCTCAGCCTCCGCTTCGCTCTCAAAACGGCGAATCCAGATATAGAGATCCGGCTCCTCCAGGGACACAAAACTCCCGACGAAAACCATCCCCTTTGACACCTGGAAAGGAATGATCATCTCTTCCATCAATTTGACCCACCGATCCCGCTTGCCATCCTTGATACGATACTGACGAAGTTCAAAAAACATGGGGGATTCCTCCTGAGGTTTCCAAATGAAGTGTCACGATCAGAAAAGGGTTCTGTTAAACACCTTCAGCACGTCTTCTCGAACAGACTCCGGCGGACGGAAGGGTCATCCGGCCGAAGGATCTGCAATGGCAAACTGGGCCTGCGGATCGCTTTTGACAATGGGCGGACCCAAACGCATACGGGTTAGGGGACGGACCGGGGTGAAGCCGCATTGCTGGACAGCGGATGTGGCCGCTTCGTTTCCGTCCGGGACATCCCAGAATACCAGACGGTTTCCCGCACTGACAAGGAGTTCGCGCACCAATGCCGAGGCGCCGTCATTCTCGCAGCAGACGAGGGGGCCCAGGTAATCCGCATTTGTCCCGGCACGCAGAAGGCCCCACCCGGCGACCCTTCCCTCCGATGGCCACACCAGCACCCGCCGGCTGTTCAGTGCCAGGCTCCGTACAAGGCTGCCGCGGGACACACCCAAGGCCGATTTGTCGATCTCCTGTACGGCCTCCCAATCCGCGTCGCGCAGGTTTCGCGCGACATTGGACGGGCCCGATAAAGGGGGCGTATGGGTGTTCCCCTGACCTTGCCAGCGTGTCAATGTCCACTCCGGGATAAATCCGAGCTGTTCGTAGAGGTGAAACCCCAGCGGTGTTGCATCGAGTTTAATGCATTTCGCTCCGCGGCCCTGTAAATACGTCAGCACCTGCCCCATCAATTGTCTGCCAATGCCCTGCCGCCGGTGCTCAGGGTGCACAAGCATCATTCCGATCCATGAAAGCGTCTGATCATAGGTGATTGAGGTCACCGTTCCCAGCAGGATACGGTTCTTCGTTGCCACGAAACACCCATCTGGGCTTAACGTCAGGAAACGGCGCCAATCGCCGAGCGTCTGATTCCAGCCCACGAGCCGGCGCAATTCATCCGCACCCTCTAAATCGTCCTCCATCATTTGGCGAAAAGAAACGTCGTTCATCAATGTCATATATCCATATTTTTTCCTGTATCGTAGATTCGGCAATCGTCATGATATAATCGGAAATTAGAAATCTGAACGATGTCCGAATTCCCCTGCACTTCCCGGCCGCCGCTTTCCGTCGAACCTCGTGAATGCTTCCTATGTCATACAACGCCAGAATCCGTTTTTCAGATTCGATGCAAAGGGGTCTGGTTGAAATCCTCGCGCTCTCTTCCTTGGCTCCTTGTTTCCCGCCGTTGACAAATGACAAGAATCGGAGTTATGTTGATGCTAACGCTATCAGTGCCCTATCAGTGGGAGGATACAACATGGGCGACATGAGGTTCGTGGCGGATTCCATGTTGGGAAGGTTGGCTAAATGGCTCAGAGCGCTGGGTTATGATACCCATTATCACGCCTCCTATCCTCCGGAGATCATGGATGCTCTTATCGGGGAGGGAAGGCTGCTGCTGACCCGACACAGGAAGCGTGCGGAACGATCAGGCAAGACGGCCGTATTCATACATGGCAATCACGTGGGCGAGCAATTGATCGGACTGGCAAGGGAACTCCATCTCACGCCCCCGCCCTCAGCATGGTTCAGCAGGTGTCTCTTATGCAACGCTCAATTAGGGGAGGCGCGTGAAAACGAGGCGCGTGAAAAGGTCCCCGAGTATATTTTTCATCAAAACGCAAATCAGATCCGCTTCTGTCCATCCTGTGGCAGATATTTCTGGCCGGGGAGTCACCGGTCGAGGATGGTCTCCCAACTGAGGGAATGGGGATTCCCCGTCGACCACAACTGCCGTGCGACTGCACAGAAAAAATAGCTTCCCACAGCCTTGAGGGACATTCAAACCGGCCTGCCCCTTGCAGGACGTCGATTCGAGGGGTGAAACGGGCGGTTTTTAGAGGTCATCCCTCATTCAGGGCGTGCGGTTTTCCGTAAAACGGATCGGCCCAAAAAAAGAGTGGCCTTGCAAAGGGCGTTACTTTTTCTCTTTTGCCGCGTTCTGTTTGGCAGTTGCCCTTTTCCTGGCCGCCGGCTTCTTGGCCTTGGATGCAGGTTTTTTCGCTTTGACCTTGGCCGCCTTTTCCGCTGCCTTGGCCTTTTTAAGGGCGGACTCTAATTTCTTGATATTTCCTTTTGTGGCTGTCGCTTCTTTGTTAAGTCGTGCAAATTTCTTCTTTGCAGCCTGCAATCTACGCTGAATTTGTTTGACAGTTGCCATACCGTCTCCTTTCGCTCATGGTTAATAATATGATTTTTGAGGGCGAAGAATAGATGCTAATTTGATATAAGTCAAGAAAATATGTCGATTCCATGAGAAAGTAATCCCAGTGGCATTTTCACTTGAATTTTATAAAGGTTGGCCCAAAAGGACATCCAGATGATCAAATCCATGAATATCGGTTGGTGGGTCGAGCGATGGAGGGACCTCCATCCGAATAAAACCGCCATCCTCTTTGAAGGGCTGAGGATTATCTATTCAGATCAGCCCCCTTGTACGCCCCTGGCTATGCGATCGCCGATCTCCTTGTCGATGTTGCGCCAGTATTCAAACGCACGCTCTAACACAGGTTCGGACACGCCGCTTTTCAGGTGTCCGACCACGTT
This sequence comes from Thermodesulfobacteriota bacterium, assembly GCA_030837545.1. Taxonomy (GTDB): domain Bacteria; phylum Desulfobacterota; class DSM-4660; order Desulfatiglandales; family Desulfatiglandaceae; genus AUK324. The sequence goes on along the minus strand of JAUPKI010000053.1, from coordinate 3,207 downwards.
GGACACCAGCCGGTCGCGCTGCGCGTCGTCCATGACCTCTCGTACCAGGGTGCCGGGCTGACCAAAGTCGTCATCATCCTTGCGCTTGGTGTAGGCGGCGCGGATGAACTCGCCGCTGGCACTCCAGGTGGCCACCTCCGGATATCGCTCGGGGTCGGCCTTGGGGCCACCCTTTGAGTTGGGCGCATAGACCGGATCGGAGACGTTCTCAATCCGCATCGCACCGCCCTTGCTGTAGCTGTGTACCGGGACCCTGGGACGGTTGACCGGGATCTGCCTGTAGTTGACCCCCAGGCGTGCCCGGTGGGCGTCGGCGTAGGAAACCAGGCGGGCGAGCAGCATTCTGTCCGGGCTCGGACCGATTCCGGGGACGAAATTGTTCGGCTCGAAGGCCGCCTGCTCGATCTCGCTGTGAAAATCGCTTGGATTGCGGTTCAGGGTTAGACGGCCGACTTCGTGCACGGGGTAGTCGCCGTGGGGCCACACCTTGGTCAGATCAAAGGGGTTGAACCGGTAGGTCTCGGCCTCTTTAAAGGGCATGATCTGCACCTTCAGCGTCCAACTGGGGTAATCCCCCCGCTTGATAGCCTCAAACAGGTCACGGCGGTGGTAGTCGGCATCCTCGCCGGCGATCCGGTCGGCCTCTTCCTGGGTGAGATACTCAATACCCTGGTCGGTCCTGAAGTGGTACTTGACCCAGAAGCGCTCGCCTTTAGCGTTGACCCACATATAGGTGTGGCTCGAGTAGCCGTTCATCTGCCGATAGCTCCTGGGAACTCCGCGATCGCTCATCAGGATGGTAACCTGATGGGCGGACTCAGGAGACAGGGTCCAGAAGTCCCACTGCATGTCGTTGTCGCGCAGGCCGCTGTCCGCACGGCGCTTCTGCGAATGGATGAAGTGCTGGAACTTCATGGGGTCACGTACGAAGAACACCGGCGTGTTGTTCCCTACCATGTCGAAGATGCCCTCGGTGGTGTAGAACTTGAGCGCAAAGCCGCGAACGTCCCGCCAGGTGTCGGGACTGCCGCCCTCGCCGGCCACCGTGGAAAACCGGGCCAGCACTTCGGTCTTCGCACCCGGTTGGAACACGGCCGCCTTGGTGTAGGCGCTGACGTCCTGGGTCACTTGGAAATATCCGAAGGCCCCCGAGCCCTTCGCGTGGGGCTGGCGGTCCGGAATCATCTCCCGGTTAAAGCTGGCCATCTGCTCCATGAGGTAGTGGTCCTGCAGCAGAATCGGGCCATCGGGCCCTACGGTAAGGGAAAACTCGTCGCTGGGTATGGGGATACCTGCATCGTTTGTTGTGGGTTTGCGGTCGTTGTCTTTCACAATAATACCTCCTTTCAATTTCTCGGCCTGTGGACCATCACGCTTTTCGATGTGACTGATACGCTAACGGGTGATATCCTGTGTCACGGTAAACGTCCCGTGCGCCCCCGATCCATTGACGTGGACCGCCCGCTCGGGAATCCGTTCCCGATTCTGGTGGGCCAGCTTTTCAATCAATTGATAGTCCTGCATCAGCACCGGTCCGCGCGGCCCCGCGGTCAGGGCATTCTGGTCGTCCGCGCTGATGTCTAATCGAAGGCCATGGTCGTCTTCCAGACCTCCCAGACCTTTCCCACCAGGTCCGGTCCCGGTTTCAGGGTCATTTTCCCCGGTTTCCAGCCGGAAGGCGTTGCCTCTGCGCCCTTGCTGTTGCGCACCACCTGGAAGGCCTGAATCTGTCTCAGGGACTCGGCCACATTTCTCCCCACCGGAGGCGTCAGGACCTCGTATCCCTGAATCACCCCATCGGGATCGATAATGAACCTGCCGCGTGTCTCCACGCCCGCCTGGTCGTCATAAACGCCGTAAATGGCCCCCACCTTGCCGCCTGCATCGGAGAGCATGGGGAAAGGCACCCCTCCCTTGACCATCTTGGACAACTCGTTGTCGTTCCACATCTTGTGTACAAAGACGCTGTCGATGCTCATGGAAAGGACCTGTGCGCCCAGCTTCTGGAACTCGGGATATTTCTCAGCAACTGCTGAGATCTCCGTGGCTCAGACAAAGGTGAAATCACCGGGATAAAAACAGAGAACCACCCATTTGCCCAGGTATTCAGAAAGCCTCACATTCACGAACTTCCCTTCCAGATATGCCGGCGCCACAAAATCCGGCGCCTTTCTTCCGATCATCACCATGGATTGCTCCTCCTTTTTCTCTTTCACGGTTGTTCCTTCCGGGTCCTTTGCCTCTGGTTCGCCTACGGGGCCGCCGGTGGGTCGTGCGCAGCCCGCCTTGAATTCTTCAGGCATAGACGCCCTCCTTTCTTGGGTTACATTGGTTTAAGTTAAAATCTCAAGAGTCCAAAGTTCTTTCGTCATGTCCCGCCTCGGCGGGAATCCGGCATCCAGAACAATTAACCCATTGGAATCCCGCCGCGGGATTGGATTCCGGCTTTCGCCGGAATGACGATCTGGAATTTACGCATCCAGTGATATCAATACATTACGAGAACTTTGGACTGTGGAGTTAAAATGATGCCGCCCTTAATTTTTCTTCTCTTGACACTCAGGGCAAATTCCAAAAAAATCAAGACGATGGCTAATAATCTGAAACCCTGTTTCTGAAGCCAGCTCCCTCGTCACTCCCTCAAGGCTCTCCAGGTCCGGGTCAATAATCCTGTGGCATGTGGTACAGATGAGATGCGGATGGGGGTAGGGTCTGGCCCCGTCGTACCGGTTGCCTCCCTCCGGAAAACCCAATTCCAGCACCTCGTTCAGTTCCTTGAGAAGCGTAACGGTCTTGTACACCGTTGCAAGGCTGGTGGTGGGAAAATCCCTCCTGACCTCTTCATAGATAGTCTCGACGCTAGGATGTCCATCGCTCCCCGCAAGAATCCTCAATACCTCAATGCGTTGCGGTGTGATCCTGAAATGCTGCGCCTTTAGCTTGTCGAGCATATGTGCCAGGCGGGATTCGTTTTGAGGCATTACATATCCCCTAATAATGATTTTAAAATGATAATCATTTTCGTTTAACAATAAACGGAGGACAAACGAGTGTCAACCAAAAAATAGGGGCATACGCGACATTGATCCCATGGGACGCTGGTAAGAAAATAAGTTGACAGATGGCATACGTTGTGAGGATAATACGACATGCCAAGACAAGCCCGTTTAGACGCTCCCGGTGTGTTGCATCACATCATGATTCGGG
>JAUPKI010000425.1 GCA_030837545.1 Thermodesulfobacteriota bacterium | reverse complement strand
GAGATTCTGTTAAGGGCCGACAAGGATGTTTCTTATGGCGTTGTGATCGATGTGATCGCAAGGGTCAAGAAGGCGGGGATCGACAAGCTGGGGATGGTCACAGAACCGCCCCTGGACTGATGCCGATGAAAGGCTTGCCTGGCAAAACAGGGATGGAAACGCGTAACGGGCAGAGATGGACCGGGGGCGTCGTCGTATCTCTCTTTTTCCATGTTCTCATCTTCTCCCTGATCCTGTTTGTCCCGGAGTCGATGCCGACGCGAAAGATCGGCGGGCCGGGCGTCTACGAGGTCAACCTGGTGGAGATGCCGACCCTCGGTCGACCCGCAGCAGGGCCCCCGGCCCCGGTGGCAAAAGCCGAGAAGGAGGTCAGCAGCCCAAAGCCCGCCCCTGCCGCCCGCCGAATCCCCCCGCCTCCGCCCCCGGAGGAAAAGGCGGTTGTCATCTCAAAACGGGTCGTAGAGCGGAAACAGGAAGAGAAGAAGGAGGCCCCAAAGCCGCCCAAGCCCGAGGTCTCCCCCTCCAAACTCATCGACGGGGCCATTGCAAAGATCGAGAAGAAGGTCAAGACCGAGCAAACCGATCATCTCGCCAATGCCCTTTCAAAGGTCGAAGGCAAGGTCAAGGCACAGAATACAGACCACCTTGCCAGGGCCCTCTCCCAGATCGAAGGCCGGGCCCAAGGGGAAGGTCAAGGTTCCTCTGGCGAAGGCGGCACAGAGACCGGCATCACCATACGGATGTACCAATTGGCGGTGGAGGAACAGATCAAGAGCAACTGGTCCTATCCCGTGGCCCTTACGGACCCCAAGAAGCGGAAAGACCTTCAGGCGATCGTCATCGTCAAGGTCCAGCAAGACGGGACCGTTCTCAAATCATGGTTCAAAGAGCGCTCGGCCAGTTCCATCTTTGATGGGTCGGTCCTCAAGGCCATTGAGCGCTCGGATCCCCTCCCCCCTTTTCCGGAAGGGTACAAGAAGACCAGCGAGGAGTTCGAGATCCGGTTCGACCTGAGCGAGATGGAAGAGGATTAGGGCGACGAACACAGAGTTCAGGGATTGGGGAATTGAGGAATTCAGGAATTGGGCCTTTAAACGTTGAACCTCTATGTTAAGGACTATATTACCATGCATATCCATCCGCTGCATCGCGCAGGCATAAGGCCCCGCGGTTTTCCACTTGCGAAGATGGGGATGATCTGTCTGATCTTTCTCCTCCTTCCGGACATGGCCTGGAGCAGAATATTTATTGATATCAACGCCCCCTCCATCCGCAAATTCAACATCGCCATACCGGACTTTAACCAAGTGGGGAGCGATAGAAATCGCCCCGACCTTTCAATGGAACTCCCCGGCATCATATCCAGCGATCTGGACTTCAGCGGCTTTTTCAACCCGATGGACAAAGGGGCCTTTCTGGAGGAAAAGGGAGCGGGCCAGGAGGCCGGCAGCATCCAGTTCAAGAACTGGTCGGTCATCGGCGCAGAACTCCTCCTGAAGGGTCAATATTCCTGCGTTGGGAGTCAACTGGAGGTCGAAATCAGGTTGTTCGATGTCTTCTGGGGACGTCAGATTTTAGGGAAGCGGGCGCTGGGGGATGTCGGCGGACGCCGGCATCTGATGCACCGGCTTTCGAACGAAATCATCCAGCAGTTGACCGGGCATCCGGGCATGTTCCTCACCAAGATCGCCTTTGTGGACAACTCGACCGGGAATCGTGAGATCTATGTCGCCGACTATGACGGTTACGATTCAAGGCAGGTCACCCAGGACAAGAGTATTGCGCTCTTTCCTCGGTGGTCCCCCGACGGTAAGTATATCGCGTACAGCTCTTACAAGATGGGACCCTCTCTCCTAAAAAAAGATATGGGTAAGCAGGCCGGCCCCATGCTCTACCTGAAAGACATAGACTCCGGCAAGGCCATGCTTCTCTCGAGTCAACCAGGGCTCAATACCGGCGCCGCCTGGGCCCCGAACGGCAGGGAGATCGCCCTGACCCTGAGCCATAAGGGAACGCCCAATATCTTCACCATCGATCTGCAGGGAAAGATCCTGCAACAGATCGTCCAGGGGTATGGTATCGACGTCTCCCCTGCATTTTCTCCGGACGGGAGCAAGATCGCCTTTGTATCCAATCGCTCGGGATCGCCTCAAATATATGTCATGGATCTGGCCACCAAGAGGGAGGAACGGCTGACCTACGAGGGACGATACAACACGTCCCCGGCCTGGTCATCCCGCAACCGAATCGCCTTTGTCTCCATGACGGGCGGCAAATTCGACATCTGCGCGATCGATCCGGACGGGAAGGGATTCAAGAGGCTTACGGACAACACGTCCAACAGCGAGGAGCCCTGCTGGTCCCCTGACGGAAGATACATCATGTTCACCTCGGACAGGGGAAGCGGCGCCTATCACCTCCATCTCATGAATGCCAACGGCCACAATCAAAAAAGGATCATCACTTCCACAAAAGGGAGTCAGACAGCTCCCTCATGGGGCTCCGCCGAATGAGGTTAAGGTTACGAGCTCTCACCTCTGGTTCAGCCGATCGACGGACAAGGGGTTGTCTTTATTCCAGGTCTCTCGCGCTGTCTCCATTAAAATAAAAAAATATCCATCTAAATACTTGAAAATAGGAAATGGAAGTGTTATAAGGAGACGGCAAGATTCGGCTCCTGATGATCCCCCTGCCGAGAACAACCGTCAGGTGACCGAAGAAAGGAGTCTCCGCATTCGGTTGCAGAGCGTGTTTCCCTGTTCATGACGTGGTCAGGGGGAGGGGACAGTCGTCAACTAATGTTTTATTAGGTTTCAACAAGGTAAATTAGGAGGAGAAGGAGTATGGAAAAGGGTTTGATGAGAGGGTTGAGTGTGTTGGCTTTGGTTTGTGCGTCTCTGTTTGTCGTGACGTCCTGTGCCCAAAAGCAGGTTGACGTCTCGGAAGGGATCCAGCCGCCGGTTGCGAAGGCCCAGGAACAAGCCGCGGCAGGGGCGGGCAAGGAAGTTGTAACGCAAGTGGCAGGTGACCAACTGACGCCCGAAATGGCAAGAAAGGTCCAGGAGTTTCAAAACGAAAAGATCTACTTTGATTTTGACAAATCCAACCTGAAACCCGAGGCGCAGAATGTGCTGAAGAAGAAGGCCGCATTTCTCCGTGAAAACCCCGCCTTCTATGTGTTGATCGAAGGCAATTGCGACAACAGGGGCACGGAGGAATACAACCTGGCCCTGGGAGAGAAACGTGCCATGGCTGCCAGAGATTTTCTCGTGACCTTGGGGATATCCGGCGGCCGGATCAAAACCATCAGCTACGGGGAATTGAGACCTGCCGATCCCGCCAATAACGAGGCGGCCTGGACCTTGAACCGAAGAGACGAGTTCAAAGTGTATAAGTAACGACCCTATCGGTCCGTTTCGTTGCGGACCCTGACATTCAGAGAGCCGACCTCGTTATCCAACTTGCGATCCAGCGATGCTGACTAATGGGGTTGGTTCCCCCGTTTCCGGAGTCTTGACCATGCGAATTCCTCTCCCGAATCGATGTATCGTCGGGCAAATAGCCTCGGTTATCTCCCTACTTTTGTTGATTTCCTCATGTGTGACCGAGAAGGACTTTTTGTACCTCAACGATCAAATCGTGGCCCTCAACAAACGGGTCGAAGGTCTCTCCAAGGAGGTCGTGTCGGTTCGTGAACAGCAGGCGAAGGGAGATGTTGAACTCCAAAAGGCCAGGGAGGACATGCAGGGCATGTCAGGCCGACTGGACGAGAATAACCGCCTTGTCAGACGTTCCGTAGAAAGAGATACCAAGACGCAGGATGGTATGAGCGCCTACCTTACCAACCTGCAGGACCGCACGTCCAGGTTGGATACCGATGTGAAACGGATCAAGGCATACCTCAATCTCGAACCGGCTGCCGCTGCCCCGGAACAGGAGTCTGAAGAGAATCCTCTCATCGTGCCTAAGACTAAACCCGAGCCTCAGACCCCGGCAATCAGACAGCCTGATTCAGCGACTGAAAAACCTGAGGTATCTTCAGAGCAGCAGATCTATGAAAGGAGCGTGGCTCTCTACAGGGAAGAAAAATATGAGGAAGCGATTTCCGGGTTCAAGAATTTTGTTGCGAAATACCCCAAATCAGAGCTGGCCGACAATGCCCTGTTTTGGGAGGGCGAATCACACATGGCCCTGAAGCAGTATGAGCAGGCGATCCTGACCTTCCAACTCGTCATCAAGAACTATCCTAAAGGAAACAAGGTGCCGAATGCCCTCCTGAGGCAGGCATTGGCGTTTTACGAAATTAACGACAAGACCAGTTCAAAGCTCCTCCTCAAAAAGCTGATCAGCCAATTTCCCAAGTCGAACGAGGCAAAGATTGCCGAGGGAAAACTCAAAACAATGAAATAACCCCCTCCGGCATGAATGGCTATCCTTCGAGTCTTTTTAAGATCACAGTGTTAAAGGCCTTCATGATATCGCTTCGGCTGATGACGCCGACCAGTTTATCGGGCTGATCCCGCTCCACCACGGGAAGGATGGCGAAGTCGCCGGCAGCAATCTTGGCAAGGGCCGAGAGGAGGGACTCCTGTCCCGTGACGCTGACCACACGTCGGGTGGCGATATCGCCTGCGGTCAGCGTGTTGTCGCCCCGTTTGAATGCGGATTTCAAGTCCGAGAGGGAGAGAATTCCCTCAAGCCTTCCTGACGCGTTGACCACCGGAAAACTGTTGAATCCCCGATCATAAATCAGGTCTTTGAGCCGGCCGAGCCTCATATCCGCGCGGACGGGTATGGGTGCGGGGTTCATGGCCTCTTTCACCGTGACATGCCGCAACCCGGCCACGTCCTGATCGGGAACCATCCCCTCCACCTCGTGGCCGGCCTTGATCTCCTCCACCTTCTGATTGTAAAACTGAATCATTTCCCGTCGATCCAGCATCCCGATGAGGACGGAATGGTCATCGTCTCTGACGACCGGCACCCGGTGGAGATTGCGAATGGTGCACTTCTTGAATACCTCATTGAGGTCTTCGGATGGGGTGGTGTAAATGATGTTCGAATTGGCCACATCCTTCATCCGGACCAACTCCCCGACCTCCTTGTCGAAAATCACGCCCCGAATATCATTGATCGAAAATATGCCTGTCATTTTGCTTTCCCTGTCGACCACCGGGAAATATTGCTGATCGCTCGAGCTGAAAATTTTCCGGAAATCATTCAGGGTCATGTCCTCCGGGATCAATCGCACTTTCCTGAGCTGGCCGGTCAATTCCCTGACCCGAATGGCGGCAAGGATATCCACAAAGAAGTCACCCTTGTGGGCGTTTGAATCGATCTTTGAAGAGACCTGCTTTTCGTAGATCGTCCATCTTCGGGAGAGCATGTACGAAAGCGAACAGACCAGAAGGCCAGGCAGGAGGAGGTGGTAGGAGTTGGTCATCTCACTCACAATAATGATGCTGGAAATGGGCGTATTGGAAACACCGGCGAAGAATCCCGCCATCCCCACCACCACGAAGGCGCCGGGATGGGTGACGATGCCTGGCATGATCTGGTGGAATATCCTGCCCACCGCCCCGCCCAATGCCCCGCCGATCACAACAGAAGGACCGAATACCCCCCCGCTCCCACCGGAGCCTATGGAAAAAGAAGTGGTCAGTATCTTTCCAAACCCGAGCGTCAGGAGAAACAGGGTGGGGAGCTGGTTGTCCAGGGCAAGCTGCGCAAACCCGTACCCAAAGGATAAGGTTTGAGGGAAGAAGAATCCGATGGCCCCCGTAAGCAGCCCCCCGATAGCAGGTTTGATATGGTTCGGGATCTTTTTTATGGAGTGGGCGATATGCTGGACGCCGTAAAAGCCCTTGACATAGAGGAACCCGGCCCCTGCCAGTACAAAGGCCAGTACGGTGTAAGGCCCCAATTCCAATGGGTTGCTGAAGAGGTAATCGTGCGTATCAAACAGCGATCCCCACCCAAAGCAGAGACAGAACACACAGTATGCCACCACCGACGAAATCCCGGCGGGAATAATCACCTCGGATTCGAACTCCGGGTCGCGGTACAATACCTCGGCCGCAAACAGGGCCCCTGCCAGGGGGGCCCTGAAGATGCTTCCCACGCCCGCCCCCATGCCTGCCGCCAACATGATTCGGCGCTGCCGGTCGGACAGCTTCAAACGGGTGGCCAGGAAGGAGCCAAACCCTGCCCCGATCTGGGCGATAGGCCCTTCGCGGCCGCCAGATCCCCCGGAGGTGAGGGTAATGGCTGAGGCGATGGTCTTGAGGATCGGGATCCTTCCCCTGATGAATCCCCCCTTGTTGTGGTACGCATCGATGGCCGCATCCGTTCCGTGTCCCTCCGCCTCAGGCGCAAAGGTATAGACGAGCCATCCGCTGACGATGCCCCCGAGGGCCGGGAGGAATAGGAGCATCCACCGATTGAAGGGGGTCTGGGTGGGCGCAAAGAGGTGCGGCTCCCCGGCCGGGGTCGGGGGTCGGCAGCCGGCCAACTGATCCATGAGGAAATGAGAACCCATTTGACACAGCAGATAAAATACAACGGATCCCAGGCCCGCAATGAGCCCTATCAGGACAAAATAAAACGCCCACTTCCCGGCCGTGGTAAGCCTGACCGAGCCGGCTTTCAGCGCCGTCATTTCGGACCAGAGCCTGGTTTTCATCCTGTAGACCATCTTTCTCTTCAAAGCGCACAAACAAAAAATGTAACCGTTCACGGGTTCAAAGGTTTCCCGCTGCAGCGGGATTCAAGGTTGAATTCTTGGTCCCCTGATCCCATTTTGGAGGCGTACATGCCACAAACGGCCCCGGATTCCTCGCTTCAAACCAGCAAATAGGCGACCGAACGGAGGTATGTTAACAAAGCAGCGCCCTGTTGCCTGTGATTCGCGTCTATAATCGTAGTGTTGCCCCTAACGCTAAACGTTGAACCCAGAACCTGTGAACCCTTGCCAAAAGGTTGACGTCTTTCAACTGCCATATTGGCGTTGGTTATAATGACCCCGCCCTCAATCGTCAAGTCCCAATAAGGTTTCATCCAGCATCCAGTCATGGCCTGCACCTCCTGCACGGGGCATACCCCTCCCAGAAGGCCTCAAAGCGGGACCTGAAACGGAGACGATTTCCCTTGAAAATTCTCTTTGCAAACGGACAGTCCGGTCTATGAAATCGGTACGAGCTGCTGTTGCCGATCCGGATGTCCACGCCCTTCGAGAGAGACCTCCAGATGCCGACGCCTTCGGCCATTGCCTCTCTCTGGCAGCCCACCAGCAGGTCTCTGTACTTGAGGTTGGGCCGTATGGACATGACATGGGCAAGTCCCCTGCGGACCAACATCGCATTCACCATCTCTCCGTTGGGCAGAAAGAGATAGGCCAGGCGTCTTCCGTGTGAGTCAACCTTTTCCTGATCGTATTCCAGTTTGACGCATCTCCCTTCCACCAGTTTCCGATTGACATCCGCCGCCTCCTCGGCCATAGGGTCACTCCTCCCCCCCTCGTGATCGATCTCGGGCGTGTCGATGCCCAAATACCGAACCTGTATCCCGTTTTCCAAGAGAACCGTGTCGCCGTCATAAATGCGCACCACCTTGTGACAGGCAAGAGCGCTCGATGACAGGAAGAGAAAGGCCAGGACGACCCATAGGATCGGGAGGGCGCATTTTTGATATGCTGGGCTCGTTTTCATTTTTTGTAAGGGTTCACAGGTTCTGGGTTCAACGTTCGGGGTTAGGGATAATGATGTGCCCGTAGGTTCTCATTGCACGTAATGCTGCCAAAGCGGCATCCGGGAATATAAATTCAACCTTGAACCCCTTAACCTTTGAATCCGTGAACGGTTACCATTTTTTAAATTTCTCATAATCGAGCTTTAAAAATTGAAATATGAATATAATGGATCAAGTTGATATCCTTTTGCTTACTATTCATTATTAGCAGCTTTTTTTATTGACTTTAGACTTTTCTGGTATTAAAGTGACCCCTTGAAAATTTTACCAAATCTGGACGGACATGAGAACGTCTGTCCGGCAAATTCCAATATAGAGGAGCGTGTTATGCCAAAGATCATGACGACCAAAGAAATCGCAAAGTATTTAAAATTGCATGAGATCACCATCTGCAAATATGCCGCGGAAGGCAAGATCCCGGCCATCCGGATCGGCAGGGTCTGGAGATTCGACAAGGATGCCATTGACCGATGGATCGGCGGCGAACAGAAGAGCTGAGGCCTTTGTCTCTCGCCAGAAATGCCCTGGACCTCTTGGGGACCTCGTCTTAAATCCCTGAATTCCTCAATCCCTAAATCCGCAATGGCGATTCATCCGGGTTAGGCATAAAGGAGATAGGGCCTCCTCCACTTCGCATAGGATTCGAGGTCCGGCAGCCATCGGTCCCTCATCATGGAAAGAGACTCCCCGGACTCGAGACCGCGTCGCAGAGATGCACTCCCCATGATGAGATCAATGGGCTTTTTTTTGAATTCATATTCGTAGGGAGGCGGCTTCCACTCAAACTCCCCTGGATGGACCTCCATAACGGCCTTTAACAGGGAGAGGGAGGTGTAGTAGGGCTGGTAGGTGTGGGGATCCAGGACATGGATCATGAACCCGCGGCAGAGACTGCCCGCCCACTTGTGGAAGGTCGGACGGAATAGGTACCTCTGGAGACAACAGCCCGAAAGGGCATCCGGAGTCAACCTTTGTTGGATCGCCTTGGGGTCTAAATAGGGGGCGCCGAAGATCTCAAAAGGACGGCAGGTCCCCCTCCCTTCGGAAATGTGGGTTCCTTCCCAGATCACCTGACCCGGATAGACGCAGGCGGTATCTGGAAACGGCATGTTGGGAGACGGCATCACCCATCGGAGTCCGGTATCCTTCCACAACATCCGCCGACGCCAGCCCTCCATTGGAAGGACTGTCAGATCGCAATCGAGCGCGAGCACCTGGTTGAAGACACGGGCCATCTCCCCCAGGGTCAGGCCGTGACGCATGGGGAACCGATAGGGTCCGACAAATGAATAGAGTTCCGGTTCGAGGAGGTTTCCCTCCACCACATCTCCCCCCAATGGATTGGGGCGGTCCAGGACAACGATCCGCTTTCCGTACCTTGCCGCTGCCTTCAGACAGTTGAGGAGGGTAGAGGCGAAGGTGTAGATCCTTGCTCCCACATCCTGAAGATCGATGACCAGGGTATCCAGCAGGTCAAACATGGACGACGTAGGGTCCCTCGATTCGGCATAGAGGCTGAAGACAGGGATCTTGAGCGTCTCCTCCTGGGAGTGGGGAGTCTCCACCATATTGTCCTGGTCTTCGCCGCCATATCCGTGCTGGGGCCCAAACAGGGCCTTCATGTGACCGGGGAACAGAGACGAAATCAACTCCCTTGCACTCGTCAGGCGCCCATCTACAGAGGCCTGATTGGCAAGGAGGCCCAGCCGTTCACCCTTTAGCGGTTTCCACTCTCCCGCGGCCACGCGGTCGAGCCCAGTAAGCACAGGCCTCATTTTCAGCGGTTCCTCTGGTATAATGGATTCTGTAGAGGCATATAGTTGTCGATGAGTTGAGTTGGTTGACCATTTCTGTACAGGTACAGCGTCGGGCATCTTAGGACAACCCTGATCCCTTTTCAAGATGATTTGGACGTTTTCTGAATGATATGACACGAAGGTGCAAACCAGCTGAGACCCGCGGCATGCAGTCCCCGCAAGCCAAACTCCAAACTCCACACTCCAAACTTCACACTACGTTCCTCCTCTTTCTCCTGTCGTCTGCCTTCATCCTTTCAGGGGCGCCTCTTCATGCAGGAGAGACCTATCTTCTGGAGGGGGAAGGCATTCGAGTCATGTTTGAGACCCCCCATGAACCGGTTGCAAGGGAACTGGCGCAAATCTACCCTGAGGTGCGGGAAGAATTGAAGAGGACGTTTGGATGGGACCTGAGACAGACCCTGTCCGTTTTGCTCATCAGGGACAGCAGGCAGTTTCAGCAATGGGTGGACAGCCCCCTTACGGTTGCCTTTGCGCTCCCTCAGGAAAATCTCGTGGTGATCAATCATTCCAGGATGAAGGCCCATCCCTTCAGTCTCAGAGATACCTTTAAGCATGAACTCTGCCACCTCCTCCTTCATCAGCATATCCAAAGCGAACTTCTCCCCCGGTGGCTCGACGAGGGGATTGCCCAGTGGGCCAGCGACGGCGCAGGCGACATCCTCCTGGATCAGAAACGTTCCGTGCTGAACCGGGTCGCCCTTAGGGCACGCTTTATTCCGCTCAGTTCACTGACCCAAGGGTTCCCCCGGAATGATCAGGACCTGACGCTGGCCTATGAGGAGAGCAAGAGCTTTATCGACCACCTGATAGGGTTGTCCGGCCCCAATGGGGTGCTGAAGGTCTTAGATGAAATGAAACAAGGCAACTCAGTGGAAGATGTTGTTTTAAAGGCATACGGCGTATCCCTGATCGACCTGGAAAGGGGATGGCAGCGGTCCCTCAGAAATAGAATCACCTGGTTTACGTATCTGAGCTATCATCTCTACGAGATCCTCTTTGTCCTTGCCGCGCTGATGACCATTTACGGATTCATCAAAATCATGATAAAGAAACGGCGTCGCATCAAGGAGGACTTGGAATTGGAAATTGAGGAATTGAGGAATTGAGGAATTGTGAATTGGGGAATTGGGGATTATGAATTCAGGAATTACGAATTCCTAAATTCCTGAATCCCTCAATTCCTAAATCTACCCCTACGAAAGGAGTTGCATGCCATGGATTTTCCGAATCTGTTTTCACCCATCACCATCAATGCCATGACACTAAAAAACCGGATGGTGATGACCGCCATGCACCTGGGATACACCCCGGAAGGCACGGTCACCGACCGTCTCATCGATTTCTACGCCGCAAGGGCCAGGGGGGGCGTAGGTCTCATCATCGTGGGCGGGTGTCCCATCGATGAATATGGTGGAATGTCCAGCATGATTGCCATCCATGACGACCGGTTTATTCCGGGGCTTGAGCAACTGACCCGCGCGGTCAAGGAAGGCGGCGCACGGATTGCGGCCCAGCTTTACCAGGCAGGGCGCTACACCCACTCGTCCATGATCGGCGGACGGAAGCCTTTTTCGGCCTCGGCCGTTCGATCCAAGCTCACCGGCGAGACCCCGAGGGCATTGACCCTAAATGAGATTCCTCAGGTGCAGGACCGGTTTGCCGAGGCGGCTCGGCGAGCTAAAACAGCGGGCTTTGATGCGGTGGAGATCCTGGGAAGCGCCGGATATCTCATCAGTCAGTTCCTGTCGCCGGTCACCAACCGACGAGAGGATGAATACGGCGGTTCCTTTGAGAACCGGATGCGTTTCGGCCTGGAGGTCGTCGCGAAAGTGCGCCGTGCCGTGGGTCCGAATTACCCGGTCCTGATGCGGCTCGCAGGGAATGAGTTCATGGAAGGGGGCAACACCAACCGTGAGGCCGCCATCTTCGCTGCCGAGGCCGAAAAGGCCGGGGTCGATCTCTTCGATATCACCGGAGGCTGGCACGAGACCCGTGTGCCCCAATTGACCATGTCGGTCCCCCGGCAGGCCTATGTTTATCTGGCCCAGGGGATCAAATCAGCAGTGTCAGCCCCGGTCCTGGTCAGCAACCGGATCAACGACCCTGATGCGGCCGAAGAGATCCTGCGCAACGGATCGGCCGATCTGGTGACCATGGCCAGGGGCCTGATCGCCGACCCGGATCTCCCCGATAAGGCTCAAAACGGGAGATCCGATCTCATCTACCACTGCGTGGCCTGCAATCAGGGATGTTTTGACAATGTCTTTGAGGGGCGGCCGGTCGCCTGTCTGGTCAATCCCGAGGCGGGGCGGGAAAAGGCGTCGCGTCCTGAGGCTGCCCCCAGGCCCAAAAAGATCCTGGTCATCGGCGGGGGACCTGCTGGCATGAAGGCGGCCTGTACGGCCGCACAAAGGGGGCACCGGGTAACGCTGGTCGAAAAAGAGGACCGTCTGGGAGGTCAGCTCCTCCTGAACCGCAGGATCCCCGGCAGATCTGAGATGGAGACCGTGTCCGCTGATCTGATCCACAACCTGAAGACCCTTAATGTTGAAATCATCACAGGAAAGATCGCAGACGTTGACTTCATCCGCCATATGCATCCGGATGCAGTGGTGGCAGCCTCTGGGGCCAGACCGGTCCTGCCGGACATCCCCGGAATCGACGCCCCCCACGTGGTCCAGGCATGGGACCTTTTGGACGGGCATGTCGGCACAGGCAAACGGGTGGCGGTCTTAGGAGGAAATGCCGTGGGCCTGGAAACGGCCCTCTATCTGGCGACCATCGGCACCCTCTCGCCCGAGATCCTCCACTTCCTCATGGCCAACCAGGCCGAATCGATCGAGACCCTGACGGTCCTCTTAAACAGGGGGATCAAGGAAGTCACGGTCGTTGAAATGACAAAGAAGGCCGGCAACGACATCGGACTCACCACCCGGTGGACCATCCTCGGGGAATTGGGGCGTCTCGGGGTCAAGATTCTGACCAGAACAAAGGCCGTGGGCATCACGCCGGGAGGCCTTGAAATCGAGCAAGACGATGGCCGGGGTTTCCTGCCGGCCGATTCCATCGTCATCGCAGCCGGATCACGATCTGAAAATACCCTTGTGGACGGGATCAGGGAAATCGTCTCCGAGGTCCATGTGATCGGGGATGCAAAAAGCCCCAGAAATGCCCTGGAGGCCATCAGAGAGGGATTCGAGGCGGGTCTGAGACCCTGATCGCCATTCCCGTCATGCGGTAATCAAACCACTTGACCGAACAGGTAAGATTTGGTAATGATTGGATTATGCTTAGATTGTCAGTAAGGGTTCACAGGTTCCGGGTTTCCCGCTGCAGGGGGATTCAGGGTTAATGATAAGGACAGTATTAAAGACCCGAATGACAGGGAAAAGGGCGCTGTTTTGTCCAAATACGTCCGTTGGATGGTCTATTTTCAGATTTAAAGAGACGAATCAGGTGGTACACCTCCAAACCGTAATCCGGGGGGCAGAAATGCAACCCTGAATCCCGCTACAGCGGGAAACCCGTGAACGGTTATCACAAATCAAGCAAGAAAGAGACGCCCATGAACCCTCTGAAAATGGCCATTGCCCACATGAATGCATCTCTGCCCGGAGAGATCGACGAAACGACCATTATCGCCTGTATCAAGGGCACATGCACTGACGAGAAATGGAAAGGTCATGTTCTGAGTTTCTTCCTGGAGACCCCTGTATCGTTGATTCATGACATCGTCCTTTCTGGCGTCTTCACGTTCAAAGAACTCATGGATGCCCAAGCCCGATGGAAAGCCGAGGAATATGCCGATGAAGAGACCACCCGGTGGCTGCAGGAAATGGCCTATCTCTCAGTGGGAAAGGCTGCTGAGCTTGGCATTGCCCGTTTTATCTGATCTTGAAACGTGCTGGACCCTGGGCGGCGGCACGGGTCTGTTCTTGAGCCTCCATCACAGGGTCAGTTATGATATTGATATATTTCTGGAAGACCCGCGAGCGTTGAAGAGAATTGCCGGAGATCCCCGCACGAAAAGGATTTCAAGTGATTGGCAATTCCCGGGCAATTCCCTGAAATTGATAAGGGAAGAGGGGGAAATCGATTTCATCCTTGCAGCAGACATCACAGAAGACTGTCATTTTGTTTACGATTTCCAGGGAACAGAGATCCATGTGGAGACGCCTGCGGAAATCATTGCCAAAAAGATCCGATATCGCGGATCCAATTTTGCTATAAGGGATGTTTTTGATTTTGCCATGGCCTCGGAGCATCATCCGCAATTGATCGACACATTGGGAAAGGTTATTTCCCAGAACGATTTTCAGAAGACCCTGGATCGCGTGATCCTCCTGCAGCGCAATTTTCCGGCAGATCCCTCCATGTCGCAATTTATTCACTCGATTGAAGGAGAAGACAGACTGCCTGAACTATACGATACTCTCATAAAGGCCTTGAAAGCCGGCATTCGCCCGTCGAGATAGCGCCTCATTTCGATGTTCGTTCATTGAATTCGGCTGATAGGGCGGGACTCTCCGGTCGGTGGTTCACCTCAGAGAGGATTGACAGGCGCCCCTTTGCTCCAGACGCATTACACGCCTTTCTCAGCTCTTATGGACGCTCTGACTCCTGCGCGACTCTTGCCATCGAACAGGTCTCCCCGCTTCACGGCGACGCAGTTGCATTCGGTTACAGGCCCAAAGAGTGATAGGCCTGAAGAGGACTTTCACCTCTCTGCTATTGTGAGCCCACGGGCGCACTGGGAGTGGCATCTTGCCACGACCTTCGCGGCTTGGAAGCCGCTCCCACAGAAAAGCCAGCTCCCAATCGAAACCCGGTGATCGCGGCTTGGAAGCCGCTCCCACAAGATAATTGAAAGCCGCTCCCACAGACTGAATGGGGACAAGATACATGGGGAGCTTCTTGAGTATGACTGGGGTATGGTATGGCCGGGCTGCGGAATGCAGAGCGGGTCAGAGAATGACAGGGGCTGATGAAAATGGCGAACACCTCCTTTTTGAGAGGTTTCCCCTGTATGCCCGGGATGCGTCACGCTGGTTGCGTGGAGGGTAAATAGGCGGCCTGAGGCAGATGCGGATAGGTTGCATGTCCAGCTACAGGCAGTTTATCAGGACAAATAGCGCCCAAAAGACGCCATGTCAAGCAAAATCTTGATAAATGAATCCTATTCAGCCAAAACATGATCCCCGCTATATCGGCTGTTGACTCTGTCGGATTCGTCCTGATCCAAGCACGCCTCTTTGCCGATATGCCTTGCTGGGGGCCACAAATCGAAAGACTTGGCGCATTCCTTTTCCAGTGCCATCTTTCCGGCTAAGATCCGTGATATCCGCTCGGTTGGATCTGTAAGACAATGCGTTGATATGATTCCGTTTTATGACTTTATGAAATACTGCCAAATCTTCTATATATCGTCAAGATTTCGGCGCCGCCAAAACATTGATATATACCTAATGTTGCGAGACTTTATTTCCCTCACATCCGAAACAGCCGAAGCCTTTACTCCCTGTGGGCAACATAAGAGGGCGCAACAGCGAGAAACAAGCCCCCTCAATCAATCAGTCCTTTATCTTTTAAAATGCTCTCGTAGCCGTCCCTGGAAAGAGGGCACTCAATCAACCTTCTAAAATCTTTCCGGTTCAATTTCAACTGGCTTCGGATCTTGTCAGTGACCTTTCCCGGGATATCCCCTTTGCCGTGTGAGAAATGGACTCTCAGTATTTTCCTGCCTCCAACGCTGAACCAGCTGTAGCGATGCGTTGTGGAACGTATCTCCAGTTCAAGTTTTTCAAATATTTTGACCACATCGGATTTTTTTTATTTGCATCCTATCGTTTCCTTGAGATACGCCAGCCACTTCCGAGGCAACGGAGCCAGGGTTGCCTGATCCTCCATCAAGTCTTCATATATCTGAACGATCTCCTCACATAATTGACTGGTTGCTTCAAACTCAGTGTTTGCGCAGCAAAATGCCTCGATATCGTCAAGACTGGCAATCACCTGATCGTCCGTAAACTCAAGTGCGACATATACTGGCGATCTCAGGAAGTACCTGGGATGTCGCAACGAATTGAGCGGAACAATTTTGTATTTCCTTTCAAGTGCATGGATAATCTTCTTCGAAAGGTCGGCATATTGGTCATCCGTCAGGATGGTCTGTTCCATATCTTTTTCCCCTGTGTTGCTCCCCACAGGCCAGCGGGACGCTCTTTTTACAATTCATCTTCCAGGCAAGTGTTCTTATCGTAAGATTCGACGCTCCGATGGCCCCCCTCTCTGAGCGGCCTGTCTATTCCGCACTGTGAAACAAAGACAGGCATCATCGCGCCGCGACATCCACACGCTGGAGGTGCGTTTTCAGGCACTCAGAAGCGCGAGGGCATGTCGGAACGTCCCCGATTGTCCGGATAAATCCGCACCTGCAGGCTCGCCTCTGCACAGGTCTCAACCCTCAGTTCTCCCATCTCCGTGTGAGTGGCATCTTGCCACGACCTTCGAGGCTTGGAAGCCTCTCCCTGCCTTTCCCCTCACCCAAGCCTTTTCTCCACCTCCTCCAAAACATCGACAATTGTCACCCTGTGTGAAGGAACAACCTGGCTGCCCTCATGCTTATGGTGAGGGAAAGTGGCCATCTCTTTCCAGTGCGGCTTATTGTCCCACCTGACCATCACTTCCCCGTCGCTTCTCTGACAGTGGTAAGAGTATTTCTGCCAATCTCTTGTGTGCAACTCTGTGATGTATAACACCCAGTTTTCCTTGAGCGTCGCCTTTATCTTGATGAGCCTCACGGAATCCTCGTCGATGAGTTCAAGGACGTCAACGTCCATGCCTTGTAGTAGTCCGATTGATATGTTCTGTGCAGCAAGTGCGGAATGTGTCGGTTAGATACTCTTGATTGACCACCAAGGTCAAGGGAAAAGAGTCCCCGTGATGAATGAAAGCAGATAACCGTAACGTGATATTTCCTCAAGAACAAGAACGCCCGCAAAAGGAAATATCCCTGCGGGCATTCAATGATTTGGTGATGTCATGGGTTATGACGCGATATAAATACCCCTCTTTCCCGTCTTTAGTTTTCCCGCCTTTTTTGACCTTGAAACGATCCCCCATACCTGTCTCTTGGTGAGACCTGTCTGCTCCATGATCTGGTCGGTGGTCATGCCGTCAGCGGCGGACTGGAT
>JAUPKI010000424.1 GCA_030837545.1 Thermodesulfobacteriota bacterium | reverse complement strand
CGTTCACTGATGCCCAACTGGTCCGCTGCCCGGGTCTGGACCCAGTCGCTCTTTTCAAGGGCCGACAGGATCATTTCCCGTTCCACAGCCTCCAGTCGTTCGTCGAGAGTGCCCTGGGTCGTGGCCTGGAAGTGGCGGATTTCTTGGGGGAGATCGGCCGAGGCGATGGAATGGCCCCGCGTCAGGGTAACGGTCCGCTGGACCATGTGCTCCAGCTCCCGAACATTGCCGGGAAAAGGGTACTTGGTCAGCATGTCTTCTGCTTCAGGCGCAAAGCGGATGGGAGAAGACGCATACCGTTTCAGGAAGAGTTCCAGAAGCGCGGGGATGTCTTCACGCCGGCGCCGCAGGGGAGGGATCTCGATCTCGAGGACCCGAATGCGGTAGAAGAGGTCCTCCCTGAACGCCCCCTCATCGACCATTTTTTTGAGGTCCCGATTGGTAGCGGAAATCAGCCGAACATCCACATCGCGCTCCTCCTCGCTTCCGACCGGGCTGATCTTCCCTTCCTGGATCGCCCGGAGGAGTTTGGGCTGAAGGGAGAGGGGCATCTCACCGATTTCATCCAGCATGAGCGTACCCCCGCCCGCCAGCTCGAATCGGCCTCTTCGGTTCTGGGAGGCCCCTGTAAACGCGCCCTTCAGGTGACCGAACAGGTCGCTTTCAAAAAGGGTTTCCGGTATGGCCGCACAGTTGACCACAATAAAGGGGCCGTCGCTCATCGGGCTCAGAAGGTGTATCAGATGTGCTGCCAATTGTTTCCCGGTCCCGGTCTCTCCGGAGAGAAGGACCGGCCAGCGACTACCCGCCATGCGCCTCGCCAAGGAGAGCACATCTTTCATGGCCTGGCTTTCGGCGATGATCTTCAGGGGGAGCGGCCCCTCTGCCACCGCCTCTTTCACTTTCGCGACATCCTCATCTACGGCGATCTCCTGCTCGGTCTGCTGGATCATTTTCAAGAGCACGGACAGATTCACGGGTTTTTCCAGGAAATCGGACGCGCCCAGTTTCATGGCCGCGACAGCCGTGTCCACATCCCCAAAGGCCGTAATCATGATAACTCGCACCCTCGGGTTCAGCCCCTTCATCTTTCCCAGCACCACATCTCCGCTGAGCGCGGGCATCCGGTAATCCAGAAGCACCAGATGGACCGGTTCCCGTTCAAAGAGGCGCAGGGCCGCCGGGCCGTCAGGGGCGGTCAGGGTCGGATAACCCTGATTTTCCAGGAACCCCTTCAGCAATTCCCGCTGAGCTGGATCATCATCAACAATCAGGATTTTCATTGAGAGGCCCCTCCCTCCTCGCTGTTTCCTGCTGTTGTTCCTTTTCCGGCCCCGGCCGCAGGGAGCCAGACCGAGATTTCTACGGTCCCTGGTTCAGAGACCCGGACCGTGAGGCGGCCCCCGTGGGCCTCCACGATCCTTCGGGATATGGTCAGACCCAGCCCTGTCCCATCCGCCTTGGTGGTGAAATAGGGCTCCAGGATACGTTCCGCCTTTTCCAGTCCCAGAGAAAACCCCCTGTTGGTGACCTTCAGAAAGACCCCCTGGTCCTTTCCGGCGGACACCTCCACATGGATAGCGCCCCCGTCCGGCTGGGCCTCGATGGCGTTCTTCAGAAGGTTTTCCGCCACCTGGCCCAGCAGGCCGGGATCTCCGGGGATTGACTTTCGATACGTGATCCGCTGGGATACAGCTATTCCCGACTCCTCGCAGCGCCGGCCATATAGGTGGAGCATGTCCTCGACCAACCGATCAAGGCGCATCTCCTTTTTCGATGGCTTCTGGGGCCGGGCGTATCTCAGGAGCCCCTCCACGCTGGCGTTGGCGCGTTTGACCCCGTCGAGCATCAGATCGACAAGATGGCGGTGATCGTCGCTCAGCTCGCGGCCCTCTATCAGGAGCCTTTGAAGCCCCATGCTCAGCACATTCAGAGGATTTCGCACCTCGTGGGCAATGGCGGCTGCGGAGCGGCCCAAGGCAGCATTTTCCCGCGTTAGGGCGAGCTGCCTGTCAAACCCCTGGACCTGGGCAAGGTGAGCGACTTGGCGCCTGTAGAGAATCAGCGACAGCATGATGCCGAGGGATGCAAGGGCCGCGCTGAACACGAAGAAATCGCGCCATAGACGTCCAATGGCCCGGTCGAGATATCCGGCGTCCAGGGCCACAGCAATCTCCTTCCCATCCATGGGCACCCTGGCTTCGGCAACCCTGAGACCCGCATCCTGTTTCATGGTCACGGAAGACGTCTCCCGGGTCCTTGATCCTGCCTCAGGGGGAGTTATCACCCTCACATAGCCTATTCGAGGAATTCGCGCAAGGGTCCTGATCACATTGTCTAATCCCAGATGCTCCTGAATGGTCCGGACCTGCGCATCGCTCATCCCCACCATCACACGGCCTAGGCCCTCCTCATCAGACCATGAATAAAGATAGAGGCGTTCTTTCGGCAAATGTTGAAGTCCGGCCCCAGGGGGGCGGGCCGGATCATGGTCTGGAAGCCACTCCGGCGGTCCCTCCACCGAGTCGCCCGATCCCCGGTCGATGCCGATCCCCGCGAGCCCGGCCTCCTGGGAGAAGGCGGTCAATTCTTCGACAGTAAAAGGTTCTACCTTGTCCAAATAGTGTACAAAGCGGGCTGTGTTGCCCAGAAAGGCGTCGAGGATTTCCTCTGCCGCCTGTTTTGAGAGGACGCCTCCCCGGGCGCTCAGTTGAATGACCTCTGCCACCAGGACCGCATGTTCCTTCACGTGAGACTGGAAGTCCTCTTTGGCCTGGTGGATCTGCCACAGGAAATATGCCATCACGGCACAGAACAGAAGAGAAAAGACAAACAGATTGGCTGCCCACAGGGGGAAACTCCGTTTACTGTCTGCCATGACCCTTGCCGCCCCCCTTCCCGCCATACTGGCCCCGGCTTTTCCCGATGCGGCGTCGCACCCCGGTCGCGTCTTTCCCTCCGGCCCCATGCCCTGAGGCTTGGAGTCTGGCGGCGCTGAGGACGCCGTCCCCCTCGCGCAGGTCGCCCCATATCCTGACCATGCTCCCCGAAGAGAGAGATCTCGGAAGCCGATCCGGATGGATGGCCACCTCCACGGGTTCCCCGGCGTTTACTTCCCCCTCCATTCCATCGGGTCCTTCTTCGATAAGGAGGACGGACAGCCTTCCGGCATCCCGGTCCACGGAAAGGACGCGGCCCAAAAAGAGGTCCTCGCCCGAGGCATCGGTGACCCATCCGTTGATCAGGACGCCTATCAGAAGGAGTAAGAAAGTCCGCATTGAATGACCGTTTGGGTATAGGATTCATAGTCGAGAGGCGCATCGCCGGACTTCCATCCCGCCTGCCCAAAAACCTCAACAGACCCCCAAAACCTGCTGACCTGGATCCCTGCCGACCAGATCTGATTGGTCCGTCTCACGCAGGTAATGTTTTGAGGGACGCGATGGTAGTCCGTCCGGAACCATGCGGCCTCCACCTCTGCCAGCCATTCAGGCGCCGGGGACCACGAAAGGGCCGCGCCCGCCTGAATCTCCCGGTAGGATTCCATATCGAGAGACGCATCCAGATCTCCGTAAGCCGCATAGACCCGGCCGGTCAGGGAGGAAAGGATAAAGACGTCCAGTTTCAACGTGGTGGCGAAAAGGCGGTTGTCCCGTGGAGGGTAGAGCGTATCGAGGGGGCTGTTTCCATTTATAGGGGGACTCGGGCCGCGTGGCGAGAGGTCCCATCCTCTTTCAGGTTGAGATGCGGAGGAAAAACGCCTGCCGCCTTTTCCGCCCTTGACCTCCTGTCTCCCCTGCCCCTTGCCGGAAAAAGGCATGGCCCAGTTCAGATAGCTGAGCCAGCGGCATGTCTGTTCAAGCCCCAGAGTCAGTCTCCTGGAGATGATCCAGTCGGCTCCAATGCCGACCATGGCCTCGTTCCGTTCATCGGCCTCGATGAGGGCATCCCGGTAGGCGGCCGCCTCTCCCATCAGCGAAGGCAGGAACCTGCCGTCGACCAGGACATACGTGAGGGACCCATCGGCCTGCATTCGATAGTTGTCGCCCACGCTCCAGTAATCCTGATACCGCCCCTCCACGGACAGGTCGAGATTCAGATCATCGGTCACACCGAACGGCTGGGCAGCCCTGAGCCCATACACAGAAAACCCTGAGCCCTCGGAGGGGTCGGTCAGGGCCGGATTGGAATCATATCCGGCGGTCAGTTCAGCGGTCAGGTCCACGGCCCCTGAATGGCCGCCCATTAGCAGAAAGCAGAATAAAGCCCCAACCAAACCTGAGCCTAAACGGCGCATGGATACGGCACGGCCCAGCCGTCTCAGAGATTCAGGCCCCGGAACGGCTGTGGTCTTTGTCTTCGATGCAGTCGGTTTCAATGTGCTGATTGCCTGATTCTGGATTCAGGATGCGGGTATCCCTAAGTTTGGAGTTACGAGTTTGAAGTGCCTAAAGTTAAGAATGAACAATTCCGATTTAAACTTTCAACTTCGCACTCCACACTCCACACTTCTTTGTCTGACCCTTGCGCTTCACGCCTAACGCCTCCCCTATACCCCCTTTCAGAGAAAAAGGAAAGACCCCACGCTTGGGGGCCTTCCCTGTCATAAACCATGAGGCATAGAAAAGCCTCAACTCTGCTGAGTGCCCTTATTGCACCTGATTCTGCCGGGCGCCTCGCCACAGGGGCTGCCCGCCCGTGCCGTCAACACATGCTTCACGAAGTTGCGCGGTCTGGTCGCCCAACTTAATGGACATGGCCACGATCTTCAGTGTGCCGTTGAAGTCCACCTCCATGCCCAAAACCGTCACCAGGTCGCCGACAACGGGGCGATCTATTTCCAACAAGTCCCAGTAGCGATACGGACCGATGCCGTACACCATGACAACCGAGCCGTCGTTCTTGGTCACCTCCATGCCGCTGCCCGCATAACTTACATCCGACACAACGCCCGTAAACTCAACAGGCGCGCCGGAGCAAATTATCGAAACCCCCGTGCCGTAACCACCGCCTCCCTGGCCCCCGCCGCCTTTACCGTTGCCTGCCAGACCCCATCCCGCGCTCAAGAAGAGCACCAGCGCTGCCAACATACCACCTGTCAAAACCCTTTTCATAACCTTTTCTCCTTTCAGTTCATTTATGATGCCTGTAAGTCATCCACTGCTACAAATTGTTCCGCCTGCCGCGGCCTTTTCCCTTGGGTCCGGTGCCGTCGCAATCTCCGGTGCCT
>JAUPKI010000423.1 GCA_030837545.1 Thermodesulfobacteriota bacterium | reverse complement strand
TTTAGTGGAGGTCGAGATCTCCCATACAACAGGCACTTGTTTTCTGACATAGACATCAAAGGTCCCGAGCACCCTTGCGGCCGCCTCCAAAGAGATAGCCGCCAAGGTCCAAACTATATCTTTCACCTTCCACGATTGCCATTGGATCAGGGTCTTCAGGATTCGCAGTAGGTCCATAGTGTTGACCTGGTATCCTTCCTCCTTCAGCAGATGCTTATGCCCAGCCGCAATGCGTCGCCTCTGCCGGATGAACTCCCTGATATTGTCAGGGCCCTTGTTCCAAACAACAGCCTCCGGAACATACCGAAGTTCGTACCCGGCCTGGGTTACGATGGCCTCGATGCTGGCCTCGTCAACGGCGGTATCTTCGGGGATCTTTTTGATGAAATTTCAGAAGGCAATCAATTCGCCCAACTTGGGGTTCGTGAGAGATATGGCATGGTGCAGAGACCACATGAGGTTGACGGCATAACCGATAAATGTGTCGGTCGGATTCACGGGAATGGGCCGGCCCCCGGTCATACCTACGCCTGAAAACGCAAAAGGGGCCACCAACTTGTCGATGGCCCCCGCTTCAGGGCGCGTATCCGCACTTTCCAGAACACAGATATCTCCGGATGCAATCGAAAGAAACAGGTTGATCGCCGATGCCTTTCCTTCCCTCCTGTTTTGACTCATAAGGCGGATGTGCGGGTCTTGCTTCATGAAATCCCGGACAATCGCCTCTGTCCTGTCCGTACACCCCGATGCAACCACAACGATCTCCTTGAGTCTGGCATGGACAAACGCCTCCTTGAGAAGGGCGTCCAGCAATCTTCCAATGCCCCGCTCCTCATTGTAGGCCATTATCCCAACGGACAGGTCAAACATCTATCGTTCACGGGTTCAGAGGTTCAAAGGTTCCCTGTTCAAAGGTTGAGCAACGTGCCATTGTCCAGAGGAGCATCTCCACGACCCAACAAACCCAACAAACTCAAGTAACCCAACGAACCCAAGTAACTCAAGTAACCCAAGCAACCCAAGCAACGCTAAGTTTTTCCAACAAACTCATTGTAGTCTTTGAAAAGGAAGGGAAGGTGCCTCCATATCTCACCCCACGGCGCATGACATTTGAGGGTAATCCAGAAGGCCTCGCGCACCACTTTTCTGGATATTTTTGAATACCCATGCGCCCTCTCCCTGAAAATAATCGGGACCTCGCACACCTTGAAGCCATGTTTAAAGGTCAGGTAGATCAGTTCTATCTGAAATGCATACCCATCGGACCCGATCCCGTCAAGGTCAATGGTCTCCAGAACAGTCCTCCTGTAACACCGGAACCCGGCGGTGAAATCCCAGACCGGTCTGACAAGGACAAACGAGACAAAGATATTGGCAAATTTGCTGAGCAACAGTCTGCGAAACCGCCATCCCTCCACCCTCACGCCATTGATGTACCTGCTTCCTATAACGAGGTCTGCGGTTTCTGAGGCTTCCACCAGACGGGCGATATAACATGGATCATGAGAGAAATCCGCATCCATTTCCATGATCAGATCGGTCTTTCCCCTGAGCGCCGCCTTGAAGCCCTCAATGTATGCAGACCCCAATCCGGCTTGATATGGTCTGTGGATGACATGGAGACGGGGATATCTCCGGGATAAGGCATCCGCGATGGCGCCTGTGCCGTCAGGGGAGTTATCGTCCACCACAATGATGTTAAAGGCCGGGTGAAGGGAGAAGATCTTCTCTACAAGGTTTTCAAGATTCTTGGCCTCATTAAACGTGGGGATGATGACAAATATGTTCATCTGGCGCCCTGTCCAAAAAGGACTACGCCGATGGTCTTGAGCAGGATCTTGATGTCGAGGAGGATGGACATATTTTTCAGATAAAAAAGATCATATTCGAGTTTTTTCAAGGAGTCTTCCACCGAGGCCCCGTACCCGTATTTCACCTGTGCCCACCCCGTGATGCCGGGCCGTATGGAATGGCGGATGCCATAGAAGGGAATCCGGGCCTCCAGCTCCTTCACAAATTCAGGCCGCTCCGGTCTTGGACCCACGAGACTCATTTCCCCCCGGAACACATTGATGATCTGCGGCATTTCGTCGATCCTCAGGAACCGGATCACCCTTCCCACCTTTGTGATGCGGGGGTCATTTTCAGCGGCCCAGACAGCGCCGTCCTTCTCGGCTGCCTCTCTCATGGAACGGAACTTAAATGTCAGAAAGACCTCTCCGTCTTTTCCCACACGCTCCTGTCTGAAAAAGACGGATCCGCGGGATTCGACCTTGATGGCAATGGCCGTGAGAACTATCACCGGGGCAGAGACAATCAGAATCAGTGTAGCACTTGCAAAGTCCATGAGACGCTTTATTCTCTGGATATGCTGTTTTGAGAGCAGCGAAAAGCCATTTGCGAAGAGCAGCCAGTCGTTCCGAAGGTGCTCTACGGGGATAGATCCGGTAAGCTCCTCAAATATGGCCGGCATGTCCGCGATGGTCAGACCGTTCAGCCGGGCGCTAATGACCCGATCGACAAGCGTCTGGGGCCGGTCGTGGGTAATGGCCAGGATGGCCATGTCCGCCTTCTCCCTGGAGGCTGTCTTAATCAACTGATCTGTGGTCCCCAGCACAGGGACCGACCCCACCTTGCTGCCCAACTTGGCCGGATCATCATCTACGAAGCCCACCGGTCTGTAGGGGGAATCAGGATTATTCAGCAGCGAATAGAGGGTCTGGCCGGATCGGCCTGCGCCGATAATCAAGACATCTGTCTTTCTAATGGGCGTAGAAAGCACAGCGGCAAAAAGCCATCGCCATCCCGAAAGCAAAAGGAGGACCAGGATCATCTGGATGAGGAATATGCCGCGGCCGAACACCCAGTTGGGCAGAGAGTAGAAAATGACAGCCGACACCACTCCAGCACTCCCCACGGCCACGCCCAATCGGACGCCCACATCTTTGGTGAACCGCCCCCGGTCTGCATTGTAAAGATCAAAGATGTAGAGCATGATCATATACAGGATGAGCGTAAACGTAGACGCGCCGGTATAGTGGGAGAGAACCTGAATTGAATGGCCTAAACGGACCCATGTGGAGAGTTCCGTGGCCGCCAGGACCAGCAGGATATCCCCTAAAAACAGAAATGAGCGTCGTTGTTTAATATACGAGAGCATATCTATCCGCTATCTCGTTCGCACCTCAATCATCTTGCCCTTTGCCCCCAATCATTTTGTCCTAAATTATTTTGCTATTCCATCCTAAAACAGTGCATAGATGAAGGGCGCCACAGCACTGCTTTCCGTAAAAACAATAAGGGCGCCAAAAAGGAGCAGCACCAGTACAATCGGAAGGAGCCAGTACCGCTTCCTGAATTTCAGAAACTCCCAGAATTCACTGATAATAGATTGATTTCCCATATTTTAGCCTCATATCGTTTATTTAAAATCTGTCACCATCCGTTTTTTTATAATCATTTTGTCCTAAATTATTTTGCTAATATCTTTTCAAAAACCGCTCCCTCGGCTGCGCTTTCTCATCCCGGGTGACCCAGTAGGAATCCACACTTTTATCGGGCTTCACCGGAATTGGCGCCCCGCCGAAAATCCTCTTCAGCACGGCTGATGGGGTGATCACCAGATAATAGGCGAGCGTCAGCATTGTAATGGTTACAATTTTACCTATAAAATGTGCAATCTTCAACCATCCCGCATAGACGGGACTCAAAGGCCCGGGGATCACCATAAATCCTAACCCTATCATGGACAGAAATCCAAATAGATAGGTGGGAATCGCCTTCCCCGTCCAGATTCCCAACCCACACAGGCATCCGAAGAACAGAAAGGCAACGATGCCGAATTTTCTGATGTCGCCTCTTTTAGTCGAGTTCGAGTTCACTGCGCCAGTCCTTGTCTTCCTTCCAGGGGGGTTGCTCTTCTTTATAAAGGATATAATTCTCCAGCACCAGCACATCCATCTCGGTCCGCATAAAGCATTTGTAGGCATCCTGGGGTGTGCAGACAATCGGTTCGCCGCGCACATTAAAACTGGTATTTACTAGAACAGCGCAACCGGTCAACTTCTCGAACTCGGAAATGACGGCATGATAATCCGGTTTGTCCATTTTGTTTACGGTCTGAAGCCGGGCCGAATAGTCGAGGTGGGTCACTGCAGGTATATCGCTTCTCTTGACCTTCAGACGTTCCAGCATCGGCATACCGTCTCCTGAAGGCTGTGGAAGACGTCTTTCTTCCTTCACATTGGCGACCAGCAGCATATACGGACTCGGGACGTGTATGTCAAAATATTCAGACGCTTTTTCCTCTAACACCGTAGGAGCAAACGGTCTGAAAGACTCCCGGTATTTTATCTTCAGGTTCATGACGGTTTGGGTGTCCCCCCGCCTGGGATCGCCAAGGATGCTTCTTGCCCCAAGGGCCCTCGGTCCGAATTCCATCCGACCGGCGAGGTACCCCACGATCTTACCTTCAGCGATTAGACCGGCAATGACCCTTGCCCTCTTGCCGTCCTCCAACTCATGAAACGGGCATCCCCTTTTTTCAAGAAAGCCCCTGACGGCCTCATCTGAAAAAGAAGGTCCCAAATACGATCCCATCTGGCGGTCCCGCCCCGTCGAAGGCGTGCGCTCGTTTTCCAAATAACGGTGCCAGACCGAGAGGGCCGCACCCAATGCCCCGCCGGCATCCCCCGCCGCAGGCTGGATCCAGATATTTTCAAAAGGGCCTTCCCGAAGTACACGGCCGTTTGCCACGCAGTTAAGGGCTACGCCGCCTGCAAGGCAGAGGTTTTTTTGAGATGTTTCCCTGTGAACCGTCCTGACCATCCTGAGTACAGCTTCCTCGGTCACGGCCTGTATGCTCGCTGCTATATCCATTTCCCGTTGCGTAATCTCGGTCTCAGGCCGTCGGGGCGGGCCGCCAAACAGCCTTGAAAACCGCCGGTTGGTCATGCGAAGGCCCCCTAAGAAGTCAAAATAGGAGAGATTCAGCCGGATGGAACCATCCTCCTTCACGTCTATCAATTCCGAAAGAATCCGCTCTTTATACCGGGGGACCCCGTAAGGGGCCAGACCCATGAGCTTGTATTCCCCCGAATTGACCTTGAAGCCGGTGAAATAGGTGAAGGCGGAGTACAAAAGCCCCAACGAATCCGGAAAGTGCATCTCTTTGAGAAGGGTTATCTCACGCCCCTTTCCAAACCCATAGCTTGCTGTGGCCCATTCGCCTACACCGTCAATGGTCAATATGGCGGCCTCCTCAAAGGGAGAAGGATAAAAGGCGGATGCCGCATGGGCCTCGTGGTGTTCAGTGAAAAGAACATCACCT
>JAUPKI010000422.1 GCA_030837545.1 Thermodesulfobacteriota bacterium | reverse complement strand
GGGTCGTATTTCAGCCCAAGCACATGACCCCCGAGAAGTTGCAGGAGCTGTTCTATTATGGCTGGGATGCGTTTTACAGGGATGAGTCCCAGGAATTCAAGATGTTTAAGCTGCTTCGGGAGGTCGCCATAAAAGAAGCGGCCGACCAGACATACAAGCCAAGGAAAAGAGAGCTTTCCTCACGCGCCTTTGGGAGAGAAGCGAGGTAAGAATTGGGGAATTGAGAGATTGAGGAATGCTGGAATTGAGGTTCTATGTTTGCAGCTTGCGGAGAAGTGTGCGGCTTATTGGTTAACCTGTTGTAAAAGCAAGAAATTATTTGTGTCTCTGTGTCTTTGTGTGAGTCCCGCCTTGGCGGGATTGGTTGCGGCTATGCCGCTTTAGCTGGTCAGGCTGTTATTCAACAGAGACCGTGCCTTCTCCTTCACTTCTGAAATGGAGACGTCCTTCCCTTGATAGTCGGGTCCAATAGTCCCTATCAGCTTGACCTCAATCGTGTTGTCTATACAGGTATTAAAAAGGAACGAGTCAGGGGGGAAAAGTCTGTCTGTGTTTTTGATTGACAGGACCTGAATGGGGGCATCGCATCGTTTGGCGATCTTGAATGCCCCTTCGTTGAACCGGCCGAGACTGCCGTCACGGCTTCGGGTCCCCTCGGGAAAAACAAAAAGATTCCCGTCTGAGGCAAGGTAGCCCCGAAGGCCGTTCATCCGTTCCATCATCAGGGAGACCAGGCCTTCGGAGGCGATGGCAGGGAGATAACCGGCCGTTCTCAGTATCCAACCGAATATGGGCACCTTGAAAAAGACGTTCTTCACAATGGTCTTGTGCCTTTCAAACAGAGAGATCAGAAGGATCGGGTCGAGATAGGAGAGGTGATTGCACACAATGACCGAGGAGCGGATGGAAAGGACATCTTTGTCTATGTTGAACGCGAGCCCGGGCACGATGGCCCGCACAAAGGAGAAGAAGGCCCTGTAATAGCAATGATTGATGCGCTGAAAAGCGGTCTCGCGGTTGCTTGAGAACAGGAACGCCCCGGCGTACCACACCCAGAACAACAGGAGATAGCTCAAGAAGTAATATGTCCAGATCATCAAGGTGATGATCACGTCCGCCACGGGCTTCATATGGCTGAAACAGGCCCTCATCCAGTCCTACTCGAATTTTTTGATGAAAATGCTGGTGTTCACGCCGCCAAAGGCAAAATTCTCAACAGAGGCGATCTTGATCGGAAATTCATGGAGTTTCGTGACGTGACGGATCATGGCGCATCTTTCGTCTATCTCCTCCAGATTCAATGTGGGCGCGACGATGCCCTTTTCCATCATATAGAGGGTGATGACTGCCTCGATGACGCCGCAAGAGGCCATGGTATGGCCCATGTACCCTTTCAGCCCCGTGACATACGGAACATCGCCATAGATGCTGTGAATAGCCTTTGCCTCGATGATGTCGCCCATCTTTGTGGCAGTGGCGTGAGCGCTGACAAAATCCACCTGGTCAGGGCTGATCGCTGCATTTTCGAGCCCAAGCCTGATGACCTCCGCTACGCCCTTTGGACTGGGCAGGATCAGGTCTCCCCCGTTATTGTTGCACCCAAACCCAATCACCTCTCCAAGGATGTGAGCGCCCCGTCTTTTGGCCATGTCGTATTCCTCTAATATGACGGCCCCTCCTCCTTCACCTACCACAAGACCATCCCTTCTCAGATCAAAGGGACGGGGCGTGAGGTGCGGGGTTGCATTGAAATCGGTGGAACACGCAAGGAGGTTATCAAAAACGGCAACCGTGGTCGTGTCATACTCGTCTGCGCCCCCGCAAACCATGGCATCCTGCATTCCGAATTTGATCGTCTCGTAGCCAAAGCCGATGGCCTGGCTGCTGGTTGCACAGGCGGTGGAGGAGGCGATCACCCTACCGGTTATTCCAAACATCTTGGTGATGTTCACGGCGGTGGTATGAACCATTGATTTGAGATAATCGACCGCGCCTATGGATGAGAATCTTGATTGGGATCTGCTGAAGAAATTCTTATAGATGTCCCTCTGGACTGTCGGGCTCCCGTGGGTGGATCCAAACGCAACCCCCACCCGGCCGGAAGAGAGAAACCCTCTCTCAAGCCCGGCTGCTTCAATTGCCTCCTTTGCCACCTGGCAGGCATAGAATGAAACAGGTCCCATGGTCTTGCGATATTTTCGGTCAAAATCATAGGCAATCGGATAACCCACTGTTCCGAAAACCTTCGAATGGATATAGCCTGACAGGAGGTCATCCTCGCGCAGGGGGGCTACTCCCGATTTCCCATTCACAAGGCTGTCAAGAATCTCATCTTTTCGATGGCCGATCGGCGTTATTGCAGCCGCCCCCGTAATAACCACCCTTCGCTCCATGGGTCACCCTCTTTTTCAGACAGAATAGTGCGTCTCGTGCAAACCTCAGGACCTCTTCGCGGCCATCAGCTCGACATAGTCTATAATATGATGAATCGTTCGGATATTCATGGCCTGTTTTTTTTCATCTTGCGTAAGACTTGAACCCAGAAGGTCCTCGATTCTGCTTAAGAGATCAAGCGCATCAATACTGTCAAATTCGTGTTTGTCCCTTAAGTCGTCATCCAATCCGGGATTTTCTATCTCAAACTCCTCTTTAAAGATCTCCAGGATCCTGGATTGTATCTCACCTCGTGTCATATGACAGACCTCATTTTGCTATCTCCTTATTTCAAGTCACGGCCTCAGGCGCAAGGAACAGCGCTGACACCCCTTCATCCAGCCATCCAATAACCCGCCTGACGTGTTACACATTCAGCAGGGCTGATCGGGAGTTCGGGGACCCAGGAAAGGCTCAAAGTGATACCATTCCAGGGGACTTTGATAAAGGGCTTCTTCGAGAAGCTGTGCGTATTCCTGGGCAGACGTCAGGATTGCCTCGGCTTTTTGGGAACGGGACGATGCCCTGACATATCTGGGTCCGATGATCTTGAAATGGTAATTCCGTCTGCCGACCCGAAAAGCGAAGAATATAAACAGAGGAGCGCCGGAAAGGAGGGCGAGGATATGGGGCGTCACCGGCAACTTGACGGTGTGCCTCAGAAATCGGACAGGAACCACCCGCTGCTCCCTATTCCACAATACATCCCCTGTCATTGAAACAAACCCGCCCTCCTTCAACGTCTTCAACCCTTCGATAATGGCAAAGGGCGAGCCTCCATCCCGGTCTATGCCAACAACCTTTATGCCGTCCTGTGACAAACTCTGTTTTTGAATCTGCTCAATCTGCTCTTTCTGTTTCACGCCCATATAGAGGAGCAGCTTCATTTTTGGGCCTTTTTTCTTTAAGAGATGGGCTGCGACCTCCCAGTTTCCCATATGGGACATAAGGATGATGCCCCCCTTCCCCTTTTCCTGACACTCTTCAAGTCCTTCCCACCCGTCGGAGGTATATGCCAGGGCCGCTGATCCCTTGAGCCACAGCCTGTCCAGAAAAATATGCGAAAAGGTGTGGTACTGTCGCCATGCGCACCATAACGGAAACCATCTGCCTCTCCCTCGAAAGAGTTCTCTGTAGAACCGTATGCTGACCCGAACTCTTTTAGGAGAAAAGAGGAAAAATCCGGTAGAAACCCACCAGACCAGGAATTCGACGACCCATGGTCCGGACCTTTTCGACAGTGAGGTGATGACCTTGTAAAACCATCTTTGCACTGGCGGTCTTTTCACCCCTGATCGATGCGCATGTCATCCCATGGCAGGAATGCCAATGCCCACGTCCCCGGTCCCATGTGTGCGCCGGAGGTCAAGGACAGGGGCTGCAGCATCACTTCAGCAAGAGGGTAGTGCGTTTTGATCTCTTTCATAACCGTCTCCTCCACCCACGATCGGTTGTCGGAGTATTGGAGCATCATAAATGCCTTCGAGTTCTTCTTGATGGCGGCGTCAAGCTTCCGAATTGCAAATCGCAACTGATC
This sequence comes from Thermodesulfobacteriota bacterium, assembly GCA_030837545.1. Taxonomy (GTDB): domain Bacteria; phylum Desulfobacterota; class DSM-4660; order Desulfatiglandales; family Desulfatiglandaceae; genus AUK324. The sequence goes on along the minus strand of JAUPKI010000422.1, from coordinate 5,707 downwards.
GTTTGGGTCTCTAACGACCCCGACTTTTTTCGCTCCCTCGGCCGTGGGGCTGATAATCGGCTTCATGTGGAGCATATCGCCAAAAAACGCGCTTGTTTTGGACAATCTTCCCCCGGCCGCCAGGTACTGAAGCCTGTCGAGAAAGACATATTCTTCACATGCAGAAACAGCTCTCTTTGCAAACTCGATAACCGCATGGGGATTGTCTGTGCGGGTTGAAAACCTGGCCGTCAGAATGGCAATCGTCCCCAGCCGGCCTGAGGCCGCCGTCGTATCGATAACTGTCAACCGGTCATCAGGGTCATTTGTCTGTTTCCATTCCATGATAACATCATAATTTCCAGTATAGAAAGAGCCCACGCACAGGTATAGTACCCTGTCATGTTGATTCAGAACGCTCTGATAATGCTGGTGGCGTTCGAAAATGGATGCCTGGGATGTTGAAACCTTTACGCCTTGTCTCATCCATTGATAGAGTTCGGATGGGGAAAAGAGGGTCTCGGGCAGGGACCTGTCTCCGGCAGTAATATAGCTGTCAAGGAGTGTCAGGTCATAGGCGTCCGAGTCTTCACGCGTCACAGAACCGGCCGCATCGGTCATGATATGGATGCATCTTGAGGTCTTCGGGTTCCTGAAACGGGCGACCTGCGTCTCCAGGTTATCATCCGACCACGCCACGATATCGCCGATGGCCTCTATCTCCTTCCTCACCGTTTCTCTGTCGGTGGTATGGAAATGGACCTTCAAGAAGTCATCGTGGGGGATGACCAACACGCTCTCCAGGCGGCTGAATAAACCGCTGATTCCCCCTTGAGATCCACCAGCCAGTTGAACGACCGTATCGACACAATAGCCCTCTTCCAGCTCCTCATTGAAAGAGGCCGAAACCGTCAGCATATCTTTGAATGTTGTCGTTACAGGCTGGAACTGAGCGGCCTTGCCGGTAAGGCTGACAAAAAATCCTTCAAAAAAAATATACATTCCAAGGGCGCCGGAGTCCACCACCCCGGCGCTCCTGAGTCTCGGAAGCAGTTCAGGCGTTGATCGTACGGCCTTTTCCAGATGGGAAACCAGCCCTGTTACAGACCGCTCATCCAGACTGACGCTGTCCTTTCCCAGGACCTTCACCATCTCGTCAAAGATTGTGAGCATGGTCCCTGGCACCGGGTCATGGACGGCCTGCCAGGCCGCGTCCCTCCCCAACCTGGCTGCCTCGGGGATGGCATCCATCGAATCCGCATGGATAAACCTTGAAAAAAACCGGGCGGCGATGTTCCCGGAATTGCCACGGGCCGACATCAACAGCCTGTGGACGGTCTCTTCCCGGCCATTATCCAGTTGGCGTAATGGGGACAGGCTCACCAACAGGTTTCGTCCTGTATCTCCATCGGCTACAGGGAAGACGTTAATCTCATCCAAAAGCCTGGACCAGGCGGCTATCCGTTCAAAACCCAGAGTAAGAGCCTGCTGAATCATGGATGCTTCCACTTCAAACCTCCAGGGCCCTGCGGATCTCCTCTGGAATCGCTAACATCATCTCCATTTCAGGGTATTTCACCGCGACCTGATCTCCTCTTCCTTTGGTAAAAATGTCATCCCTACCAGGAAGCCTTATCTCAAAATCGATCACAATCTTGATCTTCGCCTCAATGATGGTTGCCGTGCACAGGAATTCATCCCGATACCGCAATGGCAAAATGTGCTTTGTGGTGGTTTTGGTAATCGGAAAGAGGTAGCCTGTCTTTTCATAGAATTCCCAAAGATCAATGCCGGCCTTGTTAAATAAGCCAAACCTCGCGATGTCAAAGTACTTGAGGTAATGACCGTGCCAGACGATCTGCATGGGATCTACATCATGAAAGGGAACCGTCATCCTCATTTCATGGCTCATACGGCTTTGTCTGGTCATCTCAACTCCCATGTGCAGGCCCCTGTCTCAGCTCTCATAGCCTCTCGGGCGCTGTGAAGGCATCCTTTTGAGCGATGCCTGAGTACGGGGAGAATGACCCCGCCCGAGGGGATGATATGGACGTCGCGGCCGGGACACATAGCTTTCGCCAGCGCAAAGGCCTCTTTCAGATCCCCGGCGTAGGCAAATCCCATCTTCTCTCCCTGTTCCCTGGAAATGTCTTCAGAGACCAAAATCGTCCGGAATCGGTGCTGGACGGCCAATGTCATGGCCAATGCCATGTTGAAGTCGATGGCGCCCCCTTCCATAATCAGGTGGTTCCCGCGGAAATGGTCCACGACGCCCCCTAAAAGGTCATGGCCATGTTCCCGGTGAAACCGTTCAAAGCTCTCCACAAAGGGACCGGGGAGATCACCCGCAAGGTCAGCGCACAGGATGATGACGCCCCCTTCACGGGTCACCATGGCGGCCGGGGCCAGGGGCTTGACGATCTGCGGGCCTTCTGAATAGGGAAAGGATGTGATCAGGGTCAGATCGGCCTTCCCATGGAATTCTCGAGAGATGATCCCTCTGCTTTTTTCGATGCCGGCAAGGTGGGCATGCACAGGGTCGCCGCACACCAGATCGTTGGCCTCATCCTTCTGATCCAGGATGGTGTTGACAATGAAATCCAGACCGGCCGCTTGTGCAATGCCGGAGACCTGCTCATAAAAGCGATTCCCTTCGATTTGTCCGAGCCCGGTGCCATCCTGAAAGGTGTACTGGAAGTGATGCTCCCGTATGGAATCGAAGTCGGCCACGCCGGGAAAGAGGATCTTCCCGCCCCCGCCGAATCCATTCATGGGATGTGGGAAGATGGAGCCTATTCCGATTTTGAACCGTGCTTTGTGGACGGCCTGATTAATTTTGACGACCCTCCCTGTCGGGAGGCGGCCCACCGGGACCAGGTCCACGGCGTGACAGTCGTGATTGACAAATGAGTACCGCGCCAGGAGATCTGAACCGAACGCATCCGTTAATTCATCGGACGTCAATCCACGATGGGTGCCCAGGGCAATGACAATGACGATATGGGCGTCGGGAATGCGGGCCTTCTCCAGCTCTTCAAGGACCGCTCTGAGGATAATTCCCTTGGGCGAGGCCCGGGTCAGATCCTCGATCAGGATGGCAACGGTATCCGATGGAGAAAGCCGCTCCCGCAACCGCGGGGACCCTACTGGATGTCTCAGCGCCGTCAGCGCCAGGGCACGGACATCTGTGGCTTGAGGCGAATCTTCCAACGCGGCAAATGTCAGGAGATTCCATTCGGCAGGAAGGTCAAAAAAAACCTTCTGCCCTTTCTTGATAATAAAGCCTTTAACCATCCGAATCCCCGAACCTCTCGACCTCTGAACCTGTCAACGGCTGCCCTCAGACCAGCAGGTATTTCTTCACCTCTTCGTTCTCTCTCAGGTCGTCGATGGTCCCGTGATATCGGATCACCCCGTTGTCAATCACGTATCCCCGGTCGCTGAGGCGCAGGGCGACCTTCTGATTCTGCTCGGCCAACAGGACGGTCAGCCCTCTCTCCCGCAGTCTGCCGATCCGTTTTTCCAGGTCGTCCACGATGAGGGGGGCGAGGCCTTCTGTCGGCTCATCCAGGAGGAGAAAGTCAGGGTTGGTCATGAGGGCCCGGGCAATGGTCAGCATCTGCTGCTCCCCGCCGCTCAGAAACCCGGCCCTTCGGGAGTCGATGCGGCCCAAGGCAGGAAAAAAATCATAGATCCCTTCCTTGGTCCAGGGAAGGGGGGTGTTCACCTTGCGCTCGGATATCTCGAGGTTGTCTCCCACCGTCAAATCGGCAAAGACCCTGCGGTTGTCCGGCACATATCCCATGCCCTGGCGGGCCAGTTGATAGGGCTTTCGTCCCTTTATGGATGCCCCCTTGAAGCGGATGGTTCCCTGCTTCGGCGGGGTCAGGCCCATGATGCTTCGCATGGTGGTGCTTTTTCCAGCGCCGTTCCTCCCCAAGAGACAGACGATCTCTCCGCCGGTCACCTGGAGCGACACCCCGAACAGGATGTGACTCAGACCGTAGTAGGTATGAATATTTTCCACTTGGAGCATGATCAGGCCCCTCCCAGGTAGCATTCCTGAACCTGACGGGAATTGTGAACCGCCTCTGGCCCTGCCTGAAGGATGGTTATTCCCTGATGCATGACCATGATGCTCTGGGCCACATTGAAGACCACCTCCATATCGTGTTCGCAGAAGAGGATGGTCAACCCCTGCTCGTCGGCTAATCGCCGGATCAGGGCCATGGTTGTCCCGGTTTCTTCGGCGGACATGCCCGCAGTGGGCTCATCAAGCACCAGGAGTTGCGGGTTGTTGCCCAGGGCAATGGCGATCTCCAGTGCCCTCTGGTCTCCGTGTGCCAGAGCACCCGCTATGGTATCCGTCTTATCGGAAAGACCCACATTTTCCAATATGTTGCGGGTCTCGTCCAGGGCCATTGTCCGGGCAGGCCGGAACAGCCGGGTGCTCTTCCGCTGCTGGGACAGGACAGAGACCTGCACATTCCGAAACACGGTGAGGCGAGGGAAGATATTGGCTATCTGGAACGAACGGGCAATTCCTTTTCTGCATATCTCATAGGGGGGGAGACTTCCGATCTCCTCATCATTGAAGATGATTCTTCCCCTGTCCGGCTTGAGCTGCCCGGTGATCAGGTTGAACAGGGTCGTCTTACCTGCGCCGTTGGGCCCGATAACGGCCACCATCTGGCCGGCCTCCACCGTAAGATCGGCGCCGCTGACCGCCTTAAAATCATCGAACGATTTATGTACCCCTTCCACCCGCAGCATCTACTTGTGTTCCTTATGAAGGTCTTGTTTCTGAGGACCCAGTTTTTCCAAAAGGTAGCCCCACACCCCTTCCGGCAGAAAGAAGATGAGGAGAATCAGGATGATGCCGAGAATCAGGGTCCAGTACTCGGTGTAGGTCCCCACAAAGGTCCTGAGCGATACCATAATAGCGGCCCCGAAGATAGGCCCGGCAAAGGTAAACCATCCGCCCAACAGACACATGATGAACACCTCCAGGGAGAAGACCCAGAAGAGGAGGTCCGGGAAGACAGACGCTTCCACCACCACAAAGAGGACCCCTGCGATCCCGGCGAAGAAGGTGGCGATCACGATGGCTATAAGCTGGTGACGCCGCACATTGATGCCGATGGCCTCACACCGCTCGGGATTGTCTCGAATAGCCAGGAGCGTTGCCCCGAAAGGGGACTTGAGAATCAGATACAGGAAGAACAGGCAGATGGCCAGAAAGATCAGACAACAATAGTATGCGCCTGTGGACGAAGAGATCAGCGAGGGGAGGGGGATGCCGTGGATCCCGTCGTCGCCCCCCGTCAAACTGTACCACCGGAAGGCGATGGCCCAGATGAGCGATCCCAGTGAGATCTGGAGCATGCCGAAGTAAAGCCGGGTGAGCCTGACGCAGAAGACGCCGATGAGGAGCCCGACAAAGGCGGCAGCAAAGGGCCCGGCCACGAGTCCCAGCCACGCGGGGAGCGAGGTTTTGGTCAGCATCAGGCCGGCGGTATAGGCCCCTACGCCGTAGAAGGCCCCATGATGAAACTGGAACAGCCCGCCGTGGCCCACGATCATGTTGAGGCTCATGGCCAGGAGGGCCGTCACAAAGATGACGGCAAGGATGTAGATATAGAACCTCGGGAGGATGGGAGGCAGCAGCGCCAGGACGATGAGAATGCCGGCTGCAAGGCCGAATGATTTAGGATTGAAGATTCCCTTT
>JAUPKI010000421.1 GCA_030837545.1 Thermodesulfobacteriota bacterium | reverse complement strand
GTGTGACAAGTGGAGTTATCATCACTGCTGCTATAATAAGACAGCGGCAAAATGTAAGGTTCAAAAAGTTGGAAATGTTCCGGTGGTCATTGTTGAAGAAACAGACTGTCACTTTTTGTTAGTGCCAACTGATCCGGTGACTGGCGTAGAGGATACGAAGAGGGACGCACACCCTTATTGGAACTGGGCCTGGTTAGCCGCGGCCGGGCCATACAATCCTATCAAACACAAAATCTTAGATCAATCGATTGGATTAGCTATTAATCCAAAAACGCACCGGGGTCAGGATCAACTGCACATTCACATTGGCAGCCTCCGCAACTTCCTAAGGGATAGCCTTTCCAGCCATGTTCCTCACGATGGGAACTGGCATCAATTGCCGGCAAGAGAGGTCTATGGAAAGACATGCTCTGCAAAATTTGTTAATAGTAACCCGTTTCCCTCCCCCTTCAAAGAGGTTTCCAAACACGAACCCAATATGGAGCATGTCGGCATTATACTCGGAGGGCACGTTGAAGCTGGCATACTTAAAGGATACTATATCGTCAGTTGTTACGATACGTTTGTTGAAGACTGGCTGTATTATAATTGCCCCGGTCAATAACGGGGATGACATCGCAGCGCTTTCGAATCTTGGGGCGTCCATTGGCAATAGAGAAACGATACGCTTATCTGAAGGTTTTTGTCTTTGACTCAGGAGTCCAAAGCTCTTTCGTCATGTCCCGCCGGCGGGAATCCGGCATCCAGAGCAACTAAATTCTCCCGAACCTTGAATCCAGTCACAGCGGGAAGGCCGGAACTCGGGAACCCTTACCGGCCCTTTTTGCATAGCATGACTGAAAGAAAATACATTCGTGAGAGAGGCAGAGATGCGTTCTTGTTTTCATAGGACCTTCCGGGCGGTTCAGATTTGTATCGCGACGGTTCTCATTGCCTCCTGCGGAAAGGTTTTTCCAGTGTCCGGCCCGGACAGGCATCCTCAAATTACTGCGGAAATGCGTTCGGTCTGGCAGAGATCGCTCAGACAGGACTATGGAACCTATCTCCCCTCAGAGGAGGAGACGGCGCAGGTGTTCGATGCCATTCTTGACGATGCTGCCAAACGGGAAACTTGTTCCAGAATCGTCGCGGTGCTGGAAGAGGAGGCGATCATCCATGCAGGTAAGACGATCTTAAACCCTGTTCGGTATAGCCTGCATGCGCCGTTTGAGTTGCCGCGAATAGGACGCGATCTGACCGGCTGGTCTTCCCGGATGGCCTGCCAGGGAGGCGAAGGGGATTTGACCCCGGATCGGATCGTCAGAGCATTTGCCTTCGACATAAACAGGCTCTTTAGGGAAAACCATCATGCGGTGAAAGAAGAGGACGACCTCATTCTCGAGAAACCGGATATTCGGTTCGATGATGTGGAAGAAAGCATACTCCTGGTCGCCATGGCGGCGATGGCCCGGCTGAAGGAAGCATATGCCGGGATCAGTGAGGAAGAGGTGAAATTCCTGCTTGGAAAAACCTCTGCTATGCTGGAAGAATTTGTTGTTCAGAACAATGTCGATGAAAATAGAAAGTCAGAAGATGGGAAATTTGATCTGCTGGCCATTGCCGGGAAGCTGCAGTACAAATCCCTGGCCGAAGCCGCAGGGATGCTGGCGACACTTGCCGGTCCTGAAATGATCCAACGATACAAGCGTCTGGACGGTTCAGCGAAACCAGGCCAGGTCCTGAGTCTTGATCCTAGGTTCCGTGGAGATTTTGTCTATGCTCGGCAGACGCATGTGGGGCTTATATTGATCGGCGGCAGGGGAAAAAATGTATATGGGGGAGATGCCGCGGTAATTATTGACCTGGGCGGGGATGACGTATACACAGGAAATGCAGGCGCCTCCATATATGAAATCGAGAACAGCGCCATCGCGGAGGTGGTCTCTCCACTGGGCGTGGTTGTGGACCTGGGAGGAAACGACCGGTATATCAGTACCCGATCTGCCTCCATGGGCGCCGGGTTCTTGGGCGTAGGTCTTCTGGTGGATCTGGAGGGGGACGACATCTATGTAGGGCATATGCTCACTCAGGGCGCCGGCTTGATGGGAATAGGCTGTCTGATGGATATGAAAGGAAACGACACCTATACGTCCCAATATATGGGTCAGGGAGCAGGAATTTTCGGCGCTGGCCTTCTTTTCGATGCTGGAGGCGATGATCTGTTTACCGCTGCCAAATACGCGCAGGGGCTGGGAGGCCCTGGCGGGGTGGGAGAGCTGGTCGACCTGTCGGGTGATGACCAGTATGTGCTCGGCGGCCAGTTCGGATCGGGATACGGGACCCGGAAAATCTTTCAAGGGTACGGCCAGGGCCTTGGGTGGGGATGGCGGGGGCATGCCGGAGGTGGGCTCGGCATTCTTCATGATCTGGCAGGAAATGATCGCTATGAGGCCGGCAATTTCGCCCAAGGCACGGGTTATTGCTTTGGACTGGGTTTGCTGCGGGATGATTCGGGCGACGATCGATACTGGGGAAGCAGATACTGCCAGGGCGTTGCCGCCCATCAGGCCGCCGGTATTATTATGGATTACAAGGGAGATGATGTCTACTTGGGGCAGGTCGCCGCAAATCAAGGCGCCGCCTGGGATGTATCGGTCGCCGGCTGTTATGATTACGCCGGGGACGATGTGTATGTAGGTTCCGATTTATCGCTGGGAGCGGCAGAACAGAACGGCATCGCCTTGTTCTATGACAAGGAAGGGAAAGATATCTACAGGACCCCGGTGAAGAGGACGCTCGGCTTCGGGGGCAGGACAAATTACGCCGAAGGACGCGGCGCGGCAAATTTGGGAATTTTTGTCGACAGGGGAGGCGCCCTCGATGGTTATCCGGAAGGGGTCCGGGAGAACAACGTTTTTTCAGTGGATGAGAACATTGGGATTTTTTTGGATCAATGATTCTCGCAACTGAGCCCTGAGTCTGAAGGTGAAAGGCAAAAACCTCCCCCTTCTACCTGACACCGAAAACTCAGAATCTGCAACTTGAGTACGAACAGTGACGTTGAACAACTCATGGCCGGCTGTCCGGTGGCTGATATTGATCTCCTATTATCTCGCAGTGTCCCTCCTGCACATCAGGTTTTCCCTGTTTCTCGACCAGCCGTTGCCAGATGTGTTCGGGAATATCAGGCCTGTCAGTCTGGTTGATCCCCTCCTCATCGTTTTGCTGGCTCTTCTGATCCTGGTGATCCTGTATCAGATGGTGAAATACCCGTGGCGCCGGGGGATCGTCTTTTTCTGGGGGATCTGGATTTTTTCTGCTGTGATGGTAGACCGGTTTCTGCTGTTCAAGAGCGTCGAGTATATTCATTATCCGCAGTACGCCATTGTGGCAGCCCTCCTCATTTGGTGTCTTGATCCTGAATTTAAAAAGGTATATGTGGGCCGTGTGCTTTTTTGGGCGACGGTTTTAGGAATTCTTGATGAGCTGTACCAGTATGTGCACCTTGCCAAGACCTACGGGGATTATCTCGACTTCAACGATTTTTTCCTCAATCTTCAAGGCGCTGCGGCAGGGGTGATGCTGGTGTACGGGTTTGCCGGGAAATCTGCCAAGGACAGGGAAGAGCAGAATGGCAAAAAACTGTTTTCAGC
>JAUPKI010000420.1 GCA_030837545.1 Thermodesulfobacteriota bacterium | reverse complement strand
GCGGACATTGCCTTCTCCTTTCATTCTGGGTGGTTGGTGCGGTATCTATACATCACTACCGCGGCATAGCCGCGACCCAAAAAAGGTCTCGCGCTAAAGGCGCAAAGCGTTTATCCCATTTTACTCAAGAGTCCAAAGTTCTTTCGTCATATCCCGCCTTCGGCGGGAATCCGGTATCCATAACATTTAACCTTTTGAAACAATGATGGATTACGGCTTTCGCCGGAATGACGGCCTGGAATTTACGCATAATATCAATACATTAGGAAAACTTTGGACTGTGGAGCTCTTTACAGATGGTTAGTCAATATGCCGCTCCCTTCTCCGCAAGTTGGAGGCATGAAACCTCAATTTCTCAATCCCCAACTTCCTCAAATATCTCACCCACCCACAGCGATAGCGGTTCACTGCCCTGCTTCACCGCAAGCGCCTTAGAGCAGCGGGCCTGTCCTGTGAGGTCACGAGCCAGACAGTCCGGAACTACGCCGGATTTTTACGGGCGGTCTTCTTTTTCTTGGGACGCCTCTTGCCGTTGCTTCCGCGCCAGATTTTGCCCCGTTTTGAGCGACGATCACCTTTTCCCATTCGTTCACCTCCTGTGAATATTTTCGGTCCAAGCTGTAGAGCGGCTTATATCACAAAACAAGGAATGAGGGCAACCGGCCCGAGGTCGAGAAACCGCATTCCCAGGATTAAACCCTTCTTCAATAGGGCTGATCAACTCCTCTCTGGCCATTTTGTCAACCCCCTGATCCATTGATGCGGGGAACACCTGCTTGCCCTTGGGAGATTCCCGGATGAGACTGCTCGCCCGTTGTTGATGCGCCAGTCGTATTCCTTTCTGACCTGAAACCATACAAGCCCGGTCAGACTCCACTCCTTGGCGGTTTCGAAGGCGTTTTTGATCCACAGGCCCTTGTCCCCCCCTTGGCTTACACTCGACGTCTCAAAGACAAGAACGGGTTTGTCCGGGGCCAACCGGCACAGCGTTTCCCAGGCAGGCCGGAAGATGTCAGCAAACTCTCTCCACTGGCTGTCCCACCCGTGTATCGCCTTTGTCTGGGTGGTCCCCCAATTATACCCATCCATTCCCATGACATCCACATAGGCGTCGCCGGGATAGTAGTCTTCAATGCGGTTCCAGGAGGCATCCGGATCATAGGAGGCGTTGGGCACTGATTCCGAGTTGGGGCAGAAGACCCATAATACATTCCGCGCGCCGGCCTTTTGACAAAGGGTTACTACATATCTGAACATGCGTTTGTAGATTCGTGGGCTTTCAGGGCCATATTCTGAGGGTTCGGTTCCCCAGTGATACCGGGCGATGTTCATCTCGTGGGCGAATCGGATCATGAACGGCCTGTCCCACGATGCAGCCTTTTTGGCAAATTTGTTCAGGTAGACATCATATGCTCCGTTGACAATGTCTTGCCAGTGGACCATGACCTCGCGATCCTCTCGGTAAACCATGGGTTCCCAGGTCAGACAGGGGACGGCTCCTGAATTCCAGATGGCATTCAGGCTTTCCTCTGGAAAGGCGGGAGATTTCTGATCTTCGACAGATGGCCACTGAAGGAAGAAGCCCACTATCTCAGGCGATGTCCCCATGTCATGGGTTACGCTTTTTAGTCGCTCTGAGTTGATGGGATATCCATCCAGGGCCGCGCCGAAAAAGAACGGGTGTGAATCGAACGGGAGTGACCCGGCATGCAGCAGTGAGGAGAAGAGTAGGATCATAGAAAGCCAAGTCAAAACGCTGTAATTCCTGAGTGTCATCATAAAGCTTTCGAGTAAATGCTTGTAGCCGTTCACGGGTTCAAAGGTTCAGAGGTTCAAAGGTTGCATTGTCATCACCACAGGTCATTTTGCAAACGTTTTGTACCGAAAAATCAACCGGTTCGACATTACCACAAACCTGGAACATGGCATTTCTCAATTATGTGGCAAAACCAGCATCCCTTACGAGGACTTGAGGTCTTCAATCCCTTCTTTGTCCTTAACCCTGAACGTTGAACCCTGAACCTGTGAACGGTTACAAATGCTTTTAGGTTTCCTGCCCAGCATCATCTTGTTTCAAGTCGTTTTTCAATCAACAATCATAAATCAACAATCATCAATCCTGCATCAGCCCTTCTCAGGGTTATTGAAATAGAGCACCGAGGACAATATCAGGAAGTGGTAGAAACACCAGCACATATTGACGATGAGGGCGGCTATCGGATCCCGTTCATAAATGAGCCTGTTGATCCCCCAGATGACCGCTGAAAAAGTCAAAGCGGCCATGGAGAGTTGGATCCAGAGGGCCTTGAGCGGCAATTGAAGCGCCCCCGCCTTGGGCGTGATGCCGAATGTGCCCTTAACCCCCATGAGCCCCAGTATGGATGCCTTAATATAGACAGGAAAGGTAATCGCCATCAGGAGCTGTCCCTGGATAATGTCTTTGAAGACATATTTGCGCTGCCTCAGGGTCCAGAAGAAGATGGTAATGGTCAGGATAAAATAGGGAATGAAAAAGATGGCATAGATCTCCGGTCTGGCAAAATAGCTTGGGATGTTCAGAAACAGGTAGAGCAGGGGGAATAGGACCATTATCAAAAAGACCAGCCCGATGAAGTAATGGGTGCTTGACAGGAAATATTCCCACCACTTCACAAATGCCAGTTGCCTGGGGTTGTGCAGGAAGAACCCGATGACCTGTCTGAACAAGCCTACCGTGCCGAGCGCCCATCTAAATTGTTGCTTGAAGTAACCCCCAAGATCCTCAGGCCCCATGCCGAAGGCCAGCACATTGCCGATATAGGCGGATCGCCATCCGTTGAGGTGAAACTTCAATGATGTGGCGAAATCCTCGGTCACCGATGTCTCGTCAAACCCTCCCACATCCATCAGGGCTTCGCGTCTGAAGATGACATTGGTGCCGCAGCAGAACATGGCATCGGTCAGGCTCTTTCCCTCGCAGATGTATTCGTAAAATACCGCCTGCTGCAGGCCGGAGGCCCGCGCAATCCGATTAAACTCGAAATTGCTATAATACTGGGGCGTCTGGATAAAAGCCATCCGGGGGTTTGCCTCCATCCTGGCCACCAAAGGCTCGACAAATTGAGGCAACGGATTCTGGTCTGCGTCGAATACCACGATATATTTTTCCTTTTCCGGCTTTTCCACGCCTGAATAATCGTGACATTCAAATCCTTCCTTCCGCTTGCCTTCGATGTAGTCGAGGAAGTCATTGATCATGCCTGCCTTCGCGCCGCGCCATTGACGGCGGAAGAGACATACTCCGATACGCTGACACATCTCGTTGACGGCCTCCCTGTAGCGTCTCCGCTCATCAGGGTCCTGGCCCGGCAGATCGTACCGGGTGTCGTCCAGAAAATAGATGTGTTTGTTGGGATAAGCGAGGTTGTAAAAGGTGATCAGGGTATCCTCTACCACCTCGATAGGTTCATTGTGGGAAGACACAATGATGGCCACGGGCGGATAGGTTTCAAGGGGCGGGGGGTCCTCATCGGTCTGCACCAGGCCTTTTCCACGGGCGACGATATGGAAGATTTCGAGAAAATAGCCGATGCCGTGAATGACGATAAAGATCTCCGCAAAGAGGAGAAAGAGGGCGGCAATCTTTTCATACCACTGATAATCCAGGATCAAAAAAAGGAAGGTCCTCACCAGGAGGTACACCACGGCCAAGAGGATGCACATCATTGGAAGAAGGAGTAGAATGATCCGGCCCGGACGGTACAGGGATTCTCTATTCATGGCATTCAACTGGTTGCTGGTTGCTCGCTACTGGTTACTTGTTTATTGAGTTCATTGGGCTTATTGAGTTTGTTGGGTTCAGGACCGCTATGCGCCATGCGCTACGCGCTATGCTGTTGACCGATAACTGATAATCCCGCATGCTGCGGGATCTACACTTGGCTCCGACCAATAACCGATAACCCCTTTCCCCCTTCAGCTTTGAGCTTTCAGCTTCTTTCCTGGTGCCTCAGGCCTGGCGCCTTGCGCCTCCTCACCTACTTCAAAACTGATACCTGATGTCGGCCCAGACGCCTTCCGCATCCCACAGCTTGGAGCGATGGATCAGGCCTTTGATGCTGAATGTCCAGTGATCGAGGAACTCGTAGTGCCATTCGCCGCGGAGTTCAATGGACGGGTTATGCTCCGTATCGGTCCCTACGACCAATGCCAGATCATAGAAGTGGAGTTCACTCCCGCAGAAAAAGAGCTTCGATAGATCATGATACCACTCAAACGTTACCGCGCCGCCGTAGTAGTCATTGGGGGTCCAGTAAGGGTGGGTGATGTCAACGAGCTGGCCTCCCACATAATGGTATACATCCTGTTTTCGGGTGTTGCGGTATTCCCCTGTCAGTGCAATCTTGAATATCCTGGGATGATCCGTGAATGAATAGCCCGCCCCTGCCATGTAGTGCCGGCCGTCATTGTTATCGCTGTAGCTCAGGTATCTGGCCTGACCCAGAAGCTCCAGCCGCCGGGTGATATGGGAATCGAGGGACAGCCACCAGGTGTCGGCCTGTATCCCCTGCCGGATTCCGAAATAGTTGTAGAGTTCATCGGTCCGGTCATACCCAAGACCGACCTCTACATAATCCCTCAGATTCAGATAGATGTGGCCATAACCCGTATCGGTGTTTTCGAACTCATGATCGCTGTAAATCTTTCGGGTCCAGGCTGCCTCCCCTTTGATGTAGGGATTGAGGGTCCCGCTGGCGCCGATGGTAAAGCCGTTCGCGCCATAGGAATCATGGGTATAGCTTGGGTGCTCCACCCAGTGATGGCCGATCAGCTTGAGATGAAACCGGCAGTCGATCGGCACGTCCACTCCGAGGTCGGTGCGATATCGGTCGATCTCTGTCAGACCGTCTCTCCCGCGCTCGGACCAGTAGATCTGTCCCAGTTTGAGTGACGGGTTGCGACGGATTTCCAGCCGTTCTAAAGCCTTCCCTGCCAGGCTGTGAAGTTTGTCCATGTCCAGAAGTCGTCTGTAGGTCTCTTCCTCACAGTTGCACAGGCCCATGGCACATTGGAGTTGGGCGTAATCGAAGATGGCCTCTTGGTTTCCCGGCGTAAAAGCGAGTAATTCCTCATAGGCGTCCATGGCCCGGGTAGGCCTTCGGTTCCATGTGAGACGTTTACTCTCTCCTTCGAGGTATGCCGCTTTTTGAATGGCGAACGAGGGGTAAAGCCGGGTCCGTATCGCGTCGATCTGGCTGTTTGTGTCAGGGGTGAGGGAAGGCTTCAGCTTTGTCAGCTCTTCATTGAATGCCTCAAACCCCTGAAAAACCGACCCCTGCTCAGCGCTCTCAGTGAGTCTATGAAAGGCGGCAACGAGTTCGGGATTGCGGGATGCCTCAGCAACAGGCCCCAGCGACCGGACAAGGTGCTCATCAACCGGGGGCGTCAGGAGCGCCTTGTAGGCCTCTAAGGCCTGATCCATCTTTTTGGCCCATACGGCCGTGCGGGCCTTTTCGATTTGAGGGACCGGGTCAGCAGGGGCCATGTCATGGATCTTGTCATATAAGGCAATGGATGCGTTGTACTGTTGGCCCCACCCAAGGACCCTGGCCCAGCCCATGAGGATCTTCCGGTTGTCGGGAAAGACCTGTGAGAGGGCGTCGAACCGTTCCGCAGCCAGATCATACTGGTGATCGATGGCAAGGACCTCGGCCAGTCCGATCTGCGCGGGGAAATAATCGGGGTCCCGTTCAAGAGAAGCCTCGTAGCATTGGATGGCGATCCTGTTGAACCCCTGTTCAGCGTAGAGTCTCGCCCATTTTTCCAGCGTCATCGCAGAGGTGCCCCTGTCCTGTAACAGGGCGTTCACAAAGTCCCCGGATGTGGCCGTATCCGATCCCGCCTCATAAAAGCGGGCTTCTACATCCTGCGGATCAGCCCCAAGAGCTTCAGCAAAACAGGGACGTGCAAGGTCGTCTTTTCCCTGTTCCAGGTAGGTCTTTCCCATGCCGATGAGGCCTTTGACGCGGCAGCACGTCATCTTTGATAATCTCGAATAGATGTTTAGCGCCTCCTCATATCGCTTCTGGAAAAAAAGGATATCCCCCTTCAAAAGCAGCCCCTCCGGGTCGTCCGGATAAAGCTTCAGAAATCGCTCAACCCGTTCTGCGGCTGCAGCGGAGTCCTTTTCCAGTTTCTTCAATTGGACAAGCCCCATGAGGACTTTCCTGGAATCAGGGGATTCTGCGAGGAGTTGTTTATAGATCCCTTCGGATTCGCCATACCGTTCAGAGCTTCTCAGCAGGGCGGCCAACTGCAGGGCCGTTTCCCTGTCTTCAGGATGGGCACTGAGTTGCCCCCTGTACATCGCCTCGGCCCTGTAAAAGTCCCCCCACATATTCATCCGGTCCGCCAGTTTGAGCTGGATGGTCTCGGGCCGATCACTCCGTCGAATGACCTCCAGATAGAGGTCGCGGCACCGCGCGGCATGGCCGAGATCTCCCTCCAGGTCAGCCAGCGCAACCAGGGTTTCGGGCTCATTCAGGGACGCCCCTTGAATGCTCCCGGCAAGGGAAACGGCCTCTCGGGTATCCCCTCTCCGGATGAGGACACGCGCCATCTCCAGGACTATGAGGGGATCTTCCGGTTTCTGACGGAGAAGGGTCCTGTATTCGTTGAGCGATTCATTCAAGGTGGCATCGTCATAGGAGAGAATTCTTGCAAGGGCCAGTCTTGCGTCAACGTCTGTAATCCATCGATCCTCGGAAATGAGTGATCGAGAGGGGTTGGGGGACTCAAAAGCGGAAACATTGGAAAGGGGGATGAGGCAGATACCCAGGACGGCAATAGCGAGATAAAGGATGAAATGATGTGGTCTTATGTCTTTCTTTATCTCCCGACAGTCAGGTCCGCACATTCCTCTCAGCCGGGGTTGGATTTGATCACGTTGCACGGGAATGATCTTCAATAGGAAATATCCCATATGCGAAGGTGCCTGATCCATAAGGAGGTTGTCCAATTGAAACTGGAATCAGTGAAAGTCAATGGAAAGAGGACTCAATCAAGGGTCTTTTTCAGTTCAGCGGCCGCCTCAGCATGTTTCCCTGCCCAGATGAGGACAAAGGCATACCGCCTTCTTACCTGGATATCATTGGGTCGTGCCTCCAGGATCTTTTTGTACAGGCTGAGGGATGCATCATATTTCTTCTGCCAGCTCAACATCTCTGCCAGCTTGAGCCTCACGGCCTGGTCCCCGGGATGGCTCTCCAAATATGTCTTGTACAGAGGCTCCGCCTTTGCATAGTCCTTCTGCGCCACAAGGAGATCGGCCATCAGGACCTGGGTGTCCCCTGTGATGTCTTTTGAAGGGACCTGTTCCAGGATGCGGGCGGCGGTTTTTTGATCCCCTTTCCAGAAGAGAACCTTGGCCATTTCGATCCTTGCTTCCGCAAGACCGGGTTTTTCTTTCAGGACCTTCTCGTATTCGGCGATGGACTCATCGTATCGCTTCACATAACTGAGGACCCTGGCCAGCTCCCATCGGGCGACCCAGTCGGGAATATCCTCTCCGGGTTTCACGTGGGTCGGCTTGGACCCCTGCGATTCAGGGGGCGGTGTGCCCTCGGTGATGGATGGAATGGGGAATTTTTGTGTGTCTTCCTCTGAAAAGACGGGGAAGGTACCGAATGGAAAAGCAAACAGGAACGACATGCATGCGGACAGAACCCATTTGATCTTTCGATGTTTCATTTTTCCTCTCCCAAGGCTTTTCTGTATTCGACAATGGCCTCATCAAACCGGCCGGTCCAGGACAAAACCCTCGCTAAAAGGATACGGACGGATCTGCTTTTGGGTTGCTTTTGAAGGAAGGTCTGATAGAGGGGGATGGCATTTTTGAATCGGCCAAAGATGACGTAGATATTGGCCAGTTCCTTCAGGGCCGACAACATATCCGGGCTCTGGCTAAGAATATTCTCGAACATCGTCGCTGCTTCAGCAAATTGACCGGTGGCAATGTACGAGGTTCCGAGGTGGCTCAGGAGCTTCGGCGTTTCAAATCCATTGTTCAGCAGGCGCGTGTAGCAGGGGATGGCCTCTGCATAGGCCTTTTTTGAAAAATAGGTCTCCGCCTGTCGGAACAGGACCCAATCAGGCTTCAACAAATGATAGGCCACTGTGGTGAGGAGAGCAATGGCGATCAGGCTTGCCGCCAGGACAGAGCGTTTCATGAAGAGGCCTTTCGTTTGATCAGAGAATTCCTGCGTTATAAATCAAACGCTGATCACACCTGCCGTTGAAATCTTCTGGGCCATTTACGCAAACTTAAAAAATGATATCGGAAATCGCCCGATCCGGTCAAGAAAAAAGACGTTGACAGTGCGGTTGTCAGATAATACCGTCTTGATGCCGGTCATCCCTGGGGGGAGGGAGAAAGCCGGATCCGGAATGCCAACTCATGTGGACCTGATGCAGGTCGGGAATTTGGCGGGACAAGGGAGGAGGCTTTAAGCGGGGTGAACACAGGGTATGCCAGCCGCGACATTCCGATTTTATGAAGAGCTAAATGAGTTTCTGCCTTTGGAGCGCCGGAAGGTTGACTTCCGGTGCGGCTTCAAGGGGAGGGAGTCTGTAAAGGATATGATCGAGGCCCTCGGCGTGCCCCACACAGAGGTGGATCTCATTTTGGTGAACGGCGTATCGGTGGATTTTGGATACATCTTGCAGGACGGGGACCGGATCAGCGTGTATCCGGTGTTTGAATCCCTTGATATTCAAGATGTGACGCATTTGAGAGAGGTGCCGCTCAGAGAAACCCGGTTTATTGCAGATGTCAACATCGGCGACATTGTCACATATATGCGGGCCCTGGGGCTGGACGTCTATTGCGATCTGGCGCTGTCCCACCGCGAGATCATCCGCATATCCAGGGAAGAGAAGCGGACGATCCTGACCCAGAGCCGAAAACTCCTTAAGCACAGGGACGTCATCCGCGGGATCTTCATACGACCTGGAACGACGGTCGAACAGATCAGGGGAATCATCGATTTTCTGTCACTGCGAGGGGTCATAGCGCCTTTTTCAAGGTGCCTTGAGTGCAACAGCCCCCTCGCCAGGGTCACAAAGGAGAGCATTTATGGCAGGATACCCCCAAAGGCCAGGGCCTTATATGACGATTATTCATACTGTAACGGGTGTGACCGGATATACTGGCAGGGGACCCATTTTGCCAGGATCAAGAAGGTCGTCGATGAGATCCTGGCCTGATAAAAATTCGATGTCAAAAATCGCGATCTTTTTTTTGTGAGAGGGGAGACGATTGAACCATCTGCCTGTGATAGGGATTACCATGGGCGATCCTTCAGGGATCGGTCCGGAGATCATTGCCACGGCCCTGGCGGACAGAGCGATCTATGAATGCTGCCGGCCCGTGGTTCTGGGAGATCCTGGGGTCCTCTTGTCTACGATTTCCCGCCGCTACCCCAGGATGCCTCAGAGATTGTCGCTTAACGTGATTCCAACGCCGGATCAGGCCAAGGGAGTCAGCGGGGTCATGGATCTGATGGCCGTTTCTGAACTGGAGGAGGGGTCGGTTCGACCGGGGAGGCCGACGGTCGCCGGGGGGCGGGCCATGGTGACCTATATTATTAGGGCGGTGGAGATGACCCTTCGAGGGGAAATCGCCGGCATGGTCACCTGTCCGATCAGCAAGGTCCTGATGCAAGAGGCCGGGTATGCCTTTGAGGGACACACCCAACTCATCGGACACCTGACGGAAACGTCCGATGTCGTGATGATGCTGGCCGGAGAGCGGCTTCGGGTCAGCCTGGTGACCATCCACTGCGCGATCAGAGATGTCTCACGCCTGTTGACTGAGGATAGGGTGCTCAAGACCATCCGGATAACCGAAAAGGCCTTGAGACGGGATTTCGGCCTGACGCGGCCGCGGCTGGCCGTGGCGGCCCTCAATCCACACGGGGGAGAGGCCGGACTGTTCGGCGATGAAGAGGCGACCCTCATCGCCCCCGCCGTACAGCGCGCTCAAAAAGAGGACATCCGCGTTGAGGGTCCGTTTCCGGCAGATACCTTGTTTTACAAGGCGGTGGCCGGAGGATATGACGCGGTGGTGGCCATGTATCACGATCAGGGGCTCATCCCGCTCAAGCTACTCCATTTCTCCGATGCCGTCAACGTGACCCTGGGTCTTCCCATTATCCGGACCTCAGTGGACCACGGCACGGCCTATGACATCGCCGGGACCGGTCAGGCCGATCCCTCAAGCCTCAAGGCCGCGGTTCGAATGGCGGTGCTGATGGCCGGGAACCGGGCCACGATGGGCAATTGAGTAGTGAAGATTGACTATTGGAAATAGCAACCCCGCAATTGAACCGGAAATACATGTAAAATGGTAAGCGTTCACAGGTTCAGGGTTTAACGTTTAGGGTTTCCTCGCAAGAGGTACATTGAAGAGCTGACTGGCAGTCAATAGGACGTTTCGCAGTTAGCATGTGCTCACCGGGTGAACCATTTGTCGC
>JAUPKI010000419.1 GCA_030837545.1 Thermodesulfobacteriota bacterium | reverse complement strand
AGATGACAGAGAACTCCCTGGGATGGGAAGGCAGAGCGTCAGCGACTAAAACCGGGCCAGGGAAAAAGACAGCGGTGCGAAATCGCGGGGGGAGCGTGTGATGGAAGGATTAAGACTAATCGATACGGGAACAAACCTCACCATAGCAGCGCAGCAGGAGCGGGGAGAGCAGGTCAGGAATCCAGTTGAATCACCGGCGTTTAAGGCGGAAAACAGGATCGTGCTGGACGTGACGAACATGTTTGATGCGCCGGGGCCTGGCTCGATCCGCCGAAGCGATGTGGAAATGCTCATTCCGGATGTGGTCAAGGCCCATCGGATGCTCAGAAACGGTGAGGGGGATATTTATGATCATGACATTCCCATGACCGGGTGGCAGGACCTCCCTGCACAGATCACGGAGTCCTGCCTTGCCGAGATCGCTTCGGTTGCGGGAGACCTGGGCAAGGAAATCGACGCCTATGTCTCCCTGGGCATCGGCGGATCCTATCTGGGCATCGAGGCCACCTTCAAGGCCTTGACCCACACCTATTTTAACCAGTTGACCCGTGACGAGAGGGGAGGCGCCCCGGAAATCTATTTCCTCGGACAGAATATGGACCCTGATTTCTTCAGGGACACCCTGGATATGCTCCAAGGGAAACGGATCGCCGTGAACGTCATTTCAAAGTCCGGCACGACCACGGAAACAGCCGTGGCCTTCAGGATCATCCGCAAGCTGATGGAGGAGAACTGGGGAAATGAGGCCGACCGCCTCATCCTGGTGACCACGGACAGGACCCGGGGCGCCTTGAAAGAGATGGCTGGGGAAAGGGGCTATCGGACATTCGTGGTCCCGGATGACATTGGGGGGCGTTTTTCAGTCCTGACCGATGTGGGGCTGGTGGGGCTGGCTATGGCCAACATCGATATCCAGGAATTCGTGGCAGGCTTCAGGACCATGCGGGATATCGCCTCGGTAGATGATTTCTGGCGCAATCCTGCGCTGGTCCACGCGGCCATGAGGCATGCGGCCTGGCGTGCGGGGAAAAAGATCGAGGTGGTGGCAACCAATGCGGTCCCCCTCTATTCCGCAGCCCGGTGGATGGAGCAGCTCTTTCCTGAAAGCGAAGGCCACGAAGGGCACGGGATGTGGGTGACGCCATCGCTCTATTCTGAGAAGCTCCATGCCAACGGGCAGATGGTCCAGGAGGGGGAGAGAAACATCATGGAGACATTCCTGTTTCTCAGGTCCCATGACAACCAGGTCCGGATTCCCAGGGCAGACAACAATCTGGACGGCCTCGATTTCCTCGTTGAAAAAGGGATGGATATGAACGCCGTCAACCGTATGGTGATTGAAGGACCGGCCTATGCCCATCATCAGGGGGGGGTCCCCAACATGACCCTTGAGATCCCCCGACGCAACGCCTTCAATTTAGGGCAGCTATATTATATGATGGAGACATCGGTAGCCATATCGGGGTATCTGCTCGGCCACAACCCATTTATTCAACCCGGCGTCGAGGCCTACAAACGGGCCATGTTCGCGCTGATCGAAAAGCCGGGCTTTGAGCAAGCCGCGCAGGATATTCAGAAGAGACTCAAGGAAAGAGAGAAAATACGAATCTGAGCCATCAGAATGCCCCCTCCATCATGGACAAAATCAATTCTAAAACCTACGAGAAATACATCAAGGCCATTACGGATATCAGCAGCGCCATTACGTCCGAGCAGTATCTGGAAGATATCCTTAAGCTGATCGTGATGGTGACGGCCAAGGTGACCGGCTATGAGATCTGTTCTTTGTGGCTGGTCGATGAGACCGTCACCCCCAAGAAGATCCGGCTGAAGGCCACACAGACCATCGACCCGGAATATCTCAAGGACCGTTCCCTGGGGAGGGTTGAAGGGGTGGTCGGCTTTGTGGCCACCCACAACCAGGCCCTGGTCATCAAGGACGTACTGAAAGAGCCCAGGTTCAAAGAAAAGGAGATGGCCAAAAAACTGGGGCTGGTATCCATGTTGAGCGTACCCCTTCGGGTGAAAGATGACAAGGTTATCGGTGTTCTGAACTGCTTCACCGATCGACCCCATGATTTCTCCGCCGCTGAAATCAACCTGATCACGGCCGTGGCGAATCAGGCCGGGGTGGCGATTATGAATACTGAGCTGATCGTAAAGACAAAGGTGATTCAGGAGGAGTTGGAGACCCGAAAGCTGGTGGAACGTGCCAAAGATGTCCTCATCCGGCGTCGCGGCATGACCGGAGAAGAGGCGTATCGGTGGATACAGAAACGAAGCATGGATTCGCGCAAATCGATCCGCACGGTGGCCGACGCGATCCTCCTCTCGGAAGAAGTGTGACCATGGCACAGCAATTCTCATTTTGAAGTGATATCTCTGTGGGAGCGGCTTTCCAGTCCCGCCTACGGGCGGGATGGCAAGATGCCACTCCCACGGCAACTCAAAATGAATCCGGAGCCATAATGAGAATTGCTGCGAATGGAAAAAATGGAAAAAATGACTTGACAGAGGGGATCTCTAAGAGTATACATATTCTCTTTAATTTGAAGCCTTGCACAATGGCGTGCGGCGGCATATCGTGATAAGACAAAGGCGTCTAAACCCTAATCAGGGAAGACGCCTTTTTTTGTTCTCTTCCCTGCCCCATAAAAAGGAGGATAACACAAGTGAACCTACAGAGACCCAATTCCAATGAAGCGCTTCAAACCAAAAACCGTTCTCGCGATGTGGCCCCCCAGTCAGGCATCTGCAGCAGGTGTGTGGATGGATGCAAGGGAAACTGCGATATGTTCAACGCCACCTTCCGGGGGAGGGAACTCCTTTATCCCCAGCCGTTCGGCAGCATCACGGCCGGTGCGGACAAGGACTACCCGGTTGACTACTCCCATCTCAACATCATGGGCTATGCCTTCGGCGCCAAGGGGGTGGAAGCCGACCCGGATAAGGCCACCTTCCCGGCAGTCAACACGGAAACCTCATTCGGCGTTACCGAAAAGGTCAAGATGAAGGTCCCTATATTCACCGGGGCCCTCGGGAGCACCGACATCGCAAGGAAGAACTGGGAGCATTTTGCCATCGGCGCCGCCATCAGCGGGATCACCCTGGTGTGCGGCGAGAATGTCTGCGGCATCGACCCGGACCTGGAATTCAACGGCAGCGGCAAGGTAAAAAAATCGCCTGAAATGGACCGCCGCGTCAGGGAATACCGGCGCTATCATGAGGGCTACGGGGATATCCTTGTCCAGATGAACGTGGAAGATACCCGGAATGGGGTAGCCGAATATGTCATCGACAAACTGGGCGTGGAAACCATTGAACTCAAATGGGGGCAGGGCGCCAAGTGCATCGGCGGAGAGATCAAGGTCAACTCCCTGGATCGGGCCATCGAACTCAAGAGAAGGGGCTACATCGTTACGCCGGACCCCGAAGTCCCCGCGTTCCAGGCCGCCTTCAAGGCCGGTCCCCTGAAGCAGTTTGAGCGCCATTCCCGCCTGGGGTTCATCGATCAGGAAGGCTTTATGAAGGAAGTAGAGCGGATCCGGAAATTGGGGGCCAAGCGGGTCACCCTCAAGACCGGGGCCTATCCCATGAGAGAACTGGCCATGGCCATCCGCTGGTCCAGCGATGCCAAGATCGATCTCTTGACCATCGACGGGGCCCCCGGCGGCACCGGCATGAGCCCGTGGCGAATGATGAGCGAATGGGGCATCCCCTCTATCTATCTCCACTCCATGGCCTATGAGCTGTGCGACCGTCTCGCCAAACGGGGCCTGTGGGTCCCGGATATCGCCTTTGCCGGCGGATTTTCCGCCGAGGATCATGTGTTCAAGGCCCTGGCATTGGGCGCGCCCTACTGCAAGGCCATTTGCATGGGCCGTGCCTTGATGATTCCGGGCATGGTGGGGAAAAATGCGGAGCGCTGGCTGAGGGGCGAACAGGGCGGCCTCCCGCCAAACGTTGCCAGGTATGGATCCACCAAAGAAGAGATCTTCATGAATTATGAGGTCCTCAAAGAGAAGTATGGGGCCGAGGCGGATAACCTTCCCCTGGGGGCTGTGGGCATATTCAGCGCGGTGGACAAGCTCAAAGTGGGGCTCCAGCAATTGATGGCCGGGTCCCGAAACTGGGAAGTTCACTATATCAGCCGGAAGGATATCTTCTCGTTGACAGAAGAGTGCGCCAAGGTGACGGGGATCCCCTACATCATGGATGCGTACCGCGATGAAGCCCTCGCCATCATCAATAGCTGAGATCACCCCAAAACCATAGGACGAGAAAAGGGCGGCTGCAAGCCGCCCTTTTCCTTCCTTTTCAGCAAGAATCCCACCGCAGCCACTCATGCCCCCCTTTGATTGACAAACATCATGAAGCATTGTATGTTGCGCTGCATGCCTGAATATGGATATCGTTGCGGACGATCTGTCCTGAATCCGCGAACCTGCGCCGAGGTCTCATGAATTGAAACAGCCTGAACAGACCATGGAATTCTATGCCCGTTTCAAGATCTATCACGAACTCATGTCCAAGAAGATCCGGGAGATCCTCCTGGTCTCCAGTCCCTACGACGCCTTCATCATGGAGGAAGACGGGAGCCTTGCATCCAGGATTATCAACGAATACAGCGGATTGAACTTGAGCCATCCGCCCAGGGTTACCCGAACGTCTTCGGCCTTTGATGCATTGGCGCTTCTCAACATGAGAAATTTCGACATGGTGGTCACCACCCCCCACCTGGAGGAGATGGATGCCTTTACCCTCGGTTTGAAGGCGAAAAAAACCCATCCCGGTCTCCCTGTCATCCTCCTGGCCCACAGCCCCAGGGGGATCTATCCCCTCCCTGAAAACAAAAACTGCGAAGGGATCGACAAGATCTTTATCTGGTCCGGAAACTCCGATCTCCTCCTGGCTCTGGTCAAGAACGCTGAAGATCACCTGAACGTGGACGCCGACACGGCAAAAGCCATGGTCCGTGTCCTCATCCTGGTGGAGGACTCCCCGGTGTATTACTCGTCCTTCCTGCCGCTTATCTACAAGGAGATCGTCCGCCAGACCCAGGCCGTGCTTAAGATGGGGCTCAATGAAGAACACCGGCTCCTGACCATGCGGGCCCGGCCCAAGATACTCCTGGCCACCAATTATGAGGAGGCCCTAGCCCTTTACGAGAAATTCCGGGCCTTCCTCTTCGGCGTGATTTCAGATGCTCGGCTGCCCAAGAACCACCAGATGGACGACAATACGGGATTTCTCTTCCTTTCCCAGATCCGTAAGGAGGTCCCAGACGTCCCGCTCCTGCTGCTCAGTTCGGAATCGAGCAACAGGAAAAAGGCAGACCGGATTCCCGCCGATTTTTTAGACAAGAATTCTCCCCATCTCCTTTCAGAGATACACAACTTTTTCCTTACCCGACTCGGATTCGGGGATTTCATCTTCCGTATGCCTGATGGGACAGAGGTGGACCGGGCCTCCAATCTCCACACGCTGGAAGCCAAGCTCGCGCAAATACCGGACGCCTCACTCCGGTATCATGCGGAACGTAATCATTTTTCCAACTGGATCATGGCCCGTTCAGAGATCGCCCTCGCCTCCAAATTCCGCAAAGTCCAGGCCGGTGATTTTGCCAGCGTCCCTGAAATGCGCGAGTACATTATCAGCAATATCAGGGCGCTGCGCAAACTGCGCCAGAAAGGGGTGGTGGCCCGTTTCAGGGCCGAACATTTTGACCCTCTCATCACCGATTTCCTCAAGATCGGCCAGGGGTCCCTGGGCGGCAAGGCCAGGGGTCTGGCCTTTATGTCGACGGTCCTTGAGCAGAACCAGGAGCTTCACGAAAAGTATTCAGACATCCGGATCCGGATCCCCAAGACGCTGGTCATCTGCACGGACGGATTTGAGTCGTTTGTAGCGCAGAATCATCTGGAAGGATTTGCCAAGGAAGGGTTCAGCGATGAAGAGGTCGCCAGGGCATTCCTGGGTGGGGAGATGCCCGAATGGCTGGCCAGAGATCTGGAGGCGTTTGTGGCCCAGGTCACCATCCCCCTGTCGATCCGATCTTCAAGCCTGCTGGAAGACGCCCAATTTCAGCCCTACGCCGGGCTGTATCAGACCTATATGATCCCCAACAATCACCCCGATCCCTCGGTCCGGCTGAAGCATCTCATCACGGCCGTCAAGCTGGTCTATGCATCCACCTACTATGAAGATCCCAAGGCATTTTCGAGAAGCACATCGAACCAGCCCCAGGCAGAGGCCATGGCGGTTATCATTCAGCAACTCTCAGGAAAGGAATACGGGGATTATTTCTATCCGTCCATTTCGGGCGTGGCCCAATCCCATAATTTCTACCCGGTAGCCCGCATGAAGCCCGAAGAGGGGATCGCCCATATTGCGCTGGGCATGGGCAAGACTGTTGTAGAAGGGGAAAAAACGCTGCGCTTCTCCCCCAAATATCCGGAGATCATGCCCCAGTTTTCTACGGTGAAAGACATCCTCGCCAATGCTCAGAGGTTTTTTTACGCCTTGAGGATTCGGAATTATCCCGAGGGACCCAAGCTGTGGCGCGATTCCAACTTAGAGAAGCGGGACCTGGACGACGCGGAAAACGAATTCCCCGTCAAGACCCTGGCCAGCACCTATGTGCCTGAAGAAGACCGTATCAGGGATACGGGGTATATGCCGGGGCCGAAAATCCTAACCTTTGCCCAGGTCTTGAAACACCGGATCTTTCCCCTGCCAGACCTCCTGTCCGATCTCCTCATATTGGGTAGGAAGGGGATGGGATGCCCCGTGGAGATCGAGTTCTCGGTGGAACTCACCCCGGACAAGGCTCGTAAGGGCGATTTTTTTTTCCTACAAATGAGGCCGATGGTAGCCGACGAGGGACGATTCAATGTGGAGATCACGCCCGACGAGATGGACAGGGCCTTCTGCCGGTCTACCACGGCCCTGGGGAACGGCAAAAACGAGGAGATCAAGGATATTGTCTATGTCAAACCCGATGCCTTTGATGTCGGCGCGACGGTCCAGATGGCAGAGGAACTCGGTCAGATCAATGCCGGATTGCTCAAGGAAAAGCGGAAATATCTCCTGGTGGGTCCCGGCCGATGGGGGTCCGCGGACCGGTGGCTGGGCATTCCGGTCCAGTGGCGGCATATCTCGGGCGTAGGCACCATTATTGAACTGAGAAATAAACAATTGAAGGCCGACCCTTCTCAGGGGTCCCATTTTTTCCAGAACATTACGTCCCTCGGCATCAATTACATCACGGTGACAGAGGACGACGAATCAGAAGACCGCTTCGACTGGAACTGGATTCGTTCGCTCTCCACGGTTCAGGAAACGGCCTTTTTGAGACACGTGGCAATGGAAAAACCGCTGATCATCAAGATTGACGGCAGAAGATCCCAGTGTGCGATTATCGGCGATCAGGGCTGATACAGGCATGGCTGCGAGACATGTGAGCAGGTGGGTAGGTGCGGATTGATCCGCACATTCGAGGCGGCGACCTCCATGTTGTGCGAATGAACTCGCACCTATCGGCACAGAGCGTGGCAGCAAGATATTTGAGATCATGGAAGTATTAATAAAAACAGGAGGTTATTAATGGAAAACATCTTAAAATCGCTAATGGCGAGAGACCCTCACGAAAAAGAATTTCACCAGGCTGTGAAGGAGGTCCTGGAAACCATTCAGCCCGTACTCGAGAGAAACCCCGAATACCGGCAGTCGGCCATCTTAGAGAGGATCACGGAACCCGAGAGGGTGATCATGTTCCGTGTCCCCTGGGTGGATGACGAGGGGCAGGTGCAGGTCAATCGAGGTTTCAGGATACAGATGAGCAGCGCGATCGGCCCATACAAGGGCGGGATTCGTTTCCACCCCTCCGTAAATCTGAGCATCCTCAAGTTCCTGGCATTTGAGCAGGTTTTCAAGAACGCCCTGACCACCCTCTCCATGGGGGGAGGAAAAGGCGGCTCCGACTTTGACCCCAAGGGAAAATCCGACAATGAGGTCATGCGGTTCTGCCAGAGTTTCATGATCGAGCTCTTCCGACATATCGGCCCTGACACGGACGTTCCTGCCGGAGATATCGGGGTGGGGGCGAGAGAGATCGGCTATCTGTTCGGCATGTACAAAAGGCTGCGCAATGAATTCACGGGCGTCCTGACCGGCAAGAGCCTCGGCTGGGGGGGGAGCCTTATCCGGCCCGAGGCAACCGGCTACGGCTGCGTCTATT
>JAUPKI010000418.1 GCA_030837545.1 Thermodesulfobacteriota bacterium | reverse complement strand
ATTCGCCCTGTGTGAGCGGCTTTGCAGCCGAAAAACCTGGCCCGTGTATTGACCCGAGTCCAAAAATGCTTAAGATTGTAATCTAAGTGTGCCATACAAAGGGAGCCTATGTTCCATAAGATCTACGACAAAATCCCGTTTTTTGCAAGGAGCAGACGACATATGAATTCAGAAAACAGTGCAAGCTGTAAGTTTAGGGGCGCTTCCAAATACGTTCTGGATGAGGAGCTGGCCAAGATCGTGAATATCTCAATGGCACTGGAAATGCCCCTTCTCCTCAAGGGAGAGCCGGGGACCGGAAAGACCATGTTGGCCCATGCCATCTCAGAGGCCCTGGGTATGAGGCTGATTGTTCTGAATGTCAAATCGAGCATGAAGCTGGTGGAGGCCCTGTACCAGTATGATACCCTCACGCGGCTCAATGACAGCCGTTTCGGCGACTCCCAGAGGGATGTGAGTAATATCGAAGATTACATCAAAATGGGGAAGATCGGCCAGTCATTTGTATCAGAGGACCGGGTGGTGCTCTTGATCGACGAGATCGACAAGGCCGATACGGATTTCCAGGACGACATGCTGGACGTCCTGGACCAGATGGAATTTGATATCATTGAGATCGATAAAACCATCAAGGCCAAAAAAAGACCGGTCATTATTATCACATCCAATGCCAAAAAGGACCTGTCCGATCCCTTCTTAGGCCGCTGCAATTTTCACCACATCGCCTTCCCTGATGCGGAGATGATGCGGGAAATTCTCAAGGTCCATTTCCCTGATATCGGCAAAGATCTTCTGGAAAGCTCGATCCGGGCCTTTTACAAGGTGAGGGATTTCAGGGGGATCGAGAAAAAACCGGCAACCCGGGAGTTGATTAACTGGATCCGCGCCCTTCAGGCCGATCCTGATTTCAATGTAAAGGAACTCATCAAGGGAGATCTTCCCTATCTGGGGGTGCTCTTCAAAAAGAGCCCCGATTACGCGACTGCGCGAAACGCGGCCGTGCGAATGAAGATATGACCCGGAGGACCTCATGTTTACGAGTTTCTTTTATCTCTTGAGGCAGGTGGGGATTCCGGTATCCCCTACATCCTTCCTGCGTCTTCAAAAGGCCCTTCAGATGGGGCTGATCACCTCCATCGATGATTTCTATACCGCGGCCCGATCCATCCTGGTAAAGAGCGAGAGATATTTCGACCTGTATGATCAGGTCTTTGCCCACCGGTTTGAAGGGGCCGAGCTGAAAGAGCCCGAGGAATTTGAGCTGTCTCAAGTGGCCCGGGCCATGCTGGAGGAGTGGCTCAAAGACCCGGAGGCAGTAGCCGATGCATTGGGGATGGATAAGGAGGCCCTTAACAAGCTGAGCCCCGAGGAACTCCTTCAGTACTTCCTGGACCGGCTGAAAGAGCAGACAGAGGCGCATCATGGCGGCAGCAAATGGATCGGCACCGGCGGCACCTCCCCCGTGGGGCACTCAGGCTATCATCCGGGCGGGATGCGGGTCGGCGGCATGTCGAGAAACAAGTCGGCCGTCAAGGTGGCCATGGACAGGCGATACCGCGATTATTCCCAGGAAGGCCCTCTGACCCAGGCCCAAATCGGAGAGGCGCTAAAGCGCTTGCGGAATATGGTGCCCACCGGTCCCAAGGACGTGGTCAACATCGACGAGACCATCTATCAGACCATGAAAAACGCCGGGGAGATAGAGATTGTCTTTGAAAGGAGTCTCAAGGATCGCCTGAAAATTATCCTGGCCATCGACAATGGCGGCTGGTCCATGGACCCGTATATCGAGATGGTGCAAACCCTGTTCAATTATGCACGCGCCCAGTTCAAGGAAGTGAAGACCTTTTTCTTTCATAATACGATCTATGACCATATCTGGGAGGACCCCCCCCGGTTCAAAAAACCGGTCCGGGTCGAGGACCTGGCCCGCCGTGATCCGGAAACCCGCTTTATCATTGTGGGCGACGCCAGCATGGCCCCCTATGAACTGATGGCCACGGACGGATCGATTCATATCGAAGAGCGATCCACCCTGCCGAGCTACGAGAGGCTCCGGTTCATCGCCGATACCTTCAGGCACTCCGTCTGGCTGAACCCCAAGATGGCGGCTGAATGGCCCTATACCCGCAGCATTAGCGCGATCCGGGAAATATTTCCCATGTTTGAGCTAACCATCGACGGCCTGGAAAAGGCCGTTGCCCACCTGATGAGCGACAATTAGCCATCCCATTAGAATCGCTCACAGAGCAATGGCTTCCCGAAACCCGAAACGAATGGCGTTGTCCACATAATAGACGAGCGCGGGCCGGAACCGGTAGAAGCGCACACGAAACCGTTTGCCGAAGTTTTCCAGATCGAGATCCTGTCCGGGATCAAAGAATTCCGGAATGAAAGGGTACTTCTCGATATAGGCCTGTACCGCTCGAACCGCCGTCAGCCCCGGTCCCACCTTTTTGATCCGACCCGACATCTGTATCCCTCGAATATCCTTCCAGGAAGAAACAAACGGATAAATGGTTGCGGCGGCCTGTCCGCTTTCAATAGACTCCAGAATATGTCTCGAATCAGGGGCTGAAAAAAAATAAAATCCCCCCTGGTAGAATACATAATAGACCGGGGCGGCCCAGGCCTCGCCTTTCCGCGCTGTTGCCAGGGCCATGGTGCTCTGTGACGCGATCAGTTCCCTTGCCAGGGTCTCCAAGTCGTGTCCGTTCGTCATCGAATCCTCGCATAAATGTTGAGACGTCGCCATATCCAGCCTGCACCTTACACCGGAAGGGTTCACAGGTTCGGGGTTTCCCGCTGAAAGCGGGAAACCCGTGAACTGTTACCTTACACCAAAAGGGGGTTTTTGAAAATCCCAAAGCATCCGTCAGGGCTGGTTCATTGGTTCAGATGTTCCTGAAATTGAGTGGCATCTTGCTTGACATTGTGATATGAGCACCGTGAAAGACCTTGCAGCACTAAAACAAAAAGGAGGAAAGGCCCATGAAAAAGGCAGCGGTTATCGGTTGTGGCGCTTACATGGACAGCGGTTACGGATGCCCCGGTGAATGGCGGTGTCTCAAGGCGGCCGCGCTCGGGGAGGGCAAGTTCGACGAACCGTCCCTGGTAACGGCCTTTGTCAAATGCGAATGCCCGGGGAGGACCATCGTTCCCAATCTGGGCATGGCCATGAAGCTCTCCGAGATCAAGCCGGATGCCATTTACCTTAGTTCGTGTCTGGTCAATGCCAAGCCGGGGTGCCCTTACGGCACGGCCGAGGAATTCGCCCAGATCCTCAAAGGCAAGACAGGCATCGATGTCATCTTGGGGACCCATGACTATCATTAGTTCAGCGGCCGACCGAAGACCTTGAATCGGGTTGAATCGGGTTTTCGGTCGCAGACTTCCTATCTGTCTTTCTTTCCAGTTCGGTTTCCCTTTTTTCCCGAAGGAGGTTCTCAAACTCAATGGCCCAGGAACCCAACAAGATCATCTATTCCATGATCCAGGTAAGCAAGTACTATGACAAAAAACCGGTTTTAAAGGATATCTCCATCTCCTTCTTTTACGGCGCAAAAATAGGCGTTCTGGGTCTCAACGGCTCCGGAAAGAGCACGCTTCTGCGAATTTTTGCAGGCATTGACAAAGAATTCAATGGCCAGACCAGTATATCTCCCGGTCTCACAGTCGGCCTTCTCGATCAGGAGCCGAAGCTGGACGACACGAAAACGGTGCGGGATATCGCGGAAGAAGGTTTGAAGGAAACCGTTGACTTGCTCAATGAATTCAACCGGATCAACGAGCAATTCGCAAATCCGATGACCGATGAGGAGATGAACCGGTTGATCGAACGGCAGGGGGAGGTCCAGGAAAAGATCGATGCCCTGGAGGCATGGGATCTTGATTCACGGCTTGAGATGGCCATGGACGCCCTCCGCTGCCCCCCTGGGGAGACACCGGTGAACGTCCTTTCAGGGGGGGAGAGACGGCGCGTGGCGCTGTGCAGGCTTCTCCTTCAGAAACCGGATATCCTTCTTCTTGACGAACCGACCAATCATCTCGACACAGAATCCGTTGCATGGCTCGAGCAGCACCTCCACCGGTACGCGGGGACCGTGATTGCTGTGACCCATGACCGTTATTTCCTCGATAACGTGGCGGGCTGGATACTGGAACTCGACCGGGGCGAGGGCATTCCCTGGAAAGGGAATTACTCTTCCTGGCTGGAGCAGAAACAGAAGCGGCTTGAGATCGAGGAGAAGGGAGAAAGCAAGCGCCGGAAGACCCTTGAGCGGGAACTGGAGTGGATCAGGATGTCTCCCAAGGGGCGGCATGCCAAGGCAAAGGCGCGGATCAGCGCTTATGAGTCCCTGTTGAGCCAGGAGAACGAGAAACGGGAAAAGGATCTCGAAATCTACATTCCACCCGGTCCCCGTCTTGGAGACCTGGTCATTGAGGCGATAAATGTCAGCAAGGCATACGGCGACCGGCTTTTGATGGACGGCCTCACCTTCTCTATCCCCTCTGGCGCCATCGTTGGCGTCATCGGCCCCAATGGCGCAGGCAAAACCACCCTTTTTCGAATGATTACAGGGAAGGAGGAGGCCACGTCCGGTGAATTCAGGATAGGCGAAACCGTCCAGTTGGCCTATGTGGACCAGAGTCGCGATGCCCTTTCCCCGGATAAGGCCGTATGGGAGGTCATCTCGGACGCACAGGATACGATCCTGCTCGGCAACAGGCAGGTGAATTCCCGGGCCTATGCCGCACGGTTCAATTTCTCAGGGTCGGATCAGCAAAAAAAGGTGGGGAACCTGTCAGGAGGGGAGAGGAACCGCGTTCACCTCGCTCGAATATTGAAGGAAGGGGCCAATGTCCTTCTTCTGGACGAGCCGACCAATGACCTCGATGTGAATACGTTGCGGGCCCTCGAAGAGGCCCTTGAGAACTTCGGAGGCTGTGCCGTTGTCATCAGCCACGACCGGTGGTTTCTCGACCGAATTGCGACCCACATCCTGGCTTTTGAAGGGGACAGCAAGGTCATCTGGTTCGATGGCAATTACACGGAGTACGAAGCGGATAAAAAGGCAAGACTCGGTGAAGCCGCGGCACAGCCCCACCGAATCAAATACCGTAAATTGACCCGAAGGGTATCGGCAGAGTAGCCCCCTTGGCGAAGCAAACGCTCTGATCCATCTGTAAAAACGGGAACATCGAACATCCAACGTCCAATGTGGGATGTGGGATGTGCAAGACGCAGCTACTCAACCCTGAACCTCTAAACCTTGAACCTATTTTCACGGCAAAAGGGATCTGATATGGAAAAACTGGGGGGTTTTCAGCGGAAATATCTGAGGGGACTTGCCCACGGTATGAAACCGGTGATCTTTATTGGGCAGAAAGGGCTGACGTCTGAAGTCTTGTCGTCGACAGAAAAGGCCCTGGAAACACATGAACTCATTAAGGTGAAGTTCAACGACTTTAAGGAAAAGGAAGAAAAGACAGAGATCTCCGGCCGAATCGAAAAAGAGACAGGCGCGGAGAACGTGGGCATGATCGGACACACGGCCATCTTCTACCGGCGGCAGGAGGACCCGGAAAGACGCAAGATTGCGCTGCCTCAACGGGAGGTCTAAGGGCGCTAAAGGAGCATCAACTTCAACTGGTTTCCAAAGCTCGGAAAAACTCATGGCTCCTGGAGTTCCGGATGGGCCGTAGGATTGAACGCGAGTCTGATCCTTCCTCAGTAGATCCCTTCCTTGCATCCGGCTGCAATCGTCTTTCCCAGTTCATCGCACCGGATAAGGGTCTCGCTGTCGATTTCTCCTCTGGCCAACACCGGATCATAAACCTTTTTAAGCTGGTACCCGATGCAGATCCGTTCAATATGATTCAAGGCCCCGGTCCCGTCATTTCCTGCGCTCACAAAGACGACGTAGGGTTTTTTGAGCACCTCCTTTCTGCCTCGCGCCGCATCATAGGTCCGGTCAAAGAAATCCTTGACCATGCCGGCCATATACCCAAAATATTCCGGCGAGCCGATGGCGAGGCCGTCACAGTTGAGCAGATCATCAAGACCTGCCTCGGATGCCTGCTTGAAGGTGACGGTCACCCCTTCGATAGACCCGGCCCCCTGAGCTACGGCTGCGGCCATCTTTTGCGTATGACCCGATTGGGAATGGTAGACGATTAAAATGTTGCACATAACGCGCACCCCCAGCCACCTAACCACCCCAGGGCATTTTTGAATAGGTCTCGGTGAGTTTATCCCGGTATTCCCTGAAGAACTTCTCATGGGCCTTCTCCCAGGAGGCCAGCATCCTGAGCGCCTCGGCAGGCGGGCCCTGGACCTTTCCAGCCATGCCCTGATAAAACTCACTCAGGTCCTTCTCGATGAGCCAGGCCGTATTGAAGACCGTCACATCAGGGATCATGGCCTCATAAACACATCGCTCCAGGAATTCCGACCGGCTCCGGTCGTCGAAATAATTGGTGGGCGCCAGGGCAAGTCCTTCCAACCGTGAGAAATCCACCTCCTCCTTATTTTTCAGATCGTTCAATATGGCATCGATGAAGCGGACATGGCTTTTTTCCTCTTCAATGATCTGTTTGAAAGCCGTCACTGCCGCGCCGATCCCCATTCGTTGAAGGGACGTCTCGAAAAAACTCATGCCGGTCTTTTCCTGGTTCAGCGCATATTCAAAGATTTGGATCAGATTTTGATTCATTGCGTGCCTCCTCTCATCCAGGTGAACGCCAAAATCCTTCAGGGTGTCTGAACGTATGGCTGCTTGCACGGGAGTATAGGACAGCGCACTGGATAAATCAAGCTGGTGCAAAACTCGATAACAGAATTCACCAGTTGATCGATCCCCGTAAATGCCACGATTTTCTCAGAGGGGAAAAGTGAACCCCTGGGGGACGCCCATGAAATGATAATTTTATCATCTCCAGATCTTACCGTTTTTCATAACAATCCCTTTCGCTTCAGGATATCCAGATATTTCTTATGTCAGTGAATCCATTACTCGGGGTCAGCGGATTTCAGAGGAAAGAGGGCGCTGTCTACTTGAAACCTAAAAACGGGTGCGCAGGCCAGAGAAGACCTGGTCCGCGCGATAGGGGGAAAAGCCGCTTTCACCAGAATAGAACAATCGGTGAAGATGACGCGAGTTAAATATTCAGCCAAATCATTATGTTTTTCATAGCACGCTCTGCGGAGGTCAACGTCTGGCAATTGCCTTATGGTTGGGATAGCCCCAGGGATGTCCAATCATCTCCGGGTTTAAGTTCATAATGGATATTTTGAGTTATTTACGGGTATTATAGAATACAAAAATTTTTGTTTTTTTAAGGGTTGACAATTTCTGATATACAATCTTACTATTGGCCTCGAAAATTGTACCATACGGGACAATACCGCATGACCATACTCCATTAGGAATCGACTGTCACAATCTATATATCAAAAAAGGGGGAAATCATGTCGAGACGAATGGATCGGATGTGTAAGCACAGGTCATTTGGGCGAATAATTGGGTCATTTTTTCCGATAATTTCTCTGGCCTGCCTGGCGTTTCCACTTGCTGCGCTTTCACAGACGCCCGACTCTGAGAAAACCGGGGTCTACACCCTGGGCGAGATCGTTGTCTCGGCCCAGAAGGAAGGCGTCGAAGCGGCGGGGACAGTCCGTGAGATTACCGCGGAAGACATCCAGAACAAAGATGCCAGAAACCTGGCCGAGGCCCTTGAACTGCTGCCGGGCGTGGAGGTCAGGACCGGGGCCGAAGGGACTCCCCGGGTGGATTTGCGGGGATTTCGTTCCAGACATGTCCTCCTGCTGCTGGACGGTATCCCGCTGAACTCCACATCAGACGGGCAGTTTGATCCATCGATTATCCCCACGGAAAATATCGCCAAAATAAAGGTGAGCTATGGCACGAGCTCTGTCCTGTACGGGCAGGGGGGACTCGGTGGCGTGATCAATATCATCACAAAAAAGGGCAAAGAAGGATTCCAGGGTATGGCTTCCGGAGAGGCAGGCGAAGGCCTTGAGCGTCTCGGCCGGTTGACTTTCTCCGGGGCAAAGGAAAACGTGGATTTCTTTCTGAGCGGGAGTATGGCAGCGCAAAGGGGCTTTCGTCTGTCGAATGATTTTAGTCCCACTCCGTTAGAGGACGGGGATCTCAGGTCAAACAGCGATGCCAGGCGCAACAATCTCTTTGGAAATATCGGATACTCCCCCACGGAAGACTGGGATATCGGCCTGGTAGCGACCTATACCAAGGGAAACCATGGCATTCCCCCGAGCACCAGACAGAGCACCAAGACAGAACCGGACCCGTTTGCCAGCAACCCCAAATACGAACGGGTCAACGACCTCGAGGGCTTTTCCACACAGCTTTCAACCAGTTATGATCTGCCCGGCCCGGCCGACATTCGGGGATGGGTCTATTTCAACAGCCTGGACGAGGAGAGGACCCGGTATGACAACAGCAACTATAATTCCATGAACAACAAAGGGAGCTTTTTTGAAGACGGCAGATCAAACGTATGGGGGGGCGCCATACAGTCAAGCTGCGATCTGAGATCCGCCGGGTCCTTTACCATCGGCCTGGATGCCCAGCGCCAGGACTATAGAACAACCGGAAAAGTGAGGGATGTCCAGGTAGGGAAGAAATACGAATTCAGCTATTTTGACGATAAATGGAACCTGGATGTGTACGACGCCTCTATTGAATATGAGGTGTCCCCATTTCAGGATTTCGGCGTGGTCTTAGGGTACGGTCACCACTGGCTCAGCAAGAAGGAAGGCGCCAATGACAATGACGGCAGTT
>JAUPKI010000417.1 GCA_030837545.1 Thermodesulfobacteriota bacterium | reverse complement strand
CCCGCAATTCCTTCCTTGATCTTTGCTATATAAGCTGAACAGCTTTCTATGAACATACCAGCTATTTCCTGGAAAAGATCTTCATTTCCTAAAACTGTCTCCATGGCACTGGACAGGTCAAAAGTCGTTGGAGAAAAGGTTTTTGAGCCTTGTGAGGGCTGTGTTCGTTTTTGCTCCTTTTCACCCTGCGATTTACGGGCAACTTTATCGATGACACTGTAAAGCGTTTCCGGCTTGATCGGCTTGGACACATAATCATCCATGCCCACATCGATACACTTTTCCCGATCCCCTGTCATGGCATGGGCCGTCATGGCCACGATCGGAATCCTTTCGATTTTGGATTCTTTGCCTTTGAGCTTTGAACTTTGAGCTTTGAGCTCCAAGGCACGCATGTGCCTTGTGGCTTCGAATCCATCCATTTCCGGCATCTGGATATCCATGAGAATCAGATCGAAATCACCCTTTTTAAATGCCTCAACAGCCTCTATCCCATTCGATGCCAGGGTAACCCGGTGTCCCCTTTTCTCCAAAAGTTTTATGGCCAGGGTCTGGTTTACCAAATTGTCTTCAGCCAGTAGAATATTAAAGCTTTCCCGCTCTTCATAAACTTTGTGGCGAGTGATGACCGTCGGCGTTTCTTCTGATGGAAGCCCCATGGTCATCATGATGGCATCAAGTAGATCCGATTGCTTTATGGGTTTGGGCAGATACCCTGAGATGCCGATCTCTTTGCAGCGATCGGAGTCACCCCTTTGCCCCATGGAAGAAAGCACGATGATTTTCACGTCTTTTCCCGAAGGAGAATCCTTGATCATTTTGGCGACATCAAAGCCATCTAATTCCGGCATCTGCATATCCAATAAAATCAATCGATACGGCGTTCCGGAACCAAACGCCTTGTTGAAACGATCAATCGCTTCCTTGCCATTGGCTGTAATCGTTGGAACAAGGCCCCAGGATTTTATCATTTCCTGGAGCACAATACGGTTGGTGGTGTTGTCGTCCACAATGAGAACCGGCATTCCCGAAAGATCTTTCGGTTTGGGACGCGGGACTCTGATGTCTTTCGAGCGGCTTAGTTCAAAGCAGACAGTAAAATGGAAAATGCTGCCCGGACCTCCAATACGGGGTTCCCGGTTCCGGGTGTTGGAGTCCTCCTCCAATCGAAACCTGTTCGGGCTCTCCACACGGATCTTTCCACCCATCATCTCAACAAACTGTCTGGTTATGGATAATCCCAGGCCCGTGCCACCGTACTTTCTCGTGGTGGAACCATCCACCTGTTCGAAACTATTGAAAATTGAATCCAGCTTGTCCGGAGGTATCCCGATGCCGGTGTCCGATATCATGAAATGGAGATTCACCGAATCGTCCGACTCGGATTCCACTTCAACCCGGATCACAATTTCACCTTGCTCGGTAAATTTAAGAGAGTTCCCCGCTATATTGACGATAATCTGGCGCAGTCTGCCCGGGTCGCCGATTAAAGCGGTGGGCACATCCGGCAGGATGTGGCAGGCCAACTCCAAACCCTTTTCGTGGGCCTTCAATGCCAAGGTGTCGGTAGCCTTTTCAAGTGTGAGTCGCAGATTAAAATCGATCGCTTCCAGCTCCATTTTTCCGGCTTCGATTTTGGAAAAATCCAGGATGTCGTTGATCAGTGCCAGCAGCGAATCTGCCGATATCTTTGCCATTTCTAAATATTTTCGCTGCTCTGCGGTCAGCTCGGTGTTCAAGACCAGTTCCGTCATGCCGATGATCCCGTTCATGGGCGTGCGGATCTCGTGGCTCATGTTGGCCAGAAACTCGCTCTTGGCGGCGTTCGCCATGGCCGCCTGCGCCGTGGCCGCTTCGAGATGGCGGTTGGTCTCCAGGAGTGCCGCCTCGGTCCGCTTGCGCTCCACGACTTCTTCTCTCAATCCGATATTAGCTTTTTCCAGGTCCAATGTCGTATAAGACAGAGCGATGGCTTGGCTGTGCGATTTGGTTAAAGACAATACCATGCCAAATAACAGCAGGCTGATGACGATGCCAAGCAATAAGATGAAGTTCGTGGAGCCGGCCTCGATGTTTTCTTCAAAATATTTTGAGGAAACGAAAGATAACAGCCAACGATGGCCGGCATATTCCAGGACGGATTGGTTAGTGGCAAAATGGTGACCTTCAGGGTCGTTGTGAGGTTCTTCCGCAGAATCGCTGCGATATAACAGAGTTTCTTTAAGCGGCTTATCGCCATCAAAAATCTGAAGTTCAACGTATCCCTCCTTTTCGACCAGAATACCCTTTATAAAATCATTCATACGAAAAGGGCTGTAAACATATCCCATTAACGCCTTACGCCTCTGTTCCAGGGTTTCCAGCGGTTCCCCCTCGCGGTAAATCGCCAGGTAAATGAGAAAGCCCGCCTGTATGTCCTTGACCGTTTCCTGGACCAGGGTGACCTTGCCGCTCAAGGCTGCTATTCCGGTGTCACGAGCTCTGATCATGGCTTCTTTACGGGTGGGTTCGGAAAACATGTCATAGCCAAAAGCCCTCTGATTTCGCCAATCGAAGGGCTCCAGGAAGATGATCGAGGTGTATTCCGGCCGCTCCCCGTCAGGTTTGATAGTGTATTGAGGGAATCCCTCGCCACGAATCTGACGAAGGTGAGCCGCCTTTTCAGAAGGAAGAATTCGTTTGGAAAAGCCGACCCCTTGAATCCCCGGATAATATTGATTAATCTGCAACTTCGTTACATAGGTCCGCCAATCCTCCCGAGTGACTTCATCGGAAGTCGCAAAAAGACCGCTCCCCCCTCGGAACAGAAATTCATAGGTCTGGAGGCGCTCATAAATCCTTGTTTCTATTGTCTTGACCCGAAAATCAAAACGCTCTTGAGCCCTTTTGGTTGCTTCGCCCCTGGCGAAATACCAGGCGTTGAAAGTGATCAGTAAAGACGCCAACAGAACAATCCAGGCACCCCATCTGCCCATAAAACCAAAAAGGTGAAAAGTCGAAAATATATCAGACATCCGAGTGGGAATGTGACCAGGCAGTTCCTGTGTATTCTTATCTTGCATCATCGGTCCTCATTTTTTTCAATCCACAATTCGTGAGGGCCTTCGGCTTTCGAGTCCGTTTCCAACTCCCGATCCCAAATTTGCCAGTCCCTCTCGGCGACCCATTTCCTGATCTCGACAAACTCTGCTCCAGGAAGCTCCTCTATGGCTGCTTTGATTTCTTCGACCCTCATCTCGTTTCTCCATTTAAAAACCTGTGATATCCGCCATTTCGGATTGCCCGGGCAACAGTTAGATGTGATTCAGCGTTTCAACTATCCGAAATAGTCTGAGCAGCGGGACGCTCTTTTAAAATTTAACAATTTATCTCAAAAGTGAATGCTCATGACGAAGGGTTAGTTGCCCCCGGGGAATGGAAATGCCCTGTGTTAGCGGCATGTCTGCCGGGCTGGAAAGTCCCCGCATTCCTCTACAAGAGAAGCCTGGAACTCAGAATGGTTTTTGTGTGAGTGGCATGGCGCCACGATCCTGTTGATGGTCGAGGCTTGGAAGCCTCTCCCACAGTTTTTCTCCGTCCCCTGTCGTTCCATAGGCCCACCCTGCGGCTGAAGCCGCACCCACAACGCAGCACATGCCCCCCGCGGTAGGTTGCCTGCCTGTGATATCCGTTGTTGACTTCGTTGGCTTACTTACGCTTCAAACATGATATCTTTTGCCATACGTACGCGGTCCCCTGGGCCACAAAATACAAAACCCCGCTCTCCATGTGTACGGAGAAACGGGGTCTTGCGGCGGATATCGACCATTTTGCATCCTCTTTCCCTATCGGGCCTGCCCTGGTACGGCTTTGATCCCATTTGGATGGGGCTATGCACTATTCCAGACGTGACAATATTCGTTGGAGAGCATCGCCTCAGATCGGCCCGGGGCAAGGGTTTAAAGTGGACAAACAGCGCAGCTATCCTGCTGAAAATACTGGATACACCTCACTGCCGTATAAGTCAAGGTAAACCGGTTGGCGGCCAGCAATTCTCGTTTTGCGATTGAATAGGCCGCTTTTCCCTTTCGTAGTGTCGCCGTAAGGTTATTTTTTTGGCCTCACGGCCCCACTACAAACGTATCACATCACTGCGAAAGGCAAAATGAGAATCGCTGCCCGTTCCGAACGCCAGAAACCGCAATGCAACGAGAGAGAAGCGCTCCACAAAGACCCAGGGTAAGGGTTCACAGGTTCTGGGTTTCCCGCTGCAGCGGGATTCAAGGTTGGGGACAAAGACAGTACTGAAGGCTGAGATCACTCACCTTCTTGGGACTATTTCTTCTTGCTGGAAAAAAACAGGAGCGCGCCGCCAACGACTATGGCCCCCACGCCGGCCCACACTGGCACGTTGACCGTCTGCTTGTCCTTTACCGACAGCTCGATCGGTCCGAGCTTGGCCTCATGGGTCTCCTTGGTGTAGCTGAAACTGCCATACGCCAACCCGAGGATGCCGGCAATGATAAGCACAATTGCCAGAATTTTGACTGCATTCATCTCGTACTCCTCTCGGTAGACACCTCACCTTATCCGGCAAGGGTCCAGCGGTTCATGTTGCTCATCCGGAAATCCCTGTAATTTTCATTTGTGACCCCTTCTCTCTTAGCTCGTATCATTTGACCCCCTTCGACGTCGCTGACCATTTCACCCGATTTCTCGACGCCCTCTTGGGAATAAACGAAACCGCTCAGTTGAACCGCCCCCTTTATGTTTCGACGCCGATCTCGAATGACTTGAAAAATCAGGACTCCGATCCCCCACAGAATCATGAGAATCAAAAATAGGGTCCAAAACATGTTCGACTCCTTTCTATTTACCCAGGACCTTCTCGAGTTCGCCGATTTTTTCCTGAACTTTTCCGGCAAGCTTTTCCTCTTTGCCTGCGGCTTCCAAGTCAGCATTCATGCTCACCTTCCCGGCGACCTCCTTGATCTTACCTTTCACTTTGTGAAACGTGCCTTCCGCTTGGTCCTTTGTGCTTGATTTCATGGTGTTCCTCCTTTCGTAATTGGGTTTGAGTAATGGTACGTTGGCCCCTGTCATCGCGGTCATTCATCCTCTGGCTGGGACCGCGCATCCGGCCTCTTTTTGCCCGCTGCTGATGACCAGGATCATGCCGATCATCACTGCAAGTGGCCTGCCAGGAATCGGAAAAGGAAAGAATTTGGAATCATCCTGTAATAACAGCGGATTAGATGAATGGGGGAAAAGCGTAGGGAAGGGTGAACCGATGGGTTTGGCCTCAATATTTGGTGGAACCTCCACATATTGAGGGGACCCTTTAGGAAAGCCGGTTCTCAATCTCGCTCCTTGGTCTCCGGCCGGACGATCCCGACCTTATGCATCCTCGCTCTCAAGGTGCTCGGCTGAAGGCCCGGGATCGCT